>DATMGQ010000196.1:0-61243 GCA_035555395.1 Acidimicrobiales bacterium
GTTGGCGCAGGTCCCGCCGTCCAGGTCCGTGAAGCGGATCACATCACCCCGGCGCACGCGGCCCGAGGCGTACCCGCCCGAACCCAGCACCTCGTCCCAGGTCACCGCGGCGGCGGACACGCCCTCGGGCAGGTCCACCGCTGCGGCCGCCGGCACGGTGGCCTGCGTCGCCGCGGTGGCGCCGGCCTGCGACCGGGCGTGCGCCAAGGCGGCCTCCAAGCTGTCGGTGGCCGGTTCGTCGATCGGGTGGTCGTCCATCTCGCTCCTCGAGCTCCGAGGTTTCGATGCGGCATCGAAACAACGGAGCGATCGTCCCCGCCGCCACCTCCGAGCGCAACCACTTCGGGCACCTGTTCACACGGCCGAAACGGGAACAACACACCCCCGTGCCCATCGCCGTCGTTACGATTCCCCCGTGGCCGAGGACGCACGAGTCGACGCACCGCGCCGCGCCGGCCGGCCTCGAACCGACGCCCGTCCGGTGGTCGGCGACCCCACCGACGAGATCCTCGCTGCGGCCAGCCGCCTGATCGGCGAGCTCGGCGTCGGCGGCACGCCGATGAGCCGCATCGCGTCCGAGGTCGGCCTCAAGCAGTCGTCGCTCTACTACTACTTCCGCCGCAAGGAGGAGATCCTCGCCGCAATGGTGGCCCGGGCCAACGTGGTCCCGTTGGAGCTGGTCAAGCAGGTCGCGGCCGGGGGCGGCAGCGCCGGCGCCCAGCTCCACCGCTTCGTGCGGGCCGACGTCGCCGCCCTCTGCGCCCTCCCCTTCGACATCAACGACATCCACCGCATCGCCGTGCGCGACCCGGTGGAGTTCGCGTCGTACTGGAAGGAGCGCGAGTCGCTCGAGCGCCAGCTCGCCCGCATCATCCGGCGCGGCACCGCCGACGGCGACCTGCGCAGCGTGGACCCGAAGCTCGCGGCGGTGACCGTGCTGTCGAACGACGAGGGCGTGCAGAACTGGTACCGGCTCGGTCCCCGCTGGTCGGTCGCGACGATCAGCACCCACCTCGCCGACCTGGTCGTGCAGGGGCTCCTCGCCGACCCCGCGCGGCTCGATGCGGTGCGGGCCGAGGCCGACGAGCTGGGGTCCGTCAACGCCTGACCCGGCCGAGTTTCGATACTCAATCGAAACGGATACTCCCCGTTCGCAGGTCCGAAACGACCCGGAAACAGAGCGTCCTTACCGTTCGGGCATCCACTGGTGGCGTCTCGTCCACCGGTGCTCGGAACAGGGAAGGACCTCCATGCGCAACGGCACACGACGCATCGCCACCACGCTCACGGCCGGGGTGCTGGCCGCCAGCCTGCTCGCCGGGTGCGGTAGCAGCGGGGGCAGCGACAGCAGCGGAGGCGGCGGCTCCGGATCCGCGTCGAGCGGCGACACCATCAAGATCGGCTACAGCGCCTGGCCGGGCTGGTTCCCCCTCACCGTCGCCGAGCAGGAGAAGGTCTACGAGGACGCCGGCATCGACGTCGAGATGGTCTACTTCACCGACTACACCGCCTCGCTCGACGCCCTCGCCGCCGGCAAGGTCGACATCAACGCCCAGACGCTCAACGACACGCTCTTCGGGGTGGCCGCGGGGAGCGAGCAGACGATCATCGTGGCGGGCGACAACTCCACCGGCAACGACGCCATCATCTGCGACGAGTCGATCACGTCGGTCGAGGACCTGGCGGGCAAGACCATCGGCGCCGAGGAGGGCGTGGTCGACCACTTCCTCCTCCTCCAGGGGCTCGCCGAGGAGGACATGACCCAGGACGACATCGACTTCGTCGGCGTCAAGACCGACGCCGCGGCCGCCGGGTTCGCCGAGGGCGAGTTCGACTGCGTCGGGGTGTTCGCCCCCTTCACCGTCCAGGCGCTCGAGCGCGAGGGCTCGCACGTCCTGTTCGACTCGGGCGACTTCCCCGGCGTCATCCCCGACCACCTGGTCGCCGCCACCTCGCTCGTCGAGGAGCGCCCCGACGACGTCCAGAAGGTGGTCGACGGGTGGTACGCCACGCTCGACCTGCTCGACGAGGACCCCGACGGGACGACGGCGATCATGGCCGAGCAGGCCGGCCTCTCCCCCGAGGAGTACGCCGACCTGGCGTCGGGCACGACCCTCTTCGACGCCGAGACCGCCCTCGACGCCTTCGAGGACCGCAAGGACGACCCGACCTCCCTGCCGGAGATGGCCCGGCGCATCAACCCGTTCCTCCTGGAGTCCGGACTCGTCGAGGAGGAGGCGCCGCTCGACGGCCTCTTCGCCCCGCAGTTCACCCAGGCCTACGTGGACGCCAACGGGTGACCACCGTGGACCGGGCCGGCTCCTGGCCGGCGAGCAGCGCCGTCGCCGGCACGACGGGTGAGGCCACCGCCGTGGCCGAGGGGTCCCGCCCCTCGGGCACGCGGGGCCGGCCGCCGTCGAAGCTCCTCGGCATCCGCACCGAGGTCCCCGCCGCCTGGCGCATCGGGTTCGGCGTGGTCGGCGTGCTCGGCCTGCTCGCCCTGTGGTTCTGGTCGTCGAGCGGCGGGTCGGCCCTCATCGCCACGCCGACCGAGAGCTGGACCGCCTTCCGGGAGATGGTCGGCGACGGCACCTTCCAGACCGATCTCTGGGCCTCGGCCCAGCGGGTCCTGATCGGCTACTCGATCTCGATGGCGATCGGCATCGTGCTCGGCATCGCCACCGGCACGTTCGCCTCGATCGACGCCTTCTTCGAGCCGATGATCGGGTTCCTCCGCTACATCCCGGCGCCGGCCCTGATCCCGTTGTTCCTGCTGCTGCTCGGCATCGACGAGAGCCCGAAGATCTGGCTGATCGTGGTCGGCACCGCCTTCTACAACGTGCTGATGACGGCGGACGTCGCCCGCAACGTGCCCCGGGAGATGATCAACGCCAGCTACACCCTCGGGGCGGGACGGCTCCGCATCCTCCGCAAGGTGATCCTCCCCCACTCCCTGCCCGGGATCATCGACGTGGCCCGGATCAACCTGGCTGCCGCCTGGAGCATGCTCGTGGTGGCCGAGCTGCTGGCCGCCCAGTCGGGCCTCGGCTACCAGCTCATCCGCTCGCAGCGGTTCCGGGCGATCGACGCCATGTTCGCCATCCTGATCGCCTTCGGCGTGATCGGGCTGCTGAGCGACGTGCTGCTCCGCCAGGTCCGCAACCGCATCGCACCCTGGGCCCGCTCGTGACCGCCACCGAGCCCACTCCCACCCTCTCCTCGGTCCTGCGACCGGGCACCCCGAAGCTCGTCGTCGACGACGTGTCGAAGGTGTTCGCCGGCCGCAAGACCAGCGTGACCGCGCTCGACCACGTCGACCTGCACGTGGACCAGGGCGAGCTCGTCTGCCTGCTCGGCGCCTCGGGCTGCGGCAAGTCGACCCTGCTGTCGATCATCGCCGGGCTCGAGACCGCGACCAGCGGCGTCGTCACCGTCGACGGCGACCGGGTCGTCGGGCCCGGCGCCGACCGCGGCATGGTGTTCCAGGCCTACTCCCTCTTCCCGTGGAAGACCGTCGCCGAGAACATCGCGTTCGGCCTCGAGACGGCGAAGTGGCCCAAGGCCCGGCGCGAGGAGCGGGTGGCCGAGCTGCTCGGGATCATGGCGCTCGCCAACTTCGCCGACGCCCTGCCGAAGGAGCTCTCCGGCGGCATGCGCCAGCGGGTGGCCATCGCCCGGGCCCTGGCCCCCGAGCCCGACATGCTCCTGCTCGACGAGCCGTTCGGCGCCCTCGACGCCGAGACCAAGCGCCACATGCAGGACTTCCTGCTCACGCTCTGGAACCGCACCGGCACCACGATCCTCATGGTCACCCACGACATCGAGGAGGCGATCTACCTGTCGCAGCGCATCTACGTGCTGGCCGCCCGGCCGGGCCGGGTGGCGGCCGAGATCGACATCCCCTTCGGCGGCTCCCGGGGCCCGACCACCAAGCGGGACCCGAGGTTCCTCGACCTGCGGGAGGAGCTCGCCGAGCTCCTGGCCACCTGACCCCGCGATTTCGGGTCACCTGTGCACCCCACAGCAGCACGAACGACCCGAAATCCACCCGCCGTGCCCGCCCACCCGATTTCGGGTCACCTGTGCACCCCACAGCAGCACGAACGACCCGAAATCCGGTGGGGCGCCGTAGCGTGGTCGGCGACCGACCGGAGGCCCGATGGCGACCGAGACGACGACCGACGAGATCTCCGACGAGGAGCTGGAGCGCCTGGCCCTGGCCGCCACCAGCAGCGAGGTGCCCGACGACGCCGTGCCCTGGAGCCCGACGGGCCGCGACCCGCTCATCGCCGACTGGTACATGCCGGCCCCCACCGCCACCCGCCGCGACCTGAAGACCCGGGTGGTCACCGCTGTGGTGATCGGCTCGATCGTGGCCATCAACGCCGCCGGGCTCTGCGTCACCTACGGGCGCGTCATCCTCGGCTGACCGAGCGCCACTCGTAGCGGACGTCGGGCGCACCCTCCTCGTTGTCGCCCCCGGTGCCGCCGACGGCGACGAACCCGTGCCGCTCGTAGAACCTGCGGGCGCCGGCGTTGGCGGCGAACGTCCAGAGCGCCAGCCCGGCCGGCCGCTCCTCCTGCGCCAGCGCGAGCAGCCGGCTCCCGATGCCGACCCCGACGTGGTCCGGGTCGACGTAGAGCTGGTCGAGCTCGTCGCCGTGAAGCACCAGCAACCCGACGACCGACCGCCCGGCCTCGGCGACCCACACCTCGCGCTCGGGCAGCACGACGCGGTGGAACCAGTCCCGCACCTCGTCGTCCGGGTGGACCGGCGCCGGGATGGCTGGCACCGACGCCGCCCGAGACCGGAGCCAGACCGCAGCGATGGCCTCCCCGTCCGACGGTCGGGCGCGCCGGACGTCCGTCACGGGCGCGCGGCCTCGGCCGGCCGAGCGATCGCCGGCGCGGCCACATCCTCGTTGTCGACGTGGATGGCCGAGGGCAGCGGACCGACGGCCTCGACGTAGCGCGCCCACCCGTGCCGGTAGCGAGGCCAGCGCGCCCGCTCCAGCCTCCGGTCGAGCTCGGCGGCCCGCTCGGTGGGCTCCTCGGGGAGGTCCCGTTCGAGGTAGCCGAGCCACGCCGCATCGGCGCGCCGGTCCGCGTGCAGGACCACCGACTCGTCCCAGTACGACCGGAGCTCGGCGCGGTGCACGAACAGCCCGTCGAAGAGGAGCACGGCCCGTTCCGGCACCAGCGCCTCGATCGGGCGGGCCGAGTCGGACGGCTCGTCGAAGGCGCCGACCAGGACGGTCGGCGCGCCCGAGCGGAAGGGCTCGAGCAGCGCAGCCGCGATCACCTCGAGCTGGTGCGAGTCCGCGACGTAGCCCTCGGGCGACGACGCACCGCGGCGCATCCGCTCGTGCCGGGGGCGGTGGAACAGGTCGGTCGTCGACCGGACGACGGCGTGGCCGCGGGCCTGCAGCGTCCGGCCCAGCTCATCGGCGAACGTCGACTTGCCGCTCCCCGACCGGCCGTCGACGCCCACGAGCACGCGTGCGCCGCGGTGGCGTGCGACCTGGTCGGCCACGGCGTCGAGGACCGAGGTCCGCGCCGCCGTCACCACCGGGTCCGGGTTCCCGTCGAGTCCCACCGGCATCGACCGAGTCTGCCCCGGCCCCGCCCGCTCCGCCGGGACGCGGCTACTCGTACATCTGGAAGCGGGGGTGGCGGCCGGCGAGGCGGTCGTCGTTCTGGTTGCCGACGAGGCGGTCCCACAGGTCGCCCTCGTGGGTGGTCACGTAGAAGCGGCCGGCCTTCACCTGCGCCAGGGCGTGGCGGGCGCCCACCAGCGGGTCGAGGCCGCCGTCGCTCAGGATCTGGCTGATGCTGTCGCTGGCGAGGTGCGACGACTCGGTGTCGGTGGCCTGGTCGAGGTCCGCCGGGCGGTTGCGGTCGCCGTGGTCGATGTTGGTGGCGACCATGCCCGGGCAGATGACCGACGTGCCGACGTGGGCGGCGCCGGCGAGGCCGAGGTCGTGCTGGAGGCTCTCCATCAGGCCCACCGCGGCGAACTTGGAGGTGCAGTAGACGGCCGAGGCCGCCGAGGCGACGATGCCGGCGATCGACGCGGTGCCGATGACGTGGCTGGGCTGGCCGGCGTCGATGAGCCGGGGCACGAACGACCGGATGCCGTGGACCAGGCCGCGCAGGTTCACGCCCATGACCCAGTCCCAGTCGTCGAGCGTGGTCTCCCACGAGTAGCCGCCGGCGAACACCCCGGCGTTGAGGCAGACGACGTTGATGCCGCCGGTGCGCTCCCACGCCACCCGGGCCGCGTCCTCCACCGCCTTCGGGTCGCTCACGTCGCAGCGGACGCCGGACACCTCGCCCTTCCCGAGCGCCTGGAGCTCCGAGACGGTGAGGTCGAGGGCGCCGGCCTCGACATCGGCGAGCACCACGTGGGCGGCGCCGTCCTCGAGCAGCGAGGTGGCCAGGCCCCGGCCGATGCCGCTGGCCCCGCCGGTGACGATGGCGGTCGCGCCGGTGAAGTCGTCCATGTCATGCCCCCTGTTCGAGCAAGGTCTTGGCCCAGTCGATGCTGGCCGCGTTGGATGCGAAGAAGTGCTGGCCGCCGGCGTGCAGGTCGCGGAACGCCCGCTGGAAGGCGCCGCCGCGCAGCGCCACCGTGCCGGCCAGCCGGTAGGCCTCGTCGGCGATGTCGACGCCGGTCTGGTTGACGTGCACGCACGCCTGGCGGACGAGGTTCGAGGTCCGCACCGACAAGAAGTCGCCGGTCTCGGCGCACTCGGCCTCGGCCTGCTCGGCGGACTCGCGGACCCACGCCCGGCCGGCGGCGTACTTCGACTCGAGGCGGGCGATGGTGATGAGCCCGTGGTCGGACTCGCCGATCGAGCTGGCCGCACCCATCCGGGTGCGGGTGACCGCGGCGCGCAGCTCGTCGAGCAGGCGCCGGGTCACGCCGAGCGCCCACGCGGCGTGGCCCACCGCGGTCAGCGGCAGCACGCCGAGGCGGTGCATCGCCGAGCCCCGGTGGCTGACGGGCGCGAAGAAGTCGAACGTGTGGCGGTCGGGGATGCGGACGCCCTCGAGCCGGTAGTCGACCGACTGCGTGGCCTGGAGGCCCAGCACGTCCCAGTTGCCCTGGACCTGGGCCTGGTCGACGGGCAGGACACCGAAGCGGTAGCCGGGGTCGCCGCCGTCGGCGGGCGAGGCGAAGAAGCCGCAGCCCGCCAGGTTCGCCACGGTCAGCCCGGAGCCGAACTGGTAGCTGCCGTCGACGACCCACGCGTCGCCGTCCTCGGCGCCGGCGCCGTTGGGGGCGAACTGGCCGGCCAAGCGGGGCACGCCGTCGGCGAAGACCTCGTCGGCGCCGTCGTCGGCGAGGTAGGAGCCGAAGTACGAGGCGGCGGAGTCGATGGCGAAGGCCACCCAGCCGATCGAGCCGTCGGCCCGGGCCAGCTCGGACCAGACGTCGACGACGTCGAGGAGCGGCAGCTCGTTGCCGCCGACCTCCTTCGGGACCGACACGGCGGCGAGGCCGGCTTCGGCGATGCGGTCGAGGGCGACGGGGTCGAACGAGGCCCCGACCGGAGCCGCGGCCCCGATGGCGTCGAGCTCGTCGAACAGGGCGGCGGCCGCTTGCTGCGGGGTGGGCATGCGCCGGTGTCTACACGCAGGTGCCGGTCCGTGCGTCGCCGAACGCTCGGTGCCGATGGACGTCACCGCACCCTGGACGGACGTCCCATCCCGGGTCCGCCGGTGTCAGGTGTCGAACAGGGTGCCCTGCGGATCCGGCCGCACGTAGCGGACGGCACCGGTCCACGGGATGTCGTCCATGAAGGCCCAACTGCGGCGGTGGATGGCCGAGGGCCCGAGGCCGCGCAGGGCCTGCTTGTGGCGCGGGCACGGGTAGCCCTTGTTCCAGGCGAAGTCGTACGCGGGGTAGCTCTCGTCCTCGATCCGCATCATGCGGTCGCGGGTGACCTTGGCGAGGATCGACGCCGCCGAGATGGACAGGCAGGTGGCGTCGCCCTTCACGATCATGGTGGTCATCCCGCCGCCGATGAAGTCCCACTTCCCGTCGATGAGGAACTGGTCCGGGGCGACGCCGAGGCCGTCGATGGCCCGGCGGGCCGCGAGGCGCTGGGCCTCCGACATGCCGAGCTCGTCGCACTCCTGCTCGGAGGCGTGGCCCACGGCCCACGCCTCGCACCACTCGGTGATGCGGTCGAACAGGGCCTCGCGCTCGCGCTCGGTGAGCATCTTGGAGTCCCGGATCTTGTTGACCCGACCCTCCTTGGGCAGGACGACGGCGCCGATGGTGAGCGGGCCCGCCCAGGCGCCCCGGCCGACCTCGTCGATGCCGACGACGACCTCGTGCCCGTCCGCCCACAGCGCCCGTTCCCTGGTCAGGCCAGGGGCGGACCGCTTGAGCGCCTTGCGGAGCTGGGGAGCGGTCTGCGGAGCCATGGCATGGGGAACCTACCGCCACCGTCCGGGAAGCCGCACGGTGCCGTACTGACCGTGCCGGCGTGGAAAGATCGGGAGCCGGTCCGTCCCCCGCCCGGCCGATCGCACGCCCCCGCCAGGGCCCACCTTTGCCACCAGACACCGCCTCCACCCTGTCCGAGGACCGCGAGCCATCGACGGCCTCCACCGAACCGGCCGCTCCGGTTCGGATCCCGCACGCGCCGGGCCTCGACGGCCTCCGGGGCGCGGCGGTGGCCGCGGTCGTCGTCTTCCATGCCGGTCCGCCCACCTGGATGCCCGGCGGGTTCCTCGGCGTCTCCCTGTTCTTCACGCTGTCGGGGTACCTGATCACCACGCTGGTGCTCGCCGAGGTCCAGCGCGACCGCTCGATGGGCCTGGCCGGGTTCTGGTCCCGCCGGGTCCGGCGCCTGATCCCGGCGCTGCTGCTGGTGGTGCTGGCCGTGGCCGTGATGGCCCGGATGACCAACCTCGGCCGGGGGATCCGCGGCGACATCATCGGCGCGCTCACCTACACCACGAACTGGCTGGAGATCGCCCGGGGGCAGGCCTACGGCGACCTGTTCCGCGCCCCGTCGCCGCTGGTCCACCTCTGGTCGCTGGCGATCGAGGAGCAGTTCTACATCGTGCTCCCGCTGGCGGCCTGGTTCCTGGCCCGCCGGGCGCCGGATCGGCTCCGCCGCAACCTCACCATCGGGGCGGTCGGCGTCACGGTCGTCGGCTTCGTGGCCACGGTGCTCACGAACGACGCCACCCTCGCCTACTACGGCACGATCCACCGGGCCCCGGAGATCGCCATCGGCGCGCTGCTGGCCTGCGCCACCCGGCCCACCACCGAGCGGCCGCCGGTCTGGCTCACCCGTGCCGCGTTCGGCGCGCTGGCGATCACGGTGGTCCTGTGGTGCACGACGCACGTCTCCGACGGCTGGGTCACCGGCGGCGGCCTGGTCCTGTTCGCCTGCCTGTCGGCGGTCCTGGTGCGCACCGCGTCCCGTCCCGGGCCGGTGTCCACCGTGTTCTCGGTGTCGCCGCTGCGGAGCCTCGGCCTCATCAGCTACGGCCTGTACCTGTACCACTGGCCGATCGTGGTGCTGCTCAGCCCGCCCCGGGTGCACCTGGCGCCGGTCCCGCTGTTCCTGGTGCGGGTGGCGATCTCACTGGCCCTCGCCATCGTCTCCTACTTCCTGGTCGAGCAGCGGTTCCGCCGGGGCCGCCCCGAGACGCCGTCGGGCACCGTCATCGCCATCGGCCTCGCCAGCCTCGTCGTCACCCTGGTCGTGGCGCTGGCCATCGCCCCCACCGGCCCCAAGGAGCGGGTCGTCCGCAAGCCGGCGCCGGCGGTGGTCGACCCCGAGGACGCCGTGACCCAGACCACCACGGCCGAGGCCCCCGGCCCGGCGCGCTTGGCCATCGTGGGCGACTCGGTCCCGAACTGGATCATCCGCGACGGCGGGTCCGGCCTCGACCCGGAGCGGGTCGCCCTGGTCGACGGCACGCTCGAGGCCTGCGACGCCGCCCGTGGCAACCCGGTCGCCCGGTCCACCACCGGCGCCCTGGTGCCCACGCCCGAGGGCTGCACCGGCTGGCCGAGCCAGTACCCGCAGTTCTTCGAGCGGGCCGACGACGTGGCGGTCCTGATGATCGGCGGCCACGCCGTGCTCGACCGCCAGATCGAGGGCTCGTTCCGAGGCCCGTGCGATCCCGTGGCCGGGAAGTGGTACCAGAACGACGTCGAGGAGCGGCTGCTCTTCCTCCAGCAGTACGCCGAGCACGTCGTGCTCGTCCTGCCCACCTGGGCCGATGACCTGGCCGAGTGGATCTACCCCACCGACCACATCGCCCGCATGGACTGCGTCCGCAGCGTCCTGGCCGACGCGGCGAAGGCCGAGGGCGCCGACGTCGTCGACTTCGCCGACTACGTCTGCCCCGACGGCCCCGGCCGCTGCCTGCCGCTGCGCACCCGCGACGGGATGCACATCGATCCCGACAAGGCCCCGCAGGCCCTGTCGTGGCTGGTCGACCAGGTGCTCGACATCACCGGAACGGGCCCGCCGGAGGAGCAGGGCGGCTCGACCACGACCACCACCGAGGCGGAGGGCGCCAGCGAGGGTGCCGACGCCCCGGTGTCGCCGACCAGCGGCAACTAGGCCCGCGCCACCGGCGCCGGGCGCCTACCGTGCGCCCATGGGTTCGTACCGGTCGAGCGGCTCCGCCCTGAGCGCGTTCAGCCACCGCTCCACCTTGTCGTTCGCCTCGGCCTGGTCGTTCGCGTCAGCGGGGTCGCTCCTGTCGATCGGGTCGGCCGGCTCGGTCCTGTCCATCGGCTCGGCCGGCTCCGTGCTGTCCATCGGCTCGGCCGGCTCCGTGCTGTCGTTCGGCTCGGCGGGCGCGGTCGCCGGGGTCGGCGCCACGCCGGGGTCCGACGCCACCGTCCTCGCGGCCCGGCTGCTGGCCCTGGGCGCGCTCGTCGCCGCCGGCTGCCACGCCTTCGCTCCCACTCCGTCCTGATCCGTCCCGACTCACGCACCGACTCCCGTCACCGAGGTCCGATGAACCCGACGCCCGCTCCCGGCACCGCCAGCCGCCGTGCCTTCCTCGCCGGGGCCCTCGCCCTGGCCGGCGCCTCCCTGCTCGATCCCCGCCAGTTGGCGGCGGCCCGGGCGCGGGCCGCGCTCCTCCCGGCCGGGAACCTCTTCCCGCTGGGCGTCGCCTCGGGCGACCCCACGTCGACGAGCGCGATCCTCTGGACCCGCCTCATCAGCCCGGACGGCTCGCCCCTCCCCTCCACCGACATCGCCGTCGACTGGGAGGTCGCCACCGACGAGGCCTTCGCCGACGTCGTCGCGTCGGGAACGGCGCCGGCCGTCGGCGTCCTCGCCCACTCGGTGCACGTCGACGCCACCGGCCTCCAACCCGACACCTGGTACTGGTACCGCTTCTCGGCCGACGGCCGCACCAGCCCCACCGGCCGCACCCGCACGTTCCCGGGTGCCGGCGCCAGTCCCGACCAGGTGCGCTTCGGGCTCGCCACGTGCCAGAACTGGAGCGACGGCTACTACACGGCCCACGCCGCCCTGGCCGAGGAGGACCTCGACTTCGTCGTGTTCGTCGGCGACTACATCTACGAGCGGTCGAAGTCGTCGGGGCCGCGGCCGATCTCGCTTCCGCTCTCGCAGGACCTGGCCACGTACCGGGCCCGCTACGAGCTCTACAAGGGCGATCCGAACCTCCAGGCCAGCCACCACGCGTTCCCGTGGATCGTCACCATGGACGACCACGAGGTCGCCAACGACACCGTCGGCGACGCCGGCCAGGAGGGCGCCGGGGCCGGCGACCCCGCCGCCATCGCCGCGTTCCGAGCCCGGCGCGCCGACGCGTTCCAGGTCTGGTACGAGCACCAGCCCCTGCGGCTCCCCGCCCCCGGGGGCCCCGACTACACGCTGTTCCGCACCGTCGAGCACTCGGACCTGCTGCGGTTCTTCGTGCTCGACGGCCGCCAGTTCCGGTCCCTGTACCCCGATGGGAAGGGCAGCGGCACCGACACGCCGGCCCGCCACGCGGAGAGCCAGACCATGCTCGGCGCCGCCCAGGAGTCGTGGCTCGACGAGCAGTTCGCCGCCACCGACGCGCGGTGGAACGTCGTCGCCCAGCAGACGGTGATGACGGCGACGCCCCTCACGATCGGCACCACCGTCCTCTACAACTTCGACCAGTGGGACGGCTACGTCGCCGCCCGCGACCGCCTGCTGCGGAGCCTGGTGGACCACCAGGTCCGCAACCCGATGGTGCTCTCCGGCGACATCCACCTCGCCGGCGCCGCAGCCCTCCGGGTGGGCGACTACGAGGCGGCCGGCAACCCCGACGTCGCCTACGAGGTCGTCGCCACCTCGATCAGCAGCGGCTTCGGCGACGACCTGCTGCCGGTCTTCGAGGCGGCCATCCCCAAGATCACCTGGGTCAGCTACGCCAACGCCCGCAAGCGGGGCTACAGCGTCATCACGGTCACCGCCGACTCGTTCACCACCGACTTCCGGGTCATGGCCACCACCACCGAGCCCACGAGCACGGTGAGCACCGACCACACCGACGTCGTCGCGGCGCGGGAGCCGGTCACCCTGCCGGTCGAGCCCGAGGAGACCACGACCACCACCACGCCCGACGACGGCACCACCACCCCCGTCGCCCCCGGTGCCGTCCCGGTCGACGGCACCGCCACCTACACCGGGTGATGCGGTGACCGACGGCGCCACCCACACCTACCGGACGTCGCTGACCTGGTCCGGCTCCACGGGCGTCGGCTACCGGCTCTACGACCGGGCCCACGCACTGCGGGCCGACGGCGCCGACCCGACCCTCGACCTGTCATCGGACCCGGCCTTCCTCGGCGATCCGTCGCGCCTCAACCCCGAGCAGCTGCTCGTGGCGGCCGCATCGTCGTGCCAGCTGCTGTCGTTCCTCGCGGTCGCGGCTCGAGCCCGCCTCGACGTGGTCGCCTACGACGACGCCGCCGAGGCGGTGATGCCCGAGGACGACCCGCCCGTCCGCATCACCCGCATCGACCTCCGGCCCCGCGTGGTCCTCGCCGACACGGGCGCCGCCCGACCCACCGACGACCGCCTGCGCCACCTCGCCGAGGTCGCCCACCGGGAGTGCTTCATCGCCAACTCGCTCGCCTCCGAGGTCGTGGTGTCGCCGTCGTTCTCGTGGCGGGACCAGGCCTCGCCCACCCCCGGTTCCGATACCGCTGACGGCGGTTGACGGAGACCTAGTCTCGCCGGGTGACCCACGGCGCCGACGAAGCCCCTCCCCGCCCTGCCGGGCTGGAGCCGGGCACGCGGGTCGAGGTGCGCACCGGGTTCGACCGCTCCTGGGCATCGGGCTTCGAGGTCCACGAGGCGACCGACGCCGGGTACCGGGTCCGCCGCCGCAGCGACCAGCAGGTCCTGCCGGTGACCATCCCCGCCGGGGACGTGCGCAAGGAGCGCAAGAACTCGATGTGGTGGGTCTGAGCCGACCCGGCGACGGCGGGCGCGTCAGGCGGCCGTGATGCGGACGTCGACGTCCTCCACGACGTCGGCGGGGTCGTGGCCCTCGAACTCGTAGTGGCGGACCGGCTTGGCCGGCTCGATGACCTGGACCTCCCCGTCGACCGAGCGGGCCAGGTAGTGCAGCTCGAAGTCCTCTATGCCGAGCACCACCCACACCGGCTCGCCCTCGGGGATCGTGATGGCTCCCGGCGTGGGCGTGGCGGCCAGCGTCACCTCGATGTGCCCGTCGTCGCTCTCGACCGGCTCCTCCTCGCCGTCGATCCCGGCGTAGGGCGTGCCGGGCCCGTGGGTGTCGGCGGCGAGGGTGACGGTGGGTCCGGAGGTCACCGTCAGGTCTCGGCGCACCCGGTGGGCCGGGTCGAACGGCTTGCCCAGCTCGTGGACCCGCAGCACCTGGGCCACCGCCCGACCCGGGAAGCGGTCGAGGAGCTCGAAGCCGAGGTCGCCCTGCGTCGGGTCCAGTGCGACCAGGTGGTCGCCGTCGAGCCGGGCGGGCACGGGGACGGGCAGGTAGATGTCGGCGTCGAAGTTCGGCGGGGCGATGGTGAGGGTGCGGTCGCCGTCCGCCGGTCGGAGGTCGTCGATCTCCCGCTCCTGGGCAGCTCGGGCATCGTCGAGGTCGCGGCGGGTGTCACCGCTCGTGGCCACCGACACGAGCAGCAGTCCGACCACCAGCAGGGCTGGGATCGCCGCGCTCGGCACCCGGCGCAGGATGCTCGGCCGGTCGGTGGCCAGGCGGTCGATGCCGGCGCCGGCGAGCACCGCCGCCACGGCCAGGATCGGGAACCAGTAGAGCGGCCCGAGCAGCAGGTGGAGGCGGTAGGCCCAGGCGTTGGCGGCTCCCCACCACACGAAGTAGCCCGCCGGGAAGACCAGGGCCTGGGCGACGAGCAGCCAGCCCACGCTGCGCTTCCGCACCGCCCGGAAGCCGAGGTAGGCCAGCACGAGGACGAGGAGCCCACCCGGCAGCCAGTCGGTCAGCGACGCGGCGAAGGCGAGGAACGTGCGCCACGCCTCGCCAGGGGTGAAGTCGTAGAAGCCCTCCGCACCGGGGTCGGCCAGGCTCGACCGCGGACCGAACCCGAACGTGTCGTTCGGCCCCACCAGCGAGAACGCGAGCGTGAACAGCTTCCCCGTGACCGCCCGGTTGTAGGCGAAGAACAGCACCGCGAACGGCGAGGCACCGAGCGCGATCCACCCGATGTCGCGCCCGATCCGTCCGCAGCGCCACCGCTCCGCCAGGAACCACACCCCGAGCGGCACCAAGCCGAGCACCGCGTCGAACGGCCGGTGGAAGACGCCGAGCGCGATCACCGCGCCCGCCCCGGCCCACAGGCGCGCCGCCCCGGTGCGCGAGGCGCGCAGGACCAGGGCCGTGGCCCCGCAGAGCAGCGCCGCCGACGCCGGGTACGCGAGGTACGTGCCGGCCTGGATGAAAAACCAGGGCGACGTGGCGAACACGAACCCCGCGGCCAGCGCGGCGCGCCGCCGCAGCGTGACCTCGTAGGCCAGGGCCGCGACCGCGAGGGCCGACGCCAGCCCGGTGACCGCGAGCGCGCCCTTGGGGCTCCCGGTGACGGCTTCGCTGGCGGCGATGAGCGCCGGCCAGGGCGGCTGGTACTTGAACACGACCCGATCGCCCTCGACCCCCGACAGGAACGGCAGGAAGGAGGGGTCGTGGTCCGCCGCCGAGAGGGTCAGCTCGCCCGCTCGCAGCGCGTTGGCCTGCGACAGGTAGCCGGCGTCGTCCCGGTCGGGCGAACCGACCGGGAACAGCCGGGAGGCGACGAAGACCGGCAGGACAGCGGCCAGCACGGCCAGCAGGACCCAGGCCGCCCAGGTCCAGGGACCGGGTGGGCGCGGCGCAGCCGCACCCTCGACGCCGTCATCGATGGCATCCGGGGCACCGTCGACGGGGGCGCCCTCCACGAGCCCGTCGCGCGCCCCGTCAGGTGGGATCGGATCCGCCCCGCATGACGTTGATGAAGTCCTCGACGTCGATGGCGGTCAGCGTGAGCGTCTTCAGCGTGCCCCGAGCCGCGAGGGTGCTCGCGACCCGGGCCATGGTCCCCTCGTCGGGGGCCTCGAGGATGTTCAGGAAGTCGTACGGACCGAGCAGGGCGAACTGCTCGAGCACCTTCACGCCCATGGACTCGACGTCCGCGTTGACCTCTCGGAGCCGCTCGGGGTTCTCCCGCATCCGAGCGTGGCCGTCGGGTCCCAGCGTGGAGAGCATCACGAACTTCGGCATTTCCGAAGGGTAGTGCCACCCCGTAGCGTTGAGCCATGCCCGCCGCCGCTCCTCGCCAGGTCAACGTCGTCCCGCACACGCACTGGGATCGGGAGTGGTACAAGCCGTACCCGCTGTTCCGGATGCAGCTGGTCGAGCTGCTCGACGGGCTCCTCCCCCGCCTCGAGGGCGACGACTCGTTCGCCCACTTCCAGCTCGACGGGCAGCTCGCGGTCGTCGACGACTACCTCGAGATCCGACCCGACCAGGGCGACCGCATCGCCGCGCTCAACGAGTCCGGTCGGCTCTCGTTCGGCCCCTGGTACACGCTGCCCGACGAGTTCCTCGTGTCGGGCGAGACCCACGTCCGCAACCTGCGCCTCGGGCTGGCCACCGCCGCCCGCTTCGGCGGCTCGATGCGGGTGGGCTACCTGCCCGACATGTTCGGCCACGTCGCCCAGATGCCCCAGATCCTCGCGGGGTTCGGGCTCACCGATGCCGTCGTGTGGCGCGGCGTGCCGGCGGCCATCGACGCCCCGGGCTTCTGGTGGGAGTCGCCCGACGGCACCCGGGTGCGGGCCGAGTACCTCACCGACGGCTACGGCAACGGCGCCCGCATGCCCGAGCACGGCAAGGAGCTCCTGGAGAAGATCGACTCGTTCCGCGAGGCCCAGGGCAACAAGGTCGGCGACTCGATCCTCTGGATGAACGGCACCGACCACCTCCTGCCCCAGGCCCACCTCGGCCGGGTCGTCGCCGAGGCCAACGAGGCCTCCGACGAGTACCGCATCGTCGTCACGTCGCTCGCCGCCCACATCGCCGGCATGCCCCGCGAGGGCCTGCCCACCTGGCAGGGCGAGCTGCGCTCGGGCGCCCGGTCCAACCTGCTCATGGGCGTCGCGTCCTGCCGGGTCGACGTGAAGCAGGCCGCCGCCCGCGCCGAGCGCTGGCTGGAGCGGGTGGCCGAGCCGCTCGCCACCTGCTGGCAGCCCGCCGACGCCTACCCCGCAGCGTTCCTCGACTACGCCTGGCGCGACCTCATCCGCAACGCCGCCCACGACTCCATCTGCGGCTGCTCGGCCGACGAGGTGAACGACGCCGTCCTGCACCGCTACGCGGAGTCCACCCGGGTGGCCGAGGCCATCGCCGAGCGGGCCCTCATCCGCGTGCTCGCGGCGTCGCAGCAGCCGGCGGTGGCGGTCAACCCCACCAGCCGCGAGCGGGCCGGGATGGTCACCGCCATCATCACCGGCGACGTCGCCCCGCCCCACACCCAGCAGCTCTCGGTGCGCGACGCCGTCGACCGCACCCACACCATCAACCGGACCACGGCGGTGCCCGTCGTCCAGCGGCTCATCATCGACGACCCCAAGGTCAGCAGCGCGGTGGTCGAGGAGCAGGCGGACGGCACCGTGATCGCCACCTTCCAGGCCGACAGCGGCCCGAAGCTCCAGGACATGACGGCGCTGCGCCTCCAGCTCGAGGCCCTCGCCGAGGCCGACCCCGAGGGCATCGTCCACCTCGACATCGCCCGCTCCCGCGCCACCCAGGAGGTGCTGCTGCGAACCGAGCCCGTCCCCGGGTTCGGCTGGCGCGGCCTCGCCCCTGCCGACCTCGGCGAGCACGCGGTGCGCAGCACCGGGCAGGGCATCACCAACGGCCTGGTCACGATCATCCCCGACCAGGGCGACGGCACCTTCAGCGTCAACGGCGTCGCCGGCATGGGCAAGATCGTCGACGACGGCGACGAGGGCGACACCTACAACTGGTCGCCGCCGGCGTTCGACGGGGCCATCGAGCGGCCCCAGCACATCGACGTCCTGGTCACCGAGGCCGGCCCCGTGCGCGGCCGGGTCGAGATCACCCGGCGCTACCGCTGGCCCACCCGCATCGACGGCGGCCGCCGCGTCGGCCCGATCGACGTGTTCGTGTACACGACCGTCGAGCTGCGAGCGGGCGAGGACCTGGTCCGCGTGACCGTCCGCTTCGACAACCCGTCCACCGACCACCGCGTCCGCGCCTGGTTCCCGCTGCCGGAGCCCGCGGCCGAGTCCGTGGCCGAGTGCGCGTTCGCCACCGTCACCCGCGGCCTCACCGCCGAGGGCGGCCCGAACGAGGTCGGCCTCCCCACCTACCCGTCGCGGCGGTTCGTGTCGGCCGGCGGGCTCACCGTCGCCCACGACGGCCTGTGCGAGTACGAGCTGGTCGACATCGACGGCGAGGGCGACGAGGCCCGGGCCTCCTCCATGGCCGTCACCCTGCTCCGCTGCGTCGGCCTCATCTCCGCCGGCCCGATGGCCATGCGCGCCCTGCCCGCCGGCCCGCCCACGCCCACCCCGGCGGCACAGATGATCGGCCCCCACGAGGCCGAGCTCGTGCTGCACGTCGGCGGCCGCGACCCGTACGCCGTCGCCGACGAGGCGTTCACCCCGCTGCTCACGGCCCGCTTCCCCGGCAAGGACGGCCTGGGCGACCCCGATGCGTCCGCCTCGGCCCTCCAGGTCGACGGCGCCGAGGTGAGCGCGCTCACCCGCCGCCCCGACGGCCGCATCGAGCTGCGCGTGGTGAACACCGCGAGCGAGCCCGCCACGCTCACCGTCGCGGGCCGCACCGGCCAGCTCACCGACCTCGAGGGCACCGAGCTCGGCGAAGCCTTCACCGGCTCCCTCGACCTCGCCCCCCACAAGATCGCCACCATCGCCCTCGACTGACCCCGGGCCGTTCGGCTCCGGGTCGCTCGGCCTCGGGCCGCCCCAGCTCCCACGTCGTCGGGGGGGGGTGGGGGACCGGTCATCCCGTCTCGACACAGGCGAACCCACGCGCCCACGGCGCCGGTCCTCCTCGAGCGTTGTCGTCCGCTGCACCTCGGTGGCGACGGCCCTCCACCGAACTTGTCGTCGAACGACACCCCCTACGTGCCGTTCGACGACAAGAACCGACCTCGGAGCGAACTTGTCGTCGATCGACACCCAGAGCGTGCACTTCGACGACAAGAACCGACGGGCTCTGGCCAACGAGGCGGGCAAACCCAGTCGAGGACCCGAGGAGCGATGCCCTGGCCAGCATGGGTTCGGCGACCCGGGTGCAGGACGAGCGTCCGATGACGGCTGCGATGCGACCCGCGACCAGCTCGGACGCCCGGGAGCCGCACGGGGTTACGCGACCACGTCGACGGGGGTGCCCAGCGGAGCGAGCTGCACCATCTTGGTGATGTTGTCGTTGGTCATGCGGATGCAGCCGTTGCTGACGTTCTGGCCGATGAGGTCGGGACGGTTCGTGCCGTGCATGGCGATCTGGCCGACGCCGCCGCCGAAGCTCTGGAGCACGTCGGAGAAGCCGCTGACGCTGACCTGGTAGGCGCCGTAGGGGCCGGTGTCGTAGGGCACCTTCACCGCGCCGTCGACGAAGAAGTTGCCGAGCGGCGTCGGGGTCCGGTCGGTGCCGACCGCGACGGAGTCCTGCATGATCACCTGGTCCCCGTGGAACACGGTGACCCGCCGGGCGCCGACCTCGATGAGCACCCGGTTCGGCACCGTGCGCAGGCGCACCTCGGCGCGGGACACCCAGGCGGTCAGGTTGTTGGGCCGGGACGAGACCCGCACGTGGAGCCACGGGCCCTTGTCCTCGAGCACGAGGAACACGACCGGGAGACCCTCCCACGTGGGGTTGTCGAGGCTGGGCTTGGCCGCGAGCGGCACGTCGGGCGACTCGTAGAGGTGGACGACCGGTCCGGCGGCGTCGGCGACGGCGTACGACGTGGGCGCGGTGGGCTTCGCGAGCTCCCACGTACCCGCGACCGAAGGGGCCTGGGGCGCTCGGGCGGAGACCGTGACCGACTCCGGGGCGACGGGCGCTTCGGCGCCGCCGAACCCGAGGGCGGCACCGACCGCGACGACGGCGATCGCCACCGCGACGGGGATCGCCTTCAGCCAGGGCCGTGCCATGGGCGCAGAGGCTAGATGGGGTCCTCGGCCGGTGTCTCGTCCCGAGCCGCATCCGCAGCGGCCCGCTTGGTGCGCCGGGCGGCCCGGCGCTCCTCCATCTCGGCGACCCGGGCCTCGCGCCGCTCGGCCCGCCGGCGCTCGGCCTCCTGCCGCGACGAGCGCGGCGGCTCCTCGGTGGACTCGCGGCGCACGAGGAACAGCGGCACCTTGCCGATGTCCTTCAGGTTGCGCGAGCCGATCGACTTCCAGAACAGGCCCTCGGCGTCCTCGATGGCGTCGACGATCTCGCCGGAGACGACCACCGACCCGGGGAAGGCGATGTTCACGATGCGACTGGCGCGGTTCACGACCGGGCCGTACAGGTCGGCTTCCCGCTGGAGGACCGGACCGGAGGCGAGGCCCACGCGCACGTCGGACAGCTCGTCGTCGTCGCGGTAGGTCTCCGACAGGGACAGGGCGATCTCCACGGCAGATGCCTCGTCGGGCACCGAGAACATGACCTCGTCGCCGATCATCTTCACGACGCGGCCGCCGAGCCGGTTGACGGTGTCGTAGGCGATGCCCTCGAAGCGGTCGACGACGCCGGCCAGCTCGTGGGCGTCGATCTGCTGGCTGAGCGCGGTGAAGCCCACGAGGTCGGCGAACCCGACCACGCGGTGGTCCGGGTCGCCCTCGGCGTGCTCCCGTGCCATGCGGGCCCGGGCCTCGGCCTGGACGTGACGGCGCCACACGTAGTCCATGACCTGGAGGAGCATGGGCAACAGGAGCGGGGCGATGGCGGCGAACCCGTCGTCGCCCCGAGGCCGGGTGGACACCCGGGGCTCGTCGGGGTCGACGCTGTCGATGAGGGCGCTGGCGACGCGGGACAGCGAGGAGCCGATGACGCGGGCCATCTGGATGGTCAGCTCGTCGTCGATCCAGCCCATCGCCAGCAGCTGGCCGATGGTGCGGAGCATGTCGACGTCGACGTCGGTGAAGAGGTGGTCGCCGACCTGCGGCTCGGCGAAGCCGAGCGAGCGCCACAGCCGGATGATCTGCTCGGGCGAGAGGCCGCTCAGGTCGGCGATGCCCTGGAGGTCGTACTCCCCCGGCTCCGGCACGACGAGGTGCTCGATGGCGAGCAGCTCGAGGTGGTGGTCCTCGCGCGCCTTGGCGATCTGGTCGTCGGCCATGCCCGCCGCCCGCAGCAGCTCGGTCATGTCGCCGGCGTCGAGCGCCGGGCCGAGGTCGTCGGCCGGCGGCGGGTCGAGCCGTGGCTCGACGGCGTCCGCGCCGGCCGGTTCGGGCTGCTCCGGCCCGTCCTGGTCGGTCACGAGAAGGTGCCGCCTTCGGGCAGCGGGGGCGGGGCCGAGCCGGGGTCGTCGCCCTCGGGGCGCATGTGCTCCTGGAGCCCGGGGTGCTCCGCGACCTCGCGGACGAGGTCGATGCCCTCGGGCGGGGCGACCTCGGCGAGCAGCGCGTCGCCGCGGAGCTCCGTGGTGGACCACGTGGGGTCGAGCCCCGGGATGGTGAGCGCCACCGGTCCGACGTCGGGGTGCGGGGCGAGCTCCCACAGCAGCGCCGGCCGGGTGCCGTGCCAGCGGATCGCGAACGAGACGACGCCCGAGGCCGTGGGGGCGTCGTGCAGCTCCACGCCGTTGCCGTACCAGGTGGGCGGGAGCACGGGGAGCAGGGCGAGGCCGTCGGGCCGCTCGGCCACCAGGAGGGAGCGGGCGGCGACGATGACCGCGCCGGCCGCCGCGAGGTCGTGACCGATGCCGCGGCCGTGGCGGCCGGGACCGGACCAGGCGCTCGTGCTGCTGGCCTCGGCCAGGACGCGGGTCAGCTCGTCGTGCCCGCCGGCGTCGCCGGCCGCCAGCGCAGCGGCGGCCGCCGCGAGCCGGTCGACGGCGTCCTCGGGCTCCGTGGCCGCTCGGCCGGCGAGGCGGTCGGCGAGCCGGGCGACCTGGGCCGCGGCGCCGGGCTGGTCCCGTCGGGCGAGCACGTCGACGGTGGAGCGGAGGGCGGCGACCGCACGGGCGCGGTCACCGGGCTCGAGCCGGCCCTTGCGGTCGGCCCGGTCGATGCGCTCGACGGCGGCGGCGACCTCGGGGAGCATCCAGTCGAGCAGGGCGTCGTCGCGGTGCAGCAGCCAGTGGCTCGTGAGCAGGCCGAGGGCGATCACGTCGAACGACGGGTCCGGGTCGGCGAGGCGCTCCTGCCAGCGGGCCACCACGTTCATGACGTCGTGGGGCTTGTCCAGCAGGTCGAAGGCGCGCAGGATCGCGTCGGTGGCGCCGGGGTCGACGTCGGGCTCGTCGGCGCCGTCGCGGCGGACCGCCTGGCCGTCGTGGGCGAGCAGGACCTGGGTGCGCGCCCGCTCGACCGCCACGTGCAGCCGGCGCTCGGGGATCTCGAAGCGCGGCCCGCGTCGGTGGATCTCCCACCCGGCCGCGACGGCCTCGCTGTCGGGCACCACCGCCGGGTAGCGCAGCGGCTCGGCGGGGTCGACCTCGCCGACGGGCACGAGCGCCCGCAGCACGGCGGTGTGGGGCACCGGGTAGAGCAGCGCGAGCGTGGCCATGCCGTCGGGGCAGCGGGCGGTCACCAGCTCGGAGCCGGCCTCGTTCGCCGTGACGACCTCGACGACGTCGCCGTCGGCCAGGTTGCCGGCCTGCACCCGGGCCGGCCGGCGCGGGAGGACCACGGCCGGGGCTCCGTCGACGCGCACGAGATGGGCTTCGTCCCGACCGGTGCCGCCGGCGACGGGCTCGATCGTGATCTCGGTGGCCGACCCGAGCGAGTCGGCCATGAGCGGACGGAGCACGAAGGCCACGGCCAGCGGGACCGGCGTCTGGTTCTCGACCTCGACGACGACCCACTCGTCGCCCACGGTCCGGGGCGAGCGGATGCCGTACGCCCGGTGGACGGCATCGCCGCCGGGGATCCGGGCCCGGGTCTCGACCATGGGCACGTCGGCGGCGAGGTCCTGACGCACGGCCGCCTCGCGGGCCGGGACGTACCAGCGGTCGTCGCCCCCGATCCACCAGTCGAGGCTCCAGCCCTCCCCCACGACGAGGCCGTCCGGGTCGACCGCGGTGGCGGTGGGCGAACCGACGGTGCCGACCAGCGTCCAGGCCGGCGTACGACGGTCCTGACCTGCGGCGATGCCGCTCGGCAGGACCCAGCCGGCGTCGGCGAGCTGGGACGAGGTGACGACGGGGGTGGGGACCGTGGCGGTGGCGCCGGTCTCGGGGGTGACGGGGCGGCGGCGGAACATGGCCCCTGGGGTCTATCCGGCTGGGCTGATCCCGTCCATCTCACGGCCGGTGCCGCGGCGCAGCAGCCCGGTGTACGCCTCGGCGGCGGTCCGGCCCTCGTGGCAGCAGGCGAACACCTCGGACCCGATGGGCATGTCGATGCCCAGCTCGTGCGACAGCTCCATCACCACCCTCGACGTCTTCACGCCCTCGGCGACCATGTTCATGGAGGCGATGATCTCGTCGATCGTCTGGCCCTTTCCCAGCAGCTCGCCGACGTGGCGGTTGCGGCTCTGCGGGCTGATGCACGTGGCCACGAGGTCGCCCATGCCGGCCAGGCCGGAGAAGGTGAGCGGCTCGCCGCCGAGGGCGACGCCCATGCGGGTCACCTCGGAGAGGCCCCGGGTGATGACGGCGGCCCGGGTGTTGTCGCCGGCACCGAGGCCGTCGGCCATGCCCGAGGCGATGGCGATGACGTTCTTCAGGACGCCGCCCATCTCGCAGCCGATGATGTCCTCGTTCGTGTACACGCGGAACAGCTCGGCCTGGAAGATGTCCTGCACCGCCCGGGCGATGTTGTGGTCGTCCATCGCCACGACGCTGGCCGCTGCGTGACCGGCGAGGATCTCCTTCGCCAGGTTGGGCCCGGTGAGGATGCCGACCGGGTGGCCGGGGAGGATCTCCTCGATCAGTTGGCTCATGCGGAGCTTGGTGCCGAGCTCGAGGCCCTTCGAGAGCGAGATCACCGGGACCCACGGCCGCAGGTACGGCTTCACCGACTCCAGGGCGCCCCGGAACCCCTGCGAGGGGACGCCCATCACGAGCAGGTCGGCCTGCCGCACCGCCTGTTCGAGGTCGGCGGTGGCGCGCAGCTGGGTGGGCAGCCGGTAGCCCGCCAGGTAGTCGCCGTTCTCGTGCTCCTGGTCGATCTGCTCGGCGAGCGTGGCCCGCCGCGACCAGAGCACCGTGGGCGCGTTGTGGGCAGCGAGCGCGGCGACCGTGGTGCCCCACGATCCGGCGCCGATGACGGAGACCCGGATGTCCATGGGCCGGGACACTAGGCCGACGTCCCCGTCGATGTGACGGGTGCCACCACCAGCGGGGCCGGCCCCGACCGCACCGGCACCCGGCGGCCGCCGGTAGCGTGGCGCGCGTGCAGGCCGCCGTCGTCGTCCCGGTGAAGGCGTTCCACGCCGCCAAGCTGCGCCTGGCCCCGGCGCTGTCGCCCGCGGCCCGGGCGGTGCTCGCCCGCGAGATGGCCACCCGGGTGGTGCGGGCAGCCGGGCCGCTGCCGGTGATCGTCGTCTGCGACGACGAGGCCGTCCGGACGTGGGCCACCGAGGTCGGCGCCACCGCCCACTGGACCCCGGGGCTCGGCCTCGTCGGCGCGGTCGAGGCCGGCGTCGAGGCCGCAGCGGCATCCGGTGCCGACCGGGTGGTCGTGGCCCACGCCGACCTGCCGCTCGCCACCGGGCTGGACCACGTCGTGGGCACCGAGGGCGTGGTGATCGTGCCCGACCGCTGGAACGACGGCACCAACGTCATCGCCGTCCCGGCGGCATCGGGCTTCCGGTTCGCCTACGGGCCGGGTTCGGCCGAGCGCCACCAGGCCGAGGCCCGCCGGCTGGGGCTGCCCCTCCTGGTCGTCGACGACCAGGTGCTCGGCTGGGACGTCGACCAGCCGGGCGACCTCCAGCTGCCCAGCGGCGAGGACCTGGCGACAGGGGCGGTGTCGTGACCGGTCCGACGTCGCGCGACCTGGCGGTCCCGACCCGGGCGCTCGCCGTGGGCGCCCACCCCGACGACATCGAGTTCGGCGCCGGCGCCACCCTCGCCCGTTGGGCCGCCGCCGGGTGCGAGGTGTCGCTCCTCATCTGCACCGACGGCTCCAAGGGGACGTGGGACCCCGATGCCGACCTCGACGCCCTCGTGGCCACCCGCCAGGACGAGGCCCGGGCCGCGGCGAAGGCGCTCGGCGCCACCGGCCCCGTCGTGTTCCTCGGCGTCACCGACGGCGAGCTCGAGAACGACCGGGCCACCCGGTCCGAGCTGGCCCGGTGGATCCGGGAGCTCCAGCCCGACGTCCTCCTCGGCCACGACCCCTGGAAGCGCTACCGCCTCCATCCCGACCACCGGGCCGGCGGGTTCCTCGTGTGCGACGCCCTCGTGGCCGCCCGCGACCCGCACTTCTTCCCGGAGCACGGCGTCGCCCACCACCGGCCCGACGCGCTGCTGCTGTTCGAGGCCGACGAGCCCGATCACGCCGAGTCCGCGGACGACACCGGCCTCGCCGCCAAGATCGCGGCCCTGGAGTCGCACCGCTCCCAGTACGAGTCGACGATGTTCATCACCGACGACCCGGAGGCGGGCGCCGCCGAGCAGGACCGGTTCCGGGCCGAGGTGCGTGCCGGCCTGGCCGAGGCCGGGGCGTGGGCGGGCATCGCCCTCGCCGAGCGCTTCCGCTTCCTGCCCACCGACCGCTGACCCGGGCCGATCGGCGGCGAGCGACCGCCGTCCGGGATCTGCTCAGGCGCCGTCGACGCCCGGCTGGATCCGCCGGCTGGCCAGCACCCGGAAGGCCTCCCGCACGACGTAGTCCGCGGTTGCCGAGGCGGCGTCGGCGTGCTCCACCACATCGAGGCGCGACGGGTGCTGGGCCGGATCGAGGAACGCCACGACCGTCCCGTCGATGAGCGGTGCCGGCGAGCCTCGGCGGTCCTCGCAGTAGTCGGACCAGCCGACGACCAGCCAGGGACGGCCCGCCAGCGCAGACCGCACCGCAGCACGGGCGTGGTCCGGGTCGTCGAGCGGGACGCCCACCGCCTCGAAGGCATCTCGGATCGAGACCTCCCAGCCGGGGATGCGCCACGTCCGGGCCAGATCGGCGAACCGGGTCCAGACCTCGTCGTCGGTCATCCCGAGAGCATGCCAAAGCCAGCCGGGTGGCGACCGAGGGGACCGGCATCGATCGACCAGCTCGGCCCGATGCCGTCGATGCGGCCGGCCAGCGGCACCCGGCGGACCGGGCCCCACGCGGTGGCGCCCGCCTCGAGTGCGGCGTCGGCGATCGTCGCCGAGGACGGCAGCCCGTCCGCCGCCGGGTTCGCCTTCACCACGTTCGCGGCGCCGACGAGCGAGCCCCGGACGTCGGCGGCGGCGCCGTCGGCGACGAGGCGGGTGAGCGCCCGGCACGTGGCGGCGGCCAGCAGGTGGCCGATGCCGTGGTCGAGCGCCTGGGCCGGCAGCGGCGTCGGCCGATCGGCCCCCGCTGCGTCGGCGCCCGCCGCGGCGACGCCGGTGCTCATCTGGACGAGGCTGTCGAACCCCCGACGACCCGCCCACGGACCGGACCACCCGTACGCGTCGTGCGTGACGGTGACGAGCGCCGGATTGATGCCCCGCAGCCCGTCGGGCCCGTAGCCCAGCCCGCGCAGCGCGCCCGGCCGGAATCCGCCCACCACGACGTGCGCCTCGGCCACCAGCGCCTCGAACCGGGTCCGATCCGCCGGGTCGGCCAGGTCGAGGAACGCGGTGCGCTTGCCGGCCGTGGCCTCGGGCAGCAGCGCCGGCACCTCGTCGAAGCCGGGCGGGTCGATGCGCAGCACGTCGGCGCCGTAGCCCGCCAGGAACCGGGTGGCGACCGGCCCGGCGATGACCCGGGTCAGGTCCAGGACCCGGATGCCGGCGAGCGGCGCCCGGCTCGCCGGCTGCGAGAGGTCGGGCCCGGTCCCCCCGGAGATGGGGACCGGGGCACCGATGACCACGGGACGCTCGTCGGCGGTGGCCTGGCCAGCGGGGTGCAGCGCCCACGCCTCGGCCGAGCGCATGACCGCCGCGCACCCGCCGGCGGCGACGACCGCCGACTCGAGCTCGTCGGCCTTCCACCTCGCGACCTCGGCGGCGACGGCCTCCCGGTCGGCCGGCACCCCGAGCACGGCCAGGACGGCGTCGAGGTGGTGGCGGTAGTTCGTGTGCAGGCGGATCCAGCCGTCGGCCGTCGGGTGGTCCCCGGCCACCGGATCCCAGATCGGGGGCAGCTGCCAGCCCTCGGCCTGGAGGAGCCCTTCGAACCGGAACGACGCCGAGGCCCCGAGCCGGTCGACCTCCACCGCGGCGAGCGGTGCGCCGGACCGGACCGCAGCCAGCTCGGCGACGGCGAGGGCGGCGGCGCCGACCGTGGCCGAGGCGAAGCCGGTGACGTCGTAGATCGACGGCAGCACGCCCTGCGGGCCGACGAGGTCCACCCAGCCGGCGAGGTCCGCCGCGCCTCCGAGGTCGGTCCAGAGGCGGCGGAGGAGCTCGTGATCGGTCATGGACGCCAGCCTGCGCCCCCTTTCGCATTCGATCAACGTTGATTATCGTCAACGTTGATGAATCAAGACCTCACCGCCAGCCAGGTCGCCGACCGCCTCGGGGTCGAGCGGTCCACCGTCTACGCCTACGCCAGCCGCGGCACGCTGACCCGGCGGCCGGGACCCGACGGGCGCACCTCCGTGTACGACGCCGACGAGGTCGAGGCCCTCGCCCGCCGGGCCCGTCCCCGCTCGACCCGGCGCCGCGTCGGCGCCGTCGACGTGGTCATCGGCACGACCGTGAGCGAGATCGGCGACGGCTGGGTCCGCTACCGGGACCACGACCTGATCGACCTGGTCAGCTGGTGCACGTTCGAGGACGCCTGCCGCCTGCTGTGGACCGGCAGCCTGGACCCGACCGACGACGACGAGGTCGACCCCCGCGCCCGGGCAGCAGCCGTCGAGGCGGTCCACCGGCTCACGGCGGCGCTCCCCCTCGATGCCTCGGTGACCTCGCGGTTGAGCGCCGGCGCGATCGCATCCTCGCCGTGGGTGCCCCGGGCCCGCACCGAGGCCACCTCGGTGGCCGCCGCCGTGATCCTGCTCGATGCCCTCCTGGCATCGCTGCCCCTGGTCGGCGCGGCGAGCAAGGATCCGGCGGCCGACCGGTCGGTCGCCGCACGGCTCTGGCCGCGCCTCTCGCCGCTGCCCGCCACCGCCGAGCGGATGGCGGCGCTCGACACCGCGCTCGTCCTGCTGGCCGAGCACGAGCTGACGACCTCGACGCTGGCCGTCCGCGTCGCCGCGTCGACCCGGGCCAAGCCGGCGGAGGTCGTGTTGGCCGGCCTCGGCACCATGAGCGGCCCGTTCCACGGGCGGGCGGCGGTCCGGGTCCACCGCCGCCTCGCCGAGGGCCTCGGCCCGATCGACACCAGCCCGCTCGCCGGGTTCGGCCACGGCGTCCACGCGTCGGGCGACCCCCGCTTCGCTCCCCTGCTCGAGCCGGTCCGGGCCATCGCCGACGCCGACCGCCGTGCGGTGATCGACCGGTACGTCGAACCGGTGCGGGGCGCCGACGCGTGCAACGTCGATGCCGCCCTGGGCGCGCTCGGCTACGCCGCGGACATGGCGCCCGGCATGACCGAAGCCGTCTTCGCGATCGCCCGGACGTCGGGCTGGCTGGCCCACGCCTACGAGGAGGCCGACGAGACGCCGCTGCGCTACCGGGGCCGCACGCTGTACCGCGGCCCCCGCTGACCGGCGCCTAGGACTCGGTGGGCACCCAGTTGCCGTGGAAGCCGAGCGGGACCCGGGCCGGCAGGTGGACCGTGGCGACCGGACCCTCGGTGGGTGCGGCGGCGTCGAGCACGACCAGGTCGCAGGTCCCGGACGGGACGTCGTTCACGAGCGTGAGGTACCAGCCGTCGTCCTCGGCGGCGTCCTCGGAGCGGGGCACGAAGACGGCCTCGCCGGCGATGCGGTCCGTCCCGAACGAGATCGTCTCGCTGGCCTTGCGGTCGGCGTCGTAGCGGATCAGGTCGGCCGACGGCCACTGGAGGGCGTCGTCGCTCATGCCCAGCTGCACGCCCCAGCTGAAGCGGTGGCGGCGCCCGACGGCCCGCTCGTCGACCCGGGGGAACTCGATGGGCCGGTCGTCGACCTGCTCCTCCGTGGCCTTCCCGGTGACCCGGTCGAACGTCCACCGCCAGATCGCGGGCGGGCCCTCGTCGGGGCCGTTCTTCTCGTGGTCGAACATCCGCGGGTGGCGGGCGACGTCGATGATCACGCGGTCGCCGTCGTCACGTGCGTTCACCGGGTGGAACACGTAGCAGTTCTCGATCTCGAACCACTGCACCTGGTCCGGCGTGCCCTCCAGCGGGAGGATGCCGATCCGGGCGCCGTAGTCCGGGTTCCAGCTGTAGGGCAGGTTGTCGCCCGCGATGGCACGGTCCAGGTCGAGGGTGCAGGGCAGGTCGTAGAGCACCATCGACGTCTCGGTGATCGAGCAGTCGTGCACCATCGGGTTGCCCGGGACGGGCACGTCGACGGCGTGTTCCACCCGCCCGTCGGCCCCCACCACCACGTACTCGATGACCTCGGGACGGGCCCAAAAGTAGTTGGCGGCGTGGAGCTTGCCGGTGCGCGGATCCCGCTTGGGGTGGGCGGTGAAGCCGTTGGGCAGGGTGCCGTCGAGGTCGGTGAAGCACACCGTGGCCAGCTCCTCGTCGAGCTCCGCGATCGGCCCGCCCGCCTCGATGATGGCGAGGGTCCGACCCGCGTGGCCGATGACGTTGGTGTTGGCGATGTCGCCGAACACGCCGCTGCCGGGCACCGGGTCCTCGCCCAGCACCGCGCTCACCGCCGCGCTGCGGATCCAGCGGTTGCGGTACCACTCGGCCCGCCCGTCGCGCAGGCGCACGCCGTGGACCATGCCGTCGCCCACGAACCAGTGGTGCTTGAGCGGGTCGACCGGCCCGATCGGGTTCGGTCCGTTCCGCAGGTAGCGGCCGTCGAGCTCGGGCGGCAGCGTGCCGGTGACGTCGAGGTCGACCGCGGTGGTCTCGACCTCGACGGGAGCGAAGGGCCCCTGGACCCAGCGGTTGGTGGCGGTGTCGGTCATGGCGATCCCCCTGATCGTGCGACGGGACCCGTTGTACTCCTCCCCTGCGACGGGTGTCGGCGGTGTGACCGATGCCCGGACGCGACGAAGGGAGGGCCGGAGCCCTCCCTTCGTGCAGAACGTCGGACGGCGCTGCCGCCCGGCGGGATCAGCCGTTGACGGCGTTCTTGAACGACGCGCCGACGGAGACCTTCGGGACGTCCTTGGCGGCCACCGGGACCGACTCACCCGTGCGCGGGTTGCGGGCCGTGGTCGCCTCCTTGTGCACCTTCTGGAAGGTGAGGAAGCCCGTGAGCGCGATCTTGTCGCCGTTCTTCACACCGGCGGTGACGACCTCTTCGAACGCCTTCAGCACGGCAGCGGCAGTGGTCTTGTCGGTGCCAGCCGAAGCGGCGACCTGGTCAACGAGCTCGGCCTTGGTGATGTTGGCCACAGCCAACCTCCTGGTTTGTAGGGGTAATGCGCTCCGCACGGTAGGCGCGCGGCGGCGGACACCAAGTATTTCCCCGTTCTGTCCCGATTTCGCGGATACCCCTACGATCGGGCGGTGCTCGAGGACGGGACCTACGACGTCTTGGTGGTCGATGCCGAGGAGCTCGACGAGCCACCCGGCGCCCTCCGCGTCGACCTCACGATCCTCGCGGGCGACGCCAAGGGCGAGGTGGTGACCCTCACCGCCGTGGGCCTCGGGCGCGACGCGCTCGACCTCCTCGCCGAGCCCGGGACCATCACCGTCACCGACGGCCAGCCCCACTTCGCCCTCGACGGCTGACGGCCGCAGCCGGGCCGGACCCGGGTTGCCGCTTCCCGACGGGCCGCCGCTAGGGTGGCCGGCGGCGAAGGGGAGTAGCCCGCAAGCCGAGTGGTCGACACGCTGGATCGATGGATCCCGGCCCTCGGGCCCGCTGCGGCGGGTGGGCAAGACCTTCGACCGGCATCGTCAGATGTCCGGTCGAAGACGTGGCCCCCCACGAGCTCCGGCCGGCAGGAACCAGGAGCAAGACCCCGTGCACGCATTCCTCCTCAGCTTCGGCGTGATCTTCGTCGCCGAGCTCGGCGACAAGAGCCAGTTGATGGCCCTCGCCTTCTCGGCCCGCTACAAACCGTGGCCGGTGCTCATCGGCATCACGATCGCCACCGCGTTCGTGCACCTGTTCTCGGTCATCGCCGGGGCGGTGCTGGGCGCGGCACTGCCGACGGACACGATCAACATCGTCGCCGGCTTGGCGTTCTTCGGCTTCGCCGCCTGGACGCTGCGGGGCGACAAGCTCACCGACGAGGACGAGGCCCGCGCCAAGCGGACCGGCCGGTCGGCGATCATCGCCGTGTCGGGCGCGTTCTTCCTCGCCGAGCTGGGCGACAAGACGATGCTCGCCACGATCACCCTCGCCACCAAGGAGAACCTCTTCGGTGTCTGGCTCGGCTCGACGCTGGGCATGGTTGCCGCAGATGCCCTCGCGATCGGCGTGGGGGCCATGCTCGGCAAGCGCCTCCCCGAGCGCACGATCCGGATCGGAGCCTCCGTCTCGTTCGTCGTCTTCGGCGTGATCCTGCTGGTCGAGGGGCTGCGCTGACCCTGGCGCCGCCGGGGCGGTCCCCACGCCCCGGCGACGGCACCCCCACGCCTTCGTGTCGGGAGGATGAACACTCCCCGGGCATCCGCGCGCGCGGTGTGGTGCGGGTGTTGCATGGTCCCCGGTGACCCACCGCCCAGCTGTCAGCGACTCCGGTCCCTCGCAGGACCCTGCAGACGCCGATCGCTGCCGACCGCCCAGGGGGCTTCGTTGACCGCACTTCCCACCTCTGTTCCGTCGCGTCCCCGGACCTACGTGCTCGACACCTCGGTGCTGCTCGCAGATCCGCAGGCGCTCGAGCGATTCGACGAGCACGCCGTGGTGCTGCCGATCGTCGTGCTCATGGAGCTGGAGGGGAAGCGCAACCACCCCGAGCTGGGCTGGGCGGCGCGCCAGAGTCTCCGGACCCTGGAGCGGCTCCGGCTCGAGCACGGCTCGCTCACCATCCCGCTGCTGGTCAACGAGCAGGGCGGCACGCTGCGCGTCGAGCTCAACCACCAGTCCACCGCCGGGCTCCCGCCCACGATGGCCTCGGAGAACAACGACCACCGGATCCTCGCCGTCGCCCACAACCTGCGGTTGGAGGGCCACGACGTCACCGTGGTCACCAAGGACCTGCCGCTGCGCCTCAAGGCCAGCATCGTGGGCCTCGACGCCGACGAGTACCGCAACGAGTTGGCCGAGGACACGTCGTGGACCGGCTTCGTCGAGCTCGACGTCGAGCCCGACGTGATCGACGACCTGTTCGCCCACCGCGAGGTCGACCTGGCCGAGGCGGCCGAGCTGCCGTGCAACACGGGCGTCGCCCTCCACGCCGGGTCGCAGTCGGCCCTCGCCCGGGTCCACGCCGACAAGTCCCTCCGCCTCATCCGCGGTGACCTCAACCTGTTCGACGTCGTCGGCCGCAGCGCCGAGCAGCGCATCGCCCTCGACGTGCTCGCCGACCCCTCGGTGGGCATCGTCAGCCTCGGCGGCAACGCCGGCACCGGCAAGAGCGTGATGGCCCTCGCCGCCGGCCTCGACGCCGTGCTCGAGCGCCGCACCCACAAGCGGATCCTGATCTTCCGCCCGCTCTACGCCGTCGGCGGCCAGGACCTCGGCTTCCTGCCCGGCGACAAGGACGAGAAGATGGGCCCCTGGGCCGGAGCGGTCTTCGATGCCCTCGAGGCCATCGCCAGCCCGGAGGTGGTCGAGGAGGTCATGGCCCGGAACCTGCTCGAGGTCCTGCCCCTGACCCACATCCGGGGTCGCAGCCTCACCGACACGTTCGTGATCATCGACGAGGCCCAGAACCTCGAACGACCGGTCCTGCTCACCGCCCTCAGCCGCCTCGGCGAGGGCAGCCGGGTCGTCCTCACCCACGACGTCGCCCAGCGCGACAACCTGCGGGTCGGACGCCACGACGGCATCGCCTCGGTCATCTCGGCGCTGCGGGGCCACCCGATCTTCGCCCACGTGACCTTCACCCGCTCCGAGCGCTCGGCCGTGGCGGCGCTGGTCACCAGCCTGCTCGACGACCCCCGGGCCTGACCCCCAGCCCGGTCACGAGATCGGGAACGACACCGTCGCCTTCTGCTCGGTGAAGCGGTCGACGCGGACCTTGACCGTCATCGTCCACGTCCCCGCGAGCGGCAGGTCCGTGGCCACCAGCTGGTAGTGGCCGTTGCCGGCGTCGACGGCCTTGCGGTCGAACGGCCCCAGTCCCTGGCTCGGCAGCTCGAGCGACACGTCGGCGCCCTCGAAGTCGTCGTCGGGCCGGTCGTCGGCGTCGAACAGGTAGATGTGGATGTCGTTGCGCCCGGCCTTCGCCGGGTCGATCGTGACGTCGACGGACCCCTCGCCGAACGGGGCCGTCACCGTGATCGGCCCCTTGTCCACCGACTCCTTGGCCGGGGTCACGTTGCTCAGCACGGCGGTGACCACCAGCACGAGGACCAGCAGCAGCACCTCGAGCTTCACGAGGCGCAGCAGCACCCGCCACGAGGCGCCGTCGTCGACCGGCGGCTCCTCGATGGCCGCCGCCGCGACCCGGGGCACCAGCCGGAACCGGTTCCACGCCGCCGCCGCCAAGACGACGACCACGAGCGCGGTCTTGGCGAGGAGGAGCCGGCCGTAGAGCGTGGTGGTCAGGGCGTCGATCGACCCGACCTGGATCCAGCTGAGGACGACGCCCGCCACGATCAGCACCGCCGCGGTGATCGCCGCCCACCCGGAGAAGCGGGCGATGGCCTCGGCGGCCTCCAGGGGCGCATCGTCGCGCCGGCGGCGCCGCACGGCCACGACGACCGCGATCAGCCCGCCGAACCACACCGCGGCAGCCGCCACGTGGGCGAGGTCGGCCAGGTAGCCGACGACCGCCGGCGACATCGTCCGCGTGTGGCCCGTCAGCACGAAGCCGAGGGGCGCCACCGCGGCACCGGCGAGGCCCACCCGGCGCGCCGCGCCCTCCCACGGGAGCCCCGACGTGATGATCACGGCCAACAGACCGAGGGCGGTGACGAGCGCGGCCCAGCCCATGCCGTCGGCGATCGCCAGCGACAGGACGGACGCATCGGTGATGGAGGTCAACCCCCGGCCGGTGGCGAGCGCACCCTGCAGCGGCACCTGGAGGAGGATGGCGACCAGTGCCACGCACGCCGCGATGGTGGTGGGCCGTCCGACCGGGGACGGGTCGTCGTCGCGGCGCAGCACGCTCGCGATCAGGATGTAGCCGGCGGCGCCGAGCACCCCGAGGTAGGCGATCGCCCGGGCGATCGCATCGACGATCTCGTAGGCCCGGTCGCTGCCGCCGCCGAAGGCCCCGTTGGCCACGCCCTTGCCGATCGCCGTCTCCTCGCCCACGGAGAAGGTGTACGAGCCTCGGATCGGGTGGCCGTCGGCCGACACCGCCCGCCACGCCACCACGTAGGTGCCATCCGCGATGGTGCCGTCGAGCGGCACGGTCACGTCGGACCCCTCCGCCGCAGCAGACCCGTCGTCGACCCGCTCCCCGGTGGCATCGAGCACGCGGACGCCGTCGGGGCGGACCGACACGTCCTCGGTGAACTGCATCGTGAGCGCCTCGGGGGCCTCGTCGACCACGGCGCCGTCCGCCGGATCGGTGGCCACCAGCTCGGCGTGGGCCGAAGCCGCACGAGCCGGGATCAAGGCCACGAGCAGGGCGAACGCCAGCACCCCGAGCACGCGGTGCAGGCGGAGGTGGGGAACGGCGCGCATCGGTGCTGCAGGCTAGGCGGCACCGCCGCCCGCCCCTCATCGACCGCAGCAGGCGCCCGCCGAGTTGGGCGAGGACCCGGATCGGTCCTACGATGGCACGTCCGTCCAACGAGCCCGGTCCGCCCGGCTCGCCGCCTCCCCCACCGGGAAAGACCTGCACCATGGCGAAGAGCGACAAGCGCCCGATCATCAAGCTGAAGTCCACGGCCGGCACCGGCTACACCTACGTGACGCGCAAGAACAAGACCAACACGCGCGAGCGCATCGAGCTGATGAAGTACGACCCCCGCATCCGCAAGCACGTCATCTTCAAGGAAGAGCGCTGAACTGAGTCTCGTCACTCGTTCGGCTGCGCCTCACTCCGTTCCTCGAACATGAGGAAGGCCTGACGCCCAGCACCTTCGCTCAGGGGCGCGACTGCGTCGCACCCCTTCGGCTCGAAGGGGCTCCGCAAGCTTCCGCCCCCTCGAACTCCCCCGGGCTCGCTTCGCTCGGAACCCATGGACGCAGCACGATCCCGCCTCCTCGGCGGGATCGTTCGCGTCGACGGACCGGCCCGTTCGCGCGGGGCGTGGGGCATCCACCACATGCGTTCGCGCCCCTTCTACGATTTTCCGTGCAGGGGAAACACACGGGCATGTGGGGATCCGATGGGCCAACTCGCAAGCATCTACGGGCTCGACATCGAGACCGACAACACCGAAGACGGCCTCGACCCCGCCGTGGCGTCGGTCCGGGCCGTGGCCCTGTCGGGCCGCACCTTCGACGAGCTCTACGTCGGTGACGAGGCCGACATCCTCCGGGCCCTGGACCACCGCCTCGCCGGGCTCGCCACCGGCGTCGTCGCCACCTGGAACGGCAGCGCCTTCGACCTCCCGTTCCTCGCCGACCGCGCCCGCATCCTCGGGGTCGACCTCGGCCTCAAGCTCTGCCTCGACCGCCGCCTGACCCTCCACCGGGCTCCGCTCCCCGGGCACGCCGGTGCCTACCGGGCCAGCTGGCACGAGCACGGGCACCTCGACACCTTCCGCATCTACGGCAACTCGGACAGTGCAGCCCAGCGGCTGTCGCTCCGCTCGCTCGGGCGCCTCGTGGGCCTCGGCTCCCAGGACGTCCACCCGGCCCGCACCCAGACGCTCAGCAACGAGGCGCTCCACGCCTGCGCCCCGAGCGATGCCCGGCTGGCCCGGGTCCTCGCCGAGCGCCGCTGGCCGGCTGCCGCCCGCATGATCGACCGGGTCGAGTGGACCGAGGCCGAGCCCGTGTCCGTGGCCGCCCAGCGGCTCGCCCGCCAGGACCGCACCGTGCCCACCGGCATGCGGCCCGCCATCGCCACCTACTGACCGCACCCGGCGACGGCGGGCCCGCCGCTCCTGATGCGCAGCACCTCGGTGCATCCGCGCCTCGCCGTCACCCCCTCGCGGCACACTGGCCCGACGAGGCTCGCCGTCCCCTCCGCCCTCCCGGGCCCGGACCGCCGGAACGTCCCTGCTGTCCGGAGGTCCCCTCGTGGCCGCTCCCCCGCCCGCCCCCACGCCTGCTCCTGCGCCCGAGGGACCGCCGTCGCTCGCCCGCATCGCCGGTCTCATCCACCGCGCCACCAGCGACGATCCGATCGCTCGCATCGTGCACCTGCGCGTCGACCACGGCGACGAGGCGTTCGACCTCGGGTTCTGGGACGCCCCGCCCGTGGCCGGGCACCCGCTGGAGCCGCTCGTCGGGTTCGTGGCGCCCAGCGAGTGGGATGCCATCGGCGTCGTCAGCACCGGACGGCTCCGTCACCTCGACCAGCCCGACCTGCCACCGGAGCGCACGCTGAGCACGGTGCTGCTGCACCGAGACGGCCGCGCCGCCAGCGTCCTCGCCGTCGCCGGCGAGGACGCGCAGCACCTCGACGACCCACCCATCGGCCTCGTGCCCGACGTCCTCAACCGCGTCCTCCAGCGGCCCACCCCACCGCCCGAGTGCGCCAGCGGAGCGCTCGTCGAGCTCACCTGGCTCGACCGCGTCGCCACCGGCCTCCTCACCCAACGAGCGCGGGGCCGTTCGTGGCGCTGGCTCGCCGACCGGCACCCGCTGCGCGGCGGCGGGCCCGTCCCCGACCCCGAGGAGCTCGCCGCCCGCACTGCGGCCTACAGCGCCGAGCGCACCTGGGCCGGCCTGCGGCTCCTGGCCCTCACCGACGACCTGCCGGCGGTGCGGTGGGGCCCGCCCGGCGGCACCACCGCACCGGCGTGCACCTGGTTCGACGACGGGTCGCTGGCGCGCTGGCTCCTCAGCCGGCTGCCACCGGCGGAGGCGCTCGTCCCGGACCTGCTGGCGATGCTGCCCCGGCACACCGGAGCCGACCTGCTCACCGCGCTCGGCGAGGTCGACGGCACGTGGCCGGCATCAGCCACGGCCTAGAGGCCGGCGCGCTCCATGACCTCGGCCCACAGCTTCCGGTACTCGGAGGCGGCCAGGCTGCGGGGCGCGCCGAGCACCGCCGGCACCTGCTCCTCGCCCATCCGGGCCACCGCCGACGACGTCGGGATCGCGGCGCCGAGGAACTTGCCGCTCTCGAGGACCTCGGCTTCGATCCGCCGGTGCATCGGCAGGTTCCGGTCGACCATGCTCAGGAACGGCGCCACGATCGTGGGCGATGCCGCCTTGGTGTCGGTGAGGAACTCCTCGTAGCGGGCCAGGGCCCGGAACGGGAGCGGCTCGGGCACCACTGGCACGAGGAGCAGGTCGGCGACGTTCGCCACCCCCTCCACCACCGGGCTGAGTCCGGGCGGGCAGTCGATCACCACGAGGTCGGCGTCGCCGCCCACCCCGCCGATCAGCCGGCGCACGAGCTTGGTGGGCTTCGAGCTGGCCCAGAGGACCTTGTCGACCTCGCGCACCGAGGAGTCCGCGGGGACCACGGCGAGGTTGTCGATGTCGGTGGTGCGGGCCACGTTCGCCAACCCGTCGCGGTTGCCGCGGAACAGCTTGGTGGCGCCGCCCTTGAGCTTCTGCTTGAGGTTCAGGCAGAAGGTCGCCGCCCCCTGGGGATCGAGGTCCCAGAGGATCACGCGCCAACCCTCGCTGGCGGCGAGCGCGGCCAGGTTCACCGAGGTGGACGTCTTGCCCACCCCTCCCTTGAGCCCCGTGACGGCGATGACGCGCATGGCGCCCATCATGGCCGCTGGGCGCCACCGCCCGCGCGATGGTCACCCGTGTCCGCCGGGCCCCTAGCCGTTGTAGTCCTTGAGCAGCGCGGTGGCGTCTGCCTGGGCGGCTGCCAGCGACTTGTCGACGTCCGCACCGTTGAAGAGGACCTTCTCGAGGGCGCCCTGGAGGATGTCCTGGAAGCCCTCGTACGGGCCGATCAGCGGTCCCGAGCGGTCCGGGTCCGCGGTGGCGAGCTGGTTCACGGCGGGCGTGAGGAGCTTGCCGTCGAGCTCGGTGTCCTGGAACGTGGCGACCTCGGGCGAGTCCACGATGCTCTTGAGCACCGGCAAGTAGCCGCCCTGGGTGTGCCAGATGGTGGCGTTCTCGGGCTCCCACATGAACTTCAGGAAGTCCCACGAGGCGGCCTGCTGGGCCGGGCTCGAGGTGTTCATGATGTAGAAGGCGCCGCCCGAGGCGTAGATCTGGCCGGCGGACTCCAGGCCCGGGTACTCGGCCGAGCCGGGCACGATCTTCTTGCCGTCGAGGGCCGAGGTGTCGATCTTCACGCCGCCCGTGCCGTTGGCCAGCTCACCGCCGAGCGCCGCGGCGATGGTGCCCGACGCCGTCGAGGTCTCCACCACCATCGAGCTGTCCTCGTTGATGAGCGCCAGGTAGTGGTCGATGCTGCCGTCGGTCACGGGGAAGGCGTTGAGCAGGCCCTCCTGGTCCATCCGCTGGAGGTCGCCGAACAGCTCCTTGGCCGGCTCGGAGTCGAACGTGGCCGCGGTGGCCGGCTTGGTGCGGCCGTTGTCGTTGTTCACCATGTTCTGGCCCACGCCCGACAGCCAGGTCGAGATGAACCACTGGTCGGCCTTGAAGGAGAACGGCTTCTTGGAGACACCCGCCGCCTTGAGCTTCTTGGAGGCCTCCTCGATCTCCTGCAGCGTCTTGGGCGGGTTCTCGGGGTCCAGACCGGCCTTCTGGAAGTGGACCTTGTTGTAGTAGAGGATCGGCGTCGAGACGTTCATGTACCCGGGGTAGAGCACGTCGTCGACGCTGTAGGCGGCGCGGGCCGCCGGGGTGATGGTGGTCGGATCGAAGTCGTCGGCGACCATGCACGCCTCCGCCGGCAGGACCTGGCCCTTGTCCACCAGCTCACCGAGCATGGTGTCCTCGAGGTACTGGATCTGCGGGAGCTGCGCAGGCGTGGCCGAGGCCCCGCGGTACTTCGCCAGGCCCTCCTGGTACGCGTTGCCCTGGTTGTTGGTGGTGACCACCACCTTGTCCTGGCTGGCGTTGTAGCGCTTGGCCATGTCCTGGAGGACGCCGAGCGCCGGATCGACCAGGCCGCTGAACCACAGGTTGACCTTCACCGGGCCCTTGGCCTCGTCGAGGGCCGAGACCGGGCAGTCCTTGGGGTCGACCTTGGCCTCGCCCTCGGCGTTGCGCCCGCCACCGCTGCCGGTGGTGGTGGGCGGCGCGCCGCAGGCGGCCAGGGCGAGGACGCCCACCGTGGTGAGGCCCACGAGGGCGCGGCGGAGCGGCCGCCGGACGGGAGCAGGGGACGGGGTCATGGGGAACCTCTCAAGAACGGGTCACTTGACGGCGCCGGCCGTCAGGCCACGGATGATCTGGCGCTGGAAGGCGATCAGGAGCAGGACCACCGGGACGGCGGCCACGAGGGCGGCGGCGATGGCCTGGTTGGCGTTGGCCACCTCGCTGGCCGACGCCAGGCGGAGCTGGATCTGCAGGGTGTTGAACGAGTTCTGCGTGATGACCGAGCGGGGCCACAGGTACTGGTTCCAGGCGGCCAGCGCCGAGATCACCGTGAACGCGGCGATCACCGGCCGCGTCAGCGGGACGGCGAACTTGGTGAGGAAGGCCCAGTGGCCGTACCCGTCGAGCCGGGTGGCGTCTTGGATCTCGGAGGGCAGGCCGCGGAAGCCCTGGCGGATGAGGAACGTGCCCAGCGCCGCCGCACCGAAGGGCAGCACCAGGGCCTGCATCGTGTCGGTCCACTCGAGCTGGCGGATGGTGGCCACGTTGCCCACCAGCGTCACCTCGATGGGCAGCAGCAGCGTGGCCATGAACAGGGCGAACAGGATCCGCTTGAACGGGAACCGGAGGAACACGAAGGCGTAGGCCGCCATGATGGCGGTCGCCACCTGCAGCACGGTGATGAGGATCGCCATCACGAAGCTGCGGCCCATCGCCGGGCCCAGGTCGTAGCGGGTCCACGCCAGCGTCCAGACCGTGGGGCCCATGGTCAACACGCAGAACGAGATCAGGCCGAAGCCGGTGAACAGCGCCATCACCACCGAGGTGATCGGCGACCGGGTCGGCGACAAGAAGCCCCAGACCTGGGTGGCGGCGACGGCGAGGACGGCGCCCACGTAGATCATGAGCGTGTTGCCGTCGGCCTTGAAGAACGACTGGAACAGCGGGTTCATCGCCAGCGCCAGCACGACCGTGCCGCCGATGATGGCGACCAGCCGGCTCGGGGCACGCAGCGCCCCGTCCTTCCAGCCCCCGCCCGAGGCCACCTTCTGGAGCCAGGCGAGGAGGGCGACCACGATCAGCGTGCGGACGATCAGGGAGATCGGCCCACCGGTGAACCAGGTGCGGTCCTGCCAGGACACGGCCACCGGGTGGAGGGGCTTGCCCTCGTTGACGTAGGTGAACGGCGGCGAGAGCGCCTGGATGACCGTCAGCGCGATGGGCCCGAGCACCAGCAGCGACAGCAGGCCGAGCGAGCCGTACTGGCCGATCAGGCCGAGGTTCCGACGCGCCGGCGACTGGCCCATGCCGAGCTCGGCGGCGCCCTTGCTCACATCACTCGTCGCCATAGTGCACCCGCCGATCGAGGATCGCGAACTGGAAGAAGGTGACCACCAGGGTCACGCAGAACAGGCCGACCGACAGCACGGCACCCTTTCCGTAGTCCTGCGTCTGCTTGAAGATCTTGAACACCAGGGTCTCGGTGGCACCGCCCGGGCCGCCCTTGGTGATGATGTCGATCTGGGCGAAGGCCTGGAAGCCGTAGATGACCAGGATGACGAACAGGAACATCAGCACCGGCGAGATGAGCGGCAGCGTGATGCGCGTGAGGCGGCGCCAGGCGCCGTAGCCGTCGAGCCGGGCCGCCTCCATCACCTCGTCGGGCACCGCTTGGAGCCCGGCCAGCACGATGACGAACGCCAGGCCCAGGTTCTGCCAGATGGCGGGGAGGGCCGCGGCGAACATCGCCCAGCTCGGGTCCGACTGCCAACTCACCTGGAAGAAGCCGACCGCCGGGTTGAACAGGAAGAAGAAGATCACCGACGACACCGCGACCGAGCTGGCGAGCGTCGACGAGAAGATGGCCTGGAACACCTTGATGCCCTTGAGCCGCCGGTGGGCGGCCACGGCGAGCAGCGTGCCCAGGATCAGGCCGGCAGGCACCGTGTAGAGCACGAACTGGAGGCTGTGCCACAGGCCCTGGCGGAACTCGTTGCCGCCCAGCACGTCCGTGTACTGGTCGATGCCCACCTGCTTGTACGACGCCCCGCCCCGCTGGGACTCGTAGGTGCCCCAGCTGACGAGCCGGGCGAACGGCACGTAGAAGAACGTCACGAACACGGCGAGCGACGGCACGAGGAACGCGAACGCCAGCCCGACCTCCTTCGCGTTGTACTTGCCCTTGCGCCGCGACCTCTTGGGGACCTCGAGGACGGGCGCGTCGTCGTTGGGGACGGCCATCGCGTCGGTGACGCTCATCAGCCGATCCGCAGCGTCGTGTTCGGGTCGAAGAGGTGCACGTTGGCCGGATCGACCGACAGGCGCAGGGAGCTGCCGGTCTGGCTGGCGGACATGCCGGCCTCGCGGATGACGACGTTGGCATCGCCGATCGACGTGGAGATCAGGCACTCGTGGCCCAGCCACTCGACCGCCCGGACCTCGACGCCGAGCGATCCCTCGCCCGACACCTCGAGGTGCTCGGGGCGGACGCCGACCGTGATGGTCGAGCCGGCGGCGGGCACGGCGACGAGCCCGGCGGGCAGCGGCAGCGTGCCGCCCTCGACCTCGATCTGGGAGCCGTCGGCGGCGATCTTGCCGGGGAAGCAGTTCATGGGCGGCGTGCCGATGAACTGGGCCACGAACGTGTTCACCGGCCGGGCGTACACCTCCTGGGGCGTGCCCACCTGCTGCAGCTTGCCCATCGACATGACGGCGACGCGGGTGGCCATGGTCATGGCCTCCACCTGGTCGTGCGTGACGTAGACGACGGTGGTGCCGACCCGGGCGTGCAGCTCGACGAGCTCGATGCGGGTCTGGGCACGGAGCTTGGCGTCCAGGTTGGAGAGCGGCTCGTCCATGAGGAAGACCTTGGGCCGGCCGACGAACGCCCGGGCGAGGGCGACGCGCTGGCGCTGGCCGCCGGAGAGCGCGGCGGGCTTCCGCTTGAGGTACGGCTCGAGGTCGAGGACCCGGGCCGCCTCGGCCACCCGCTCGTCGCGCTCGGCCTTGTTCAGCTTGCGGGCCGGCCTGTCGTTGCCGTCGACGTGGTAGCTGCGCACCAGCAGCGGCGACTCGATGTTCCGCTGCACCGTCATGTGCGGGTACAGGGCGTAGCTCTGGAAGACCATCGAGATGTCCCGGCGGGACGGGTCGACGTCGTTGACGACCTCGTCGCCGATCAGGAGCTTGCCGTCGGAGATGTCCTCGAGGCCGGCGATCATGCGCAGCGCCGTGGTCTTGCCGCAGCCCGAGGGCCCGAGCAGCACCATGAACTCCCCGTCTTCGATGGCGAGGTTCAGGTCGTCGACCGCGGTGACCTCTCCGTAGCGCTTCGAGACGGCGTCGAAGGTGACGCTGGCCATGCAATCCTCCTGGATCAAGACCTCGGGACGGCGAAACCTACGGCCCGAGGGCGAACCGGAGGTGACGAGACGGTGACCTGCCGGTGACGACCGGCCAACGCTCCGCGTCACCCTAGAGGTTCGTTCAGGGGTGGAGGACCGTCCACGGGACCATCGGACCGCTTCGGTAGATTCGGACCCGCAACCTCCCTCGAAGTCACGGTCTCCCATGGTCTCCTCCGCCCTCGCCGATCGCAGCTACCGCCCCTCCCCCGACGGCTTCTCGCTGGAGCCCGGCGCCGCCCAGCTGTACGCCGCGTTCGCCTCCCTCCGGCCCGCCGCCGAGGTCCTCCACTGCACCCACTGCGTCACCGAGGCCGATGTCGCCGCGCTCGCCGCGCCGCCCGCCACCTTGCCGGCCGACCTCGTGTCCCGGTTCGTCCGCAAGGCCGGCACCACGTGGGGCGACGCGCAGGAGCTGCGCCGCCTCACGCCCCGCATCCTCACCCTCGCCGCCGACCACCGGCTCAACGTCAGCCGGTCGCTGGTGATGCAGCAGCTGCGGGCGGCTGGGTGGCAGGACTGGTCGCCGCCCGAGGTCGATGCCGTCGGCCGCTTCCTCCTCGCCGAGTTCACCCGCCTGCTGCGCGTGCCGCCGCGCCCGGCGCACGTGGCGCACCGCTGGCTGGCCCAGGTCTCCAGCGGCGTCGACGACCTGTCGGGCTTCCTCACCGTCTGGCACGACTCCATGGGTCCGCTCCCGGACCCGACCATCCAGGTCACGGCGGTGGGCCACCTCGTGGAGCTGCTCACGTCGAGCCCGCTCCGCCCCGACCTGCCCGCCACCATGGCCGACGTCTTCCCGCAGAACCCGGCCGTCGCCCACCAGGTCACCGACTTCCTGATCGGCCCCGGCACCGACCTGGACCTCCGGCGGGCCGCGTCGGACCTGGCCGGCGCGCCGTCGTCGCGGCGCGTCAACGTCGCCGTCGAGCGCCTCCGCCGCTTCCGCGCCGCCGCCGGCGGCGACGACGCCTCGGCGACCGCCTGACGGACCGCCCGGGTCGGACCGGGCAGCGGGGTCAGCCGCGCACGACCTCGCCGTGGGCCTTGCAGCGGGCCTTCCAGCCGTTGGGGCTGACGTTCACGGCCATGCGCACGCCGCACTGCGCGCAGAAGTGCGGCGGGTCGTACTCCCACCGGCAGCCGGCGCAGTCGGCCGACGCCTTGCCGCAGCCGTCGCAGTAGGCGGCGGTCCCCTCGGTCACGGCGACGCTCAGATGACCTTGCTCAGCAGGCCGACCGGCATCCGGAGGTCGTCGAGCATCTTCAGGTCCTCCTGCGGCGAGCGGCCGAGGTAGGTCAGGTAGTTGCCGATGATCAGGGCGTTGATGCCGCTCGTCATGCCCATCGCCTGGAGGTCGCCGAGGGTGAACTCGCGGCCGCCGGCGTAGCGGAGGATGACCGTGGGGAGGGCGATGCGGAACATCGCGATCCAGCGGATGGCCTCGAGCGGCTCGACCGCCGGGAGGTGGGCGAACGGCGTGCCCGCCATCGGCTTCAGGAAGTTCAGCGGCACCTCGGTGGGGTCGACCTCGCGCAGCTGGCCGAGGAGCTCGAGGCGCTGGTCGACGGTCTCGCCCATGCCGAGCAGGGCACCGCAGCACAGCTCCATGCCGTTGTCGCGCACGAGGTTGCAGGTGTCCTCGCGCTCGGTCCAGTCGTGGCTGGTGACGACCTCGGGGAAGTAGCTGCGGGCCGTTTCGAGGTTGTGGTTGTACCGGTGCACGCCGCCGTCGGCGAGGCGCTTGGCCTGCTCGGGCGTGAGGATGCCGGCCGAGACGGCCACGTTCAGACCGGTCTCGCCGTTGATGATCGGCACCAGCTCGAGGAGGCGCTCCATGGTCCGCTCGTCGGGCCCGCGCACGGCGAGCACGATGCAGAACTCGCTGGCGCCGAGCGCCGCGGTCTCCCGGGCGGCCTCGAGGACCTCGTCGGTGTCGAGGAAGGGCGTGGCCTTCACGACGGTGTCGAACTTGGAGGACTGGCTGCAGAAGTGGCAGTCCTCGGGGCAGCCGCCGGTCTTGGCGGAGAGGATGCCCTCGACCTCGACCTCGGGGCCGCACCACGCGAGGCGCACCTCGTGGGCGAGGGCGGCGAGCGACGGGACCGAGGCGTCGGGGACGTAGGCCAGCTCGGCCAGCTCCTCGGCGGTGAGCATGCGCCGCTCGTCGAGCAGCGCCGTCTCCGCGGCCCGGATGGCCCGGCGGGCCTCGTCGGCGGTGAGCGGCTCCCGCGACCCCTTCGCCGGGGCGGGCTTCCGAGAGATCTGGACCGGCTGCAGGGTGTCCGACATGGACCGGGAGCCTACCGACGCGCCCCGCTCCGACCCCAAAGGAAGCGGTGGGGCCGCCCGGCGCCGCCAACTACTCCTTGACAGATACTCCATCTGGAGTATCTAGTGTGGGACATGGCTCGGCGACAGCGCTCCAACCCGCTCGCGCTGGCGATCCTGTGCGTGCTGCGCGAGCAGCCCCGCCACCCCTACGACGTCGCCGCCACGCTCAAGACCCGCAAGAAGCACGAGAGCATCAAGCTCAACTACGGCTCGCTCTACAACGTGGTCGACGCCCTCGAGCGCGACGGCTTCATCGAGATCGTGGAGACGGTCCGCGAGGGCCGCCGCCCCGAGCGCACGATCTACGGCATCACCGACAAGGGCATGCGGGAGATGACCGACTGGCTGGCCGACCTCGTGGCCACGCCCGAGAAGGAGTACACGCAGTTCGAGGCGGCGCTGTCGCTGCTGCCCGCCCTGCCGCCCGACGAGGCCGCCGACCTGCTCGACGCCCGGGCCAACGCCCTCGAGGTCGAGCTCGCCCGCCACCGCGCCGAGGCGCGCGTGTTCCAGGAGGAGCTGGGCCTCCCCCGGCTGTTCGCGCTCGAAGCCGAGTACAGCGCTGCGCTCATGCGCGCCGAGCTCGACTACATCGCCGACCTCGCCGCCGAGATCCGCAAGGGGACCCTGGACGGCATCGACCTCTGGACCGCCTGGTACGCCCCGGGCGCCACCTTCGGCGAGCTGCCCGACCCCTGGCCCCCGCCGCCGCGCCAGCTCGGATCGGGCTGACCCCGCTTCGCTGTCAGACCCCCTCCGTACGATCCGCAGACCCGGACGGGCGATCGCCCCTCACCCGCCCAGCTGCTTCCACCCCCGCCCCACCCCACCGCCACCCAGGAGCACCGACCCATGGCACCGATCATCGAGGCCCAGGGCCTCACCAAGCACTTCGGCGACACCCACGCCCTCGCCGGGCTGGACCTCGTCGCCGAGTCCGGCCAGGTCACCGCCCTGCTCGGGCCGAACGGCGCCGGCAAGACCACGTTCATCAGCGCCGTGGCCACCCTGCTGCGGCCCGACGCCGGGGCGCTGCGGGTCGCGGGGATCGACGTCCTCGCCAACCCGAAGGCCGTCCGGCAGGTCATCGGCCTCGCCGGGCAGTACGCCTCGGTCGAGCCGGCCATGACCGGGCTCGAGAACCTCCGCATGGTCGCCCGCCTCTTCGGCCTCTCCAAGGAGGAGTCCGCCGACGCCGCGGTCGACGTGCTCGGCCGCCTCGGCCTGAGCGACGCCGGCGACAAGCTGGTGCGCGACTACTCGGGCGGCATGCGCCGACGGCTGGACCTCGGCGCCAGCCTCGTCGGCCGGCCTCACCTGCTCCTGCTCGACGAGCCCACCACGGGCCTCGATCCGCGCAGCCGCATCGAGCTGTGGGATGCCATCCGCGGCCTGGTCGCCGACGGGACCGACGTCCTGCTCACCACCCAGTACCTCGAGGAGGCCGACCAGCTGGCGCGCGACGTCGTGATCATCGACCACGGCAGGGTCATCGCCTCGGGCACGCCCGACGAGCTGAAGAGCCTGGCGGGCAACGACGTCATCGAGGTGCGCCCCCGTCAGGCCTCGGACCTCGAGGCCGTCCGCACGATCCTCGCCAGCGTCGCCGCCGAGGAGCCCCGCATCGACACCGACACCCAGCGCGTCACCGCCCCCGTCGCCGGCGGCGCCAACGAGCTCACCACCGTCGTGAGCCAGCTGGGCGAGCAGTCCATCACCTACGACGACATCGGGCTGCGCCGCCCGACGCTCGACGAGGTCTTCCTGCACCTCACCGGCCAGCCCGCCGAGTCCGCCGCCGACGCCGCCTGATCTGGAGCCCACGATGACCACCGCCAACCCCTCCATCCCCACCACGGCCGAGACCGCCCGGCGCGGCTCGGGCCCGTCGGCCGACGCCACCACGGGCGCCGGCTTCGGCACCACCGCCGTCACCACCTCGCGCCGCACCGTCCTGCAGTTCTTCCGCACCCCGCAGGTGCTGTTCATGGGCAGCATCCAGGGCGCGCTGTTCCTGTTCATGTTCCGCTACGTGTTCGGCGGGGCCATCAACCCCGGGCCCGGCCTCGACTACGTCGACTTCCTCGTCCCCGGCTTCCTCGTCACCGTCATCTTGTGGTCGGGCATGAGCGCCGCCGCCGGCGTGGCCGAGGAGTCCTCCACCGGCGTCCACGACCGCCTGCGGTCGCTGCCGATCCCGCGAGCGGCGGTCATGGCCGGACGCTCCATCGCCGACGGCGCCCTGGTCGCCTGGGGCATCTTCGTCACGGCGATCATCGGCCTGCTCGTGGGGTGGCGGCCCGACGGCGGCGCCGCCAAGATCGCCATCGGCTTCGCGCTGATGCTGATCGCCGGGTACGCCTTCACCTGGATCTTCATCTTCATCGGCCTGGTGGCCGGCAACGCGCAGGCCGCGCAGGGCCTGTCGATGCTGGTGATCCCGTTCTCGTTCATCTCCAGCGCCAACGTGCCGGTCAGCTCGATGCCCGGGTGGATGCAGCCGTTCGCGGCGAACCAGCCGATCAGCGTGATCATCAACGCGGTGCGCGGCTACATGGTCGGCGGCGTGGAGCAGCTCGGCGTCGGCCACACGCTCGGCTACTGGACGGTGCTGTCGCTGCTGTGGTGCGCCGGGATCCTGCTGGTGTTCGGGTTCCTCAGCGTCCGCCGCTTCTCGAAGATGAAGTAGCCGGCGGCCGCCGGCCTGGTGGCGGGTCAGCCGTTCACCAGGTCGGCCACCAGGCGGAGCTGGTCGGGGCCGCCGTTCACGAGCAGCGTCGTCATGCAGGTCTTGCGCCACTTCTCGTCGAGCTCCTCGCGGACCTTGTCGAGTGGGCCGACCATGGCCACGTCCTCCACCAGCGACAGCGGCACCCGCTTGATCGCCTCGTCCTTGCGCCCGGCCAGGAACAGGTCCTGGATCTCCTCGACCTCGTCGCCGTAGCCCATGCGGGCGAACAGGTTGGCGTGGAAGTTGACCTCCTTGGCCCCCATCCCGCCGATGTAGAAGCCCAGGAACATGCGGACCATGTCGGCCGCGGCCTCGACGTCGTCGTCGACGACGATGTTCACCATGTTCGGGATCTCGAAGGTCTCGAGCGTGCGCCGGGCACCAGGCCGGGCGAAGCCCTCGGCCAGGCACTCGCGGTAGTGCTTGTCGAGCTCCGGCGACAGGAAGATCGGCAGCCAGCCGTCGGCGATCTCGGCGGCCATGGCCACGTTCTTCGGTCCCTCGGCGCCCAGGAGGATCGGGATGTCGGCGCGGAGCGGGTGGGTGATGCTCTTGAGCGGCTTGCCCAGCTCCATCGTCCCCGGGCCGCGGTTGGGCAGCTGGTAGTGCTCGCCCTGGAAGTCGAGCGGCTCCTCGCGTGCCAGCACCCGGCGGATGATCTCGACGTACTCGCGGGTCCGGGCCAGCGGCTTCGGGTACGGCTGGCCGTACCAGCCCTCCACGACCTGCGGGCCGCTCGCCCCGAGACCGAGCTGGAAGCGGCCGCCGGAGAGGTGGTCCATCGTGAGCGCGCTCATGGCCGTGGCCACCGGCGTGCGGGCCGACATCTGGCAGACGGCCGTCCCCAGCTTCGCCTTGGAGGTGGCCGAGCCCCACCAGGCCAGCGGCGTGAAGCAGTCGGAGCCGTAGGCCTCGGCGGACCAGATCGAGTCGAACCCCAGGTCCTCGGCGGCGGCGAGCATCTCGGGGACGCCGACCGGCGGACCGGCGAACCAGTACCCGAGGACCAAACCGAGCTTGAGATCGTCATCAGCCATGGCCGCACCGTATCCGCCGAACGAGAACACGTTCTCGTTCCGTGCGACGGCGGGCGCGGGCGCCGCGCCGCGTCCTCCGACCGAGCGAGGGCTGGGGTACGGTCGATCCGCCGGCGCGGCGGAAGGGGACAGCACCGTGCAGCGTTCCAACGACACCAACCCGACCTCGGGTCGCGGCCGCTCCCGGCGGTGGTTGGCGGCCGCCGGGGCCCTGGCCGCCGGCGTCGCCGGCCTCACGGCGACGCCCGCACGCCCCGCGGCGGCCAGCTCGGTGACCACCACGTTCACCGAGACGTCGCCGGTGACCTGGATCGACGGCGCAGGGCGCCAGCTGGTGCTGGTCACGGCCAGCGGCAGCCAGCTCACGATCCTGCGCGACACGCCGAGCGGCGAACTCGATCCCACGTGGGGGACGAACGGCCTGCGCACCGTGCAGCCCGCCTACCCCGATGGCGCGGTCAGCACCAGCAAGCACATCGCCGCCGACGACGACGGCCGCCTCACCATCGTCTTCCAGACCGCCGGGTGCAGCGGTGCGCTGCCGTGCGACCGCTGGTTCCAGCAGGTCGATGCCACCGGTGCCACCGTCTCCGGCCCCACCCTGGTCGAGGACGTGCCGCCGACGTGGCGGACGCTCGAGGACGGCTCCCTGCTCCTCGGCGCGGCGGGCACGCCGATCGAGTGGCACGGCCCCGACGGCGCCGAGCGCCAGCTCCTCCCCCTCCTGACCGACGACGTGGTCCACGCCGATGTGGACTCGTCCGGGCGCCTGCTCGCCCTCACCGCGGACGGCACCGTGCACCGCTACCCGGCAGACGGCGGTGCGGCGGACCTCACCGTGGCCACGCCCTGCGACGCCGTCCCGGCCACCGGCACCGGTGCGGCCGTCGGGGCATCGGCGCACGCACCCGGCTTCGCCGTGGCCTGTCCTGTCGCGGGCGAGCCCACCCTCGCCGTCTACGGCGCCGACGGCTCACCCGACTGGTCGCTGCCTGGCGGAGCTGCGAGCGCGCCGGCGGGCACGATCACCGACGTCACGCTGACCCCCGACGGCCGGGCATGGGTCGCCACCCTCACCATCCCGTCGTTCCTGGCGCCCAGCGGGCTCGGGAAGGCCTCGGTCACGCCGGCGGCGTCCACCGGCTGGCAGGCGGCGGCCTACCAGCGCTCCAGCGGCGGCTCGAACTTCCGCGACCTGGGCGGCGGCGTCGTGTCGCTGCGCACCACGGGAGCGTCCGAGGTGGCGATCGCCGACCTCCAGGTCTGCTGTCAGTACAGCAACAACGCGACGGCCCGCATGGCCGCCCACGCGGCCATCGTCCCGTACCGCCCGGGGCCGCCCCTGACCCGGCCGGGCACCCCGTCGTTCCGCCTGACGCGGGACCACGGGCTCGTCGTCTCCTTCACCGGGGCGCCGTGGGTCGCCGGCCGCGCCAACCGCAACGCGGAGGAGTACCGGGTCGACGTCGACGTCGACGGCGCCGCCGCCACCGTGACCGCGCCGGACACCGGTTCCGGCGCCCGCACGGAGGCTGGCCTGGCCGACGTCGCCGGCGGCCGCCTCGTCACCGCCACGGTCACCGCCCGCAACGACCACGGCGACGGGATCCTCGGCCCGAGCACCGGTGCGACCATCACCCCGTTCCGGAGCGTCGGCGACTTCGTCGACCACCAGGCCGCGACCCTCCACGGCGGACCGCTCACGTCAGCCGAGCGCGCGTCGGCCATCGAGTCCTTGACCGAGGGCGGGCACGCCCCCGGGAGCTTCATGGAGGAGCTCCTGGGCACCGGCACCGAGCTCGATGCCGTCGAGCCCGCGGCCCGGCTCTACCGCGCCGCCTTCCTCCGCGACCCCGACATCGGCGGCCTGCGCTACTGGGTGGACCGGCGCCGAGACGGCGTCCGCCTCGCCGCGATCGCCGAGCACTTCGCCCGGTCGAGCGAGTTCCAGCGCCGCTACGGCACCTTGACGAACCGCCGGTACGTCGAGCGGATCTACCAGAACGTCCTCGGCCGGGCGGGCGACCCGGCCGGCATCGGCTTCTGGACCGCGCGGCTCGACTCCCGTCGGGCCACGCGGGGCTCCGTGCTCGCAGGGTTCTCCGAGTCGGGCGAGTTCGTGCGCAAGACGAACGGCATCGTCCAGCCGCTCACGGTGACGTTCCTGATGCTCGACCGCCGCCCCACCACCGCCGAGAAGGCGGCGTGGTCGACGGCCGAGGGGGTCTACGCCGACATGCCCGTGGCGATCCTGGACACCCCGGGCTACATCGACCGCATCGCCGCCCGCTGACCCGTCGGGCCCGGCAGAGGTCGCCTGGGCCAGAAAACGAGAACACGTTCTACTTCTGCGAGTACGGTGGCCCCATGGCCATGCCGACCGACATCGGGATCATCGACCTCATGCTCGACATCCCGTCGGGCGACCAGAGCGAGTGGTACGAGTTCCTCAAGCCGCAGCTGCGCGAGGAGTCGAAGGACCACGAGTTCCCGGCCCAGTACATGTTCGGCGACGTCCCCCACCCGGATCCGGGCGACGATCCGGTCGACGCCGTGCTCAAGCAGATGGACCACTTCGGCATCGAGAAGGCGATGATCGGCGTCGGCTTCGAGGAGGGCCGCGTCGACAAGAACAGCGCCATCGCCCGCTACCCCGACCGCTTCATCGGGTCGTTCAGCGTCGACCCGAACCAGGGGCTCGCCGGGGTGCGGGACCTGGTGAAGGCCTACGAGACCCTCGGCATCAAGTCCGCGATCGCGTTCCCGGCGGGGTACCTCCCGCAGGTGCCGATCAACGACAAGAAGTTCTTCCCGATCTACGCCAAGTGCATCGAGCTCGACATACCGATCGCCTGCACCACCGGCATCTGCGGGCCCCGGGTCCCCTCGGCCTGCCAGGACACGATGCTCATCGACGAGGTGTGCTGGTTCTTCCCCGAGCTGAAGTTCGTGATGCGCCACGGCGCCGAGCCGTGGGCCGACCTCGCCGTGAAGCTCCTGCTGAAGTGGCCGAACCTCTACTACTCCACCTCGGCGTTCGCCCCGAAGTACTACCCCCAGGCGATCATTGACTTCGCCAACACCCGCGGCGCCGACAAGGTGATGTACGCCGGCTACTTCCCGATGGGCCTGAGCCTGGAGCGGATCTTCGCCGACCTGCCCAACGTGGGCCTCAAGGACGAGGTCTGGCCGAAGTTCCTGCGGGAGAACGCCCTGCGGGTCTTCCAGCTCGACTGACCAGGCCGGGACCTTCGGCCCTTTCACTCCCGGCCGAACGGCCACTAGAGTAGAACGCGTTCTAGTTTTCACCGACCTACAGGTGTCCTGATGCCCGACAGCAACGCTCGCAACCGCTACCCCTTCACCATCCCTGCCGGATGGTTCGCGGTCGCCGAGACCCCGGACCTCGAGGTCGGGCAGACGAAGGCGGCGTACTACTTCTCGACGCACCTCGTCCTCTGGCGCGACGACCAGGGCGAGGTCCACGTCCAGGACGCGTTCTGCCCGCACCTCGGTGCCCACCTCGGCCACGGCGGCACCGTCGAGGGCTGCGAGATCATGTGCCCGTTCCACGGGTGGAAGTTCGACGCCGAGGGCGCCAACACGGACATCCCCTACTCGGACCGCACCAACAAGCGGGCCAAGATCCGCACCTACCCGGCGATGGAGCGCAACGGCTTCATCTACGCCTGGTACCACCCCCACGAGGAGCTCCCCACGTGGGAGGTCGAGGCCGTGGCCGAGCTCGACGGCACCGACTTCAGCGGCCCCAAGAAGACGAACCACGTCGTCCAGGCCGGCATCCAGGAGATGGCCGAGAACGCGGTCGACTCCGCCCACTTCCGCTACGTGCACAACGTGGCCGAGGTGCCCAACATCGAGAAGTACGAGGCCGACGGCCACCGGGCGTACATGGAGTCGAGCCAGAAGTTCCCGACGCCCCGCGGCGTCGTCGACGGCCGCATCGACTCCATGGCCGACGGCCCCGGCGTCAGCATCGTCCGCTTCAGCGGCATCATCGACACCCTGCTCGTCACCGCCTCCACCCCCATCGACGAGGCCCAGACCGAGACCCGCTTCCACTTCTACGTGCGCAGCCTGGGCGACGCCGCCGTGAACTCGAGCGTGGGCGACGCGTTCGCCGCCGAGGTCGACAAGCAGTTCGCCGAGGACATGCCGATCTGGGAGCACAAGGCCCACCTCGTGCGCCCGGCGCTCGCCGACAACGACGGCCCGTTCATGAAGTTCCGCAAGTGGTACTCGCAGTTCTACGTCGAGGAGATCAGCGACGACCGCACGGTCTTCCCGCCGCCGTACTGGCCCGAGAAGATGGACGAGACCCCGGCCAAGGCCACCGCCTCCGCCAAGCACGGCGACAACGGCTGACCCGCTGCGGCGCGCTCGACACGATCCGCGCCTCAGGCCTGCCTCCTGCACCTGGCGCCGACCAGCGCCCCAGAATCGCTACGATTCGCCGCCAACCCGCTCTGACGGTCGGCCACTACCCGCAGCCCTCGGTGGCGGACACCCGCATGACAGTCGCGGCCAGTCTCGAGTTCGTTCGATCGATCCCCGGCATCGCCAGCTGGGCACCGAGCGTCGTCTACACCATCGCGACCAGCGAGACCCGGCGACCGCCATCCCCTCCGCCAGTAGCCCACAGGTACCGTCTCCGCCTGGGTCCGACCCAGGTGCAGCCCTTGACGACCCTCGCGACTTGCGCAACGATACGTATCGTCCTTATACGATCTATATGACGCTTCCCCGGATGCCACCCCCGTCATCCCATCAACGGAAGTACGCGCATGCATTCGCTCAGAGCCATAGTCGGTCGCCGCCGGAGTCCTTGCCCTCACAACCGTCGCAGGAGCGACCGGGTGCGAACCACCCAAGTGCAAGACCTCGCTGCACAAGTACGACCATAAGACCGGGCCCATCACGTGGTTCACCCTCTACAACGAAATGCGCTTCTGTTATGACGGCTCGAACGCCACGTCGATCGAGTGGACGGACAACCGGACGTCGAGCCCGACCCGCCCCTACTCACGAGGCAACGTCAGCACCGTCAAGCTGATCGAGCCCTTCGACGGTGGAAAGCACCGACGAGCCCGGAACATCAGCCGGCACACGATCAACTGCGCGCAGGTCATCGGAGGCTTCGATGTCGAGATGCGGCAATGGGGCTACGGGTCGGGCGACGTCATCAAGTCCCGTTCGAGTATCAGCAGCGCCACCGACTGCTGAAGTCTCGATGACCAACTCGAACCGGATCATGGCGGCCGCCATCATGACCGCTTGGCTTGCTGTCGCGACGGGCTGCACGTCCACGGCGCCGACCGCGTTCGCCGGCAGGAGCCAGGCTGCGGCCTTCCAGCGGGCCCTGCGCGACTGCCTCGGACGGGAAGGCGTGCGCTACAAACCGGTGATCACCGAACCGGGCTCCGTCCTTTCGGTCGTTCCGGCGCCCGTGCCGGACGAGTGGTGGGCGAGCCACGGCGGGTTCGGACTCATCGATGACCAGGCCGGGGAGACCTCGCTCGATCTCACGTGGGATGACCCGAATCAGGACGTAGCTGACGGCGCTCCCACCAGCGGGTGGAGCCGCAGTATGTATGGCCTCAACGGTTCTCATACGAGCTTCGACGAGGGCTCCTGCTTCGATGACGCACTCCGACGAGCCGGCTTCTTCGCCGAAAGCCGGCTCGGCGCTCTGCCCGAGCCGACCGCCGGTCAACTGCGGCGAGCCGAGATGGCCCCGGCCGTGGTCGAAGCCGAGCAGCGTCGGTGGGCGTGCCTCGAGGATGCCGGGTTCGACCACGAACTCAGCCAAGATCCCGAGGGATCCCTCCGCCAACGGTTCCTCGCGCACAACCTCATCATCAGCGACGGCGTGCATGATCGACGCGCGCATCCCCGACAGTTGCGGTCGGCGGGAAAGCTCGAGGAACGGGTTGCCCTGGCGGATATTCGCTGTCGACGACAGGCGAGATCTGACCAGCTGTTCGACGACGCGATCCGATCGCTGATCGAAGGAGACGATTGATGGGCACCCGACTCCTCCCACCGGGGCACGACAGCCACCGACCCCACCAGTTGGTGTTCGAGCTCGTCCCGACCGCTGCCGTGGCGGTGGTGTCTCGTCAGTGGCTGTACGTCACACTGGCTGCGGCGATCCTCCTCCCCGCGGTGCGGGGCACCTGGGTGTGGTGGGTCAGGAGCGGCGTGGGGGTCAAGCCGACCATCGTCGCGGCGATCGCTGCGACGTTCGTCGGTGCCGGGGCCGTCGCCGCGGTCTGGCTGACCGCCGGCGCCGTCGGCGTCGGGCGGCTCCTGCTCGGCTCAACCCCGAGGACGGAGCGGGAGGCGGAGCCTCAGGCCTTGCCGGTGTCGCGACGGTAGGCCCAGGCGGCCAGGGCGGCCATCGCCACCGACCAGGCGGCGATCACCAGCCACCCCGTGAGGGGCCAGACGCTGCCGCCGATCGCGGTCTTGCCCGCCTGCACCAGCCAGTACGACGGCATCGCCTCGGACACCGTGTGGAGCGCACCCGAGGTGGCGATGGGGCCCCACGCGCCGCCGAGCAGGGCGAGGATCGAGGTGAGCCCGCCCATCAGCGGGCCGAGCGAGTCGACCGACACGAGGTGGCCGATCGCGATGCCCATCCCGGCGAAGGGGATCAGCCCGATCAGGATCAGCACGACCAGCGTCGCCCACTCGCCCACCGTCAGGCGCACGCCCACGATGGTCCCGGCCAGGCCGATCAGCAGGATCGAGCTGGCGGCCATCGCATAGCCCGACAGCACCTTCGCGGAGAGGTACGCCGGCGCCCGCAGCGGCGTGATCCGGAGCTGGCGGTTCCAGCCGAGCTGGCGCTCGGCGGCGATCCGGCCACCGGAGGACACGACGGCGATCATCGTGCCGAACGCCATCATCCCGGTCATGAAGTACAGCGGCAGCGGGATCCCGAGGATGTCCTCGTGGCGGTTCGGCCCGGCGATGAGGAAGTACAGGGCCAGCGGGAACCCCAGCGAGAAGACGAAGAACCGGTAGTTGCGGAACGTCCGCGTCAGCTCGGAGCGGGTGTAGACGAACGAGCTCATGCCGGCACCGCCGATGTCGGGTCCGCGGTGAGCTCCAGGAACGCGGCCTCCAGGCCGGCCGCGGTCACCTCGATGTCGCAGGCCCCGGGCTCGGCGGCGAGGAGCGCCCGCAGCGCCGCGTCGGAGTCGGCGCAGGTCAGCAGCACGGTCTGGCCGTGGCGCTCGACCGCGTGCACCCCGGGCAGCTGCTCGAGCGCAGCGAGGTCGGCGCCGGGGAGCGTCGCCCGGATGGTGCGGGAGCCGACCATGGCCTTGATCTCGCCGGTCGGGCCGTCGGCGACGATGCTCCCCCGGGCCATGAGCACGATGCGGTCGGCCCAGGCATCGGCCTCCTCGAGGTAGTGCGTTGCGAACAGCACCGTCTTGCCCCGGGAGGCGAAGGAGCGCATCGCCTCCCAGAAGCCGTGGCGGGCGGACACGTCCATCGCCACCGTCGGCTCGTCGAGCACCAGGAGCTGGGGGTCCGAGATGATGGCGATGGCGAAGCGGACCCGCTGCGTCTCGCCGCCCGAGAGGGCGTCGGTCCGCCGGTCGGCGAGCTCCTCGATGCCGGTGAGCGCGAGGACCTCGTCGACCCCGAGGGGTGCCGGGTAGAGCGACGCCATGACCACGAGCAGCTCGCGCACGCTCAGCTCGCGGATGAGCCCGCCCGTCTGGAGCATCGCCCCCACCGCACCGGCGTCGATCGCGGCTCGCGGCGGCTGGCCGAAGATGGCGACGGTGCCGCCGTCGGGCTCGCCGAGGCCGAGCAGCAGGTCGATGGTGGTGGACTTGCCCGCGCCGTTCGGGCCGAGCAGGGCGACGATCTCGCCGGGGGCGACGGTGAGGTCGATGCCCTTCACGGCGTGGACCGTCCCGAAGGACCGGGTCAGGCCGCGGAGCCAGATGCCCGGAGCCGGGCCGTCAGGAGCCATCCGCACACCCTTGCACCACCGCGCCGGGCGCCTCGGGCACCGACGGCGAACCGGTGCCGTGCCGGTGCGCCTGGCTTAGGGTCCCGGGCGCATGTCGTGGCTGCTGTACGCGCTGGTTGCCGCCTTGTTGGTGGTCGCGTCGTGGGCCGTGCTCATCGTGCTGACCCGGCGCCTCCCGCCCGGCACGGCACGGGACCTGGCCTCGATGCTGCCCGCGTGCGCGACCACCGTGCGCCGCCTGTGGCGCGACCCTCGGGTGCCCGCCCGTGCCCGCCTGGCGATCGGCTTCGCCGCCATCTGGGTGCTCTCCCCCATCGACCTCATCCCCGAGTTCCTCCCGGTGATCGGCCCGCTCGACGACGTCATCGTCGTGGCGCTGGCCCTCCGCTGCGCCGGCCGCCGCGTGCCCCGGGAGGTGCTGGAGGAGGCATGGCCCGCCGAGCTCCGGCTGCTCGACCGCCTGCTCGGCACCCGTGGGTCCGAACCGGCCTGAAGGTCAGCGGGGGCCGAGGACCAGGACCTGGTCGGCCTCGCCGAGGACGACCGTGGTGGCCTTGGCCGGGTTCACGATGACCTCGCCCGTGGCGTCGACCCGCCATCCGAACGCCGTCTGCCCCCGCTGCGACGCGGCCGCCACGATCTCCGCGAACGGGGTGGCCGTGCCGGGCGCGGCGTAGAGCGGCGCCGGGTGGAGGGCGACGAAGCAGCCCTCGGCGTCGAACAGCTCGTCGAAGACCTTGTGCAGCTCGAGCCGCTCGGAGAGCTGGGCGATCATCAGGCTCGACAGCTCGTCGCTCACGATGAAGTCCTCGACGCCCGTGGTCTGGGCGACGGCCACGTTGGCCCGGTCCAGCATCTCGGCGACGACGCGCGGCCGCTTCGCCGCACCGGTGAAGGCCTTGTCGAGCGTGAGGAGGGTGAGCATGGTCCGGGCATCGGCCTCGGACACGGGCACCGGGTCCCGGTAGCCGAGGACGATGGCCTGGTCGAAGCCGCCCGTGGCCATCTCCATGAGCGCCTCGGGGCCCCGGCCGCCGCGGTGCAGGGTGATCGCGCAGTTGGAGGTCTGCGGCAGGGCCGGGTCCAGGTCGTCGAGCTCGGACGAGATGAGGTCCGGGTCCACGACCAGGTCGACCGTCGAGCCGGGCGTGAGGAACTCGTCGAGCTCCCGCAGGACGCCAGGACCGAGATCGCTCCACCCGATCATCAAGATGCGCTGGGCCGGCTCGTCGAAGCCGACCGAGGTGTCGACCTGCACGGCGGGCACCGGCACCACGCCGGAGAACACCACGGTGTCGTCGTCCTCGGCGACGGTGATGATCTCGTAGCCCGGGCCGAACACGGCATCGCCGGACGGGTTGAGCTCGACCACCTCGTCGTCGCGGATCCAGCCGAGCACGCTGCAGGTGCCGAAGGCGAGGAGCGCGTCGCGGTAGGTGACCCCCACCAGCTCGGGCACCGGCGTGAAGTAGATCTCGTCGCCGTCGAAGTCGAGCAGCTCGCGGAACACCGCGGCGAGGCCGGCCTGGTGGCAGGCCTGGGCGGTGAGCTCGGCGATGATCTCGTCGGCCTGGATGGTGACGATGCGCCCCTCGGTGAGGGTGCGCAGCGTGGCGGCGTGCCCGGCGTTGTCGAGCTCGGCCACCACGTGGGCGTTGGCGAACGTGGGGTCGACGCTGCGCACCGCGAGCACCGCCTTGACCACGCCGGCGTCGCCCTCATCACCGGCCAGGACGATGATCGACCGGGCGCCGGTCACGTTCACCATCGCCAGGTCGGCCGGGCTCGACGGGTCGCCGGTGCGGCACACCACGCGGGTCGTGCCGGTCTCGGGCACCCGCACCCGCAGCTCGTCCTCCATCTCGTCCTTGGGGACCCCGGCCAGCACCACGAGCGCAGCCTTCCTCTGGTTGGAGTTGGCCTCGACCAGCTCGCTCAGGATCGTGGGGAGCCGGGGCGACCACCCGAGCACGAGCGTGTGACCCGACTCGAGCACCGTCGAGCGGCCCTTGCGCAGCTGCTCGATCTGGATGTCGACCGCGCTGGCGATGAGGCCGATGAGGCTGCCGGCCAGGAAGATGCCGCACATCGTGATGAACAAGCCGACGATGCGGGTCGGCCAGGTGGCGTCGGCGGCGAACGTGCCCGAGTCGACCACCCGCAGCATCGCCTGCCAGAAGGCGTCGAACGGGCTGCCGATCGGCTCGCCGCCGTTCACGCCCTTCAGCTGGAACACCCAGATGAACACCGAGGCGACCACGATGATCGCCAGCATCACCAGGCCGAGGTAGCCGATGACGACGAGCGGACCGCGCGAGAGCGCGAGGTCGAAGCGGTAGCGGATCTTGGCGCCGAGGCTGGGCTCCGCGGGCGCCGCCGCAGCCACGGTCTCCGCCGGCGTCGCCCCCTCCGAGCCCGACGACTTGTTCGCCTTGGGCACGGCCGTGCGCCGCCGCTTCTCCGCGTTCACCATCGGTTTCCCTCCCGAACCCGCCCGCTTGGACTGCGGGGAACCTACTGCCCCCGCCGACCGACGGCGGCGGACCGCCCGCGCCCGCGGACAGGAGGCCGGCAGCACCCGCTGCCGGCCTCCCCAGCGACACCTCTGACCTCGGGGGGATGGTCAGTAGGTGGCTTCCACCGCCTGGCGGTCCATGGGCTCGTCGGCGCCGGCTGGCGCCGTGGATCCCGGCACCTCGTCGAGCTGGTGCCCGGCCACGCGGGCCTGGGCCTGGCGGAACTCCCGCATCGGGCCGGTGGTGACGTGCAGGCCGTTCAGCGCGGTCCGCAGCACCTGGCGCCGGGCCTGGATCCGCAGCGCGTTCGGCGGGCGGTACAGGAGCAGCTTCTGCCCCCACCGCGGCAGCAGGTCGCGCTCGGCCCAGTCGAGCAGCCAGAAGACCGGCTTCTGCCCGGCGGGCAGGCCCTCGCCGAGCGCCGGCCAGGTCCGGCTGGCGGCGATGGGCGTGACGGCCAGCTTCGGCAGCCGCTCCTCGAGGCAGTCGAGGACCTCGCCCTTCGTCCGGGGCAGGTCGGTGCCACCGAGGGCCTCGCCCACCCGGACGAACGCCCGGTAGTAGTCGTCGATGTCGTCGAGCGGACGGGCGTGGTACCGCTCGTGGGCGCTGGCGATGCCCCACACCACGGTGGCGTAGTTCCACCGCAGCCACTCGGGGTCGTCGGCGTCGTACGGGGCGCCGTCGGGCCGCGTCCCCTTGATGGTGTGGTGCATGGCCCGCACCGCCCGGGCCGCCCGCTCGGCGGTGGGCGTCGGGCCGTAGGCGGTGGCGGTGAAGAACGCGAGGGAGTGGGCGAAGCGGACCCGTGCGCCCGTGGGGTCGACGCGACCGGTGGGGACGCCGTCGACGCGCTCGACGATGCGCGAGTGGTCGTAGCCCATCCAGGCGATGCCCGGATCCAGGTTCTCCATGAAGGCCGCGCACGACAGGCCGAAGAACATCACCGGCATGTTGGCGTGGACGTGCCACACCGGGCTGTCGGGCCCGAACCACCCCGGGTCCCCCAGGGGCGCCGCGAAGTCCATCTTCTTGAAGAAGTCCGGCCGGACCGAGCGGTCGAAGAAGGCCTCGAACCGGTCCGCCAGCGGGTTCGGCGGCAGCGTCGGGATCGATCCGTCCGACGGGAGGAAGGGCAGCGACGGGATCAGCGACACGAGCGGCTCCGGGGTGACGTCGCCACGATCTGGCAACGGGTGTGACCAACCTACGTTCTGGCAACGCCCGTGTCCAGAAGTAGGGTGGCGGCGTGACCGAAGGCGGCAAGCCCACCCGCTGGGCCGGCATCCCGGCCGAGGAGCGCACCCGGGACCGGCGCGAGCTGCTGGTCGGCGCCGCCCTGGAGCTCTTCGGGACCGAAGGCGACGCCGGCACCTCGGTCCGGGCCGTCTGCCGCACCGCCGGGCTCAACGCCCGCTACTTCTACGAGAGCTTCGTCGACCGCGACGAGCTGCTCGGCGCCGTGTACGACCACGTCGCCACCGAGCTGGGCGAGCGCCTCGCCGTCGTGCTGCTGGATGCCGCCGACGACCCCGGGTCCCGCACCCGCGCCGGCATCGACACGGTGCTCCGCTTCCTCACCGAGGACCCCCGCCGGGCGACGGTGCTCTTCACCGAGGGCCGGGCGAACCCCGTCCTGGCCGAGCGGCGGCGCATCGCCCGCCAAGCCCTGGTCGAGAGCACCGCGGCGATGGGCCACGTCGAGCTCGCCCGCCTCGACGGCGACGGCGACGGCGCCCGACCGGGTGCCGCCCGCTCGGCGAGGAGCGCCGAGGTCGCCGCCACCCTCTTCGGCGGCGCCATGGAGGAGCTGGCCGAGGCCTGGATCGCCGGCCGCCTCGGCGACGACCTCGACCAGGTCATCGATGACGCCACCGACCTGAGCATGGCCATCTTCGAGCGCGTCGCCGCCCCACCCCGCTGACGTCCGACCCCGGGCCGGGTACCCCACCGATCA
>DATMGQ010000197.1:0-12961 GCA_035555395.1 Acidimicrobiales bacterium
GCCTTGGCGGCCTCGGCCTTCTCGGCCGCCGCGAGGGCGTCGTCGGTGAGGTCGAGGATCAGCTCGCCGTCGGGAGCGACCGAGAGCAGCGCCTCGCCCTCCACCGCCGCACGGCGCGCCATCGCCGCATCGGTGATGTCGATGACGATGCCATCATCGCCCTCGTCCATCGGCTGACCATCGCCGGTTGCCCGCGGAATCGCCACAGCTGCCCCTCCAGACATGTGTGTACCTACGGCGAAGCGTAGGCCACCCACGGTGGCAAAGCACCATCCTCCGTCTCGCTCCGTAGCGGCCTGACCGCCGAGCCGCGTCGAACCGAGGCCACACAAGGCGGAGCGTCGCGAGCCGCTCACCCTGCGCGACGACGATTCGGGCTACCGAGCCGCCGCTGCGGCTGGCTAACCTCGCTCGGCCGGGTCGCCCAGCGATGGGCCCCGCCCGGGGCTGTAGCTCAGTTGGCAGAGCGCTGCCTTTGCAAGGCAGATGTCGTCGGTTCGATTCCGATCAGCTCCACTCCCGCCCACCCAGGTCAGCGGCGGCTCAGGCCGGGCCGACCTCGTCGATCGTGACGTGGGTGGTGGCGAGGAACGCCCGGCGCAGGTCGGGGGAGAGCCCGTCGAAGGGCGTGTGCTGCGAGCGGTGGCAGGCGATCGCCTGCTCCCGGGTCGCGAGGACCGCGGACGTGTCGATCTCGGTCAGCTCGGCGTCGGGCCGCCCGAGCGCGTCGACGTCGAGCTCCAGGTACACGGTGTCGGGGCGGGTCGCCCGCATCTCCTCCACCCAGAGGCGCATGATGCTGTTGGGCAGCGACGTCTGCACGAGGCGGACCGGCGCCGCGCCGGGCCGAGCGGTCGCCTCCTGCACCGCGGCCAGCACGTGGAGGTGGTCGCGGTGGCCGTCGCTGCCGTCGAGGACGACCACGACGTCGGGCCCGAGCTCGGCGAAGCGGGTGGCCAGGTCGTCGGCCAGCTGCTCGACCGGCACGGCGCAGAGCGTGCCCGGAGCCAGGTCGCCGTCGAATCCTGAATCGGCGTGGGGGAGCAGGTCGATCCGCTCCACGCCCAGGACCTCGCCTGCCGCCCGCAGCTCGGCCTCCCGGACGTCCCCCAGGGGGAGGTGGTCGGTGGTCGGATCCGGGACGCGCTCGCCGGCCTCGCCCCGGGTGCAGCAGATCACCCTGACCCGGGCGCCGTCGGCCACCGCCTGGGCGATGAGCGATCCGCAGCCGAACGTCTCGTCGTCGGGATGGGCGACCACCACGACCACCTGCTCACCCGCTCGTGCCACCGAGGTCGGCTGGGACCCGTCGTGCTCCATCGTGCGCTCCCCCTCCGGTGCTCCCGCGGCACCGGCCTCACATGATGGCGCCTCGTGCCGACGAGGGAGGCAGACCGCCCCGCCGCACCGGGTGGCGGGCGGACGGCGGAACGGCCGAGGAGGCGCACATGGCGATGAACGATCGGACGCGGCGGAAGCACGCCAAGGCGGCCCAGAAGCTGGTGCCCGATGCGACCGTCACCGGCTACGCCATCGGCCGGTCGGGTGCGAACCCGGTGATCGTGGTGCTGGCCATGCTCGGCACCTCGGTCGCCTTCTCGATCCTGCTGCTGCTGGCGACGGGTCGCTTCGTGCTCATCGGCCTGCTCCCGATGCTGATCGTCCAGCACTTCTTGAGCCCGCCCCGTGCCGTCGTCATCGCCGACCAGGGCGTGGCTCTGGCCAGCCGCTCGCTGATGACCGGGAAGGCGACCAAGCTCGTCTCGGTCATGGGCCACGGCTACGTGCAGCCCGTCGAGGAGTCGCTGGGCCGGGTCAAGGTCGGCGTCGGCCACGAGACGGTCTGGATGGCCAAGAAGGAGGAGGCCGTCCTGCGTGCCGCGGTCACCCAGCACGCAGCGGCCATCCCGTCGGCGGGCCCGGTGCCGCCGATGCCGTTCAGCGGCTGAGGCCCACTCGCCGCCCCGACCCCGGGCGGCCCGTCGAGGGCGGTCGTACGCTCGACGGCGATGCACGTCCACGACCAGCAGGCGCACGAGCTGATGGAGCTCGTCTTCGCGTTCACGCAAGAGCGCATGGAGATGGACCCGCCGCCGCTGGACATCTCGCTCACGCTCGAGCAGCTCCAGGAGGCGGCCGGCCAGACCATCACGCCCGAGGGTCTGGGCGGGGTCGAGGTGATGCGGCTGTTCGAAGAGGTGCTCGGCCCGGCGTGCCTGTCGATCGACCACCCGCGGTACCTGTCGTTCATCCCTGCCGCGCCCACCGAGGCGGCGACGCTCTTCGACCTGATCGTCAGCGCCACCAGCATCTACGGCGGGTCGTGGCTCGAAGGGTCGGGCGCCGTCTACGCCGAGAACCAGACGCTGCGGTGGCTGGCCGACCTGGCGGGCCTCCCGGAGTCCGCCGGCGGCACGTTCGTGTCGGGCGGGTCGATCGCCAACCTGTCGGCCCTCGCGGTCGCCCGCACCGTGTGGCGCGACGCCGACCCGGGCCGCGAGGAGCGGCGACCGATCGTCCTGCTGTCGGAGGCGGCCCACTCGTCGAACGCCTCGGCGCTCCAGCTGCTCGACCTCCGGTCCCGGCCGATCGCCGTCGACGACGCCGATCGGATCACCGCCGCCACGGTGGAGGCCGCGGTCGACGACCTGCCGCCGGTCGACCGCGAGGCGGTGTGCGCCGTGGTCGCCACGGCCGGGCTCACCAACGCCGGCACCATCGACGACATCGCCGCGGCGGCCGATGCCGCCCAGGAGCTGGGCGCCTGGTTCCACGTCGATGCCGCGTACGGCGGTGCCGCCCTGTGCTCCACCACCCGGCGGGACCGCTTCACCGGCATCGACCGCGCCGACTCGCTCACGATCGACCCGCACAAGTGGCTCTTCGCCCCCTACGACTGCGCGGCGATCATCTACCGGGACCCCCGGCTGGCGAAGCGCACCTTCACCCAGCACGCCGGCTACCTCGACGTGCTCACCGAGGCCGCCGACTGGTCACCCAGCGACTACGCCCCGCACCTCACCCGCCGGGCCCGGGGCCTGCCCACGTGGTTCTCGCTCGCGGTGCACGGCACCGACGCCTACCGCGACGCCATCGACACGACGATCGCCACCACCGAGGCGGCCACCGGTCTGATCCGGACGCTCGACCACCTCGAGCTGGTGGTGGAGCCCGAGCTCACCGTGGTGGTGTTCCGGCGGAAGGGCTGGGCGCCCGAGGACTACGCGGCGTGGAGCACGCGCCTGCTCATCGACCAGGTCGGGTTCGTGGTGCCGACGACGTGGCGCGGCGAGACCGTCCTGCGGATCTGCATCACCAACCCGCGCACGACGCTCGACGACGTGCGCGCCTGCCTCCCGGACTGAACCGGCGGGCGGGGTTCGGGGTCAGGCGGGGGCGGGGGCCGCCGCCGGCGCCGCCGTGCGGTCGGCCGTGGAGCGGAGGGCCGCCACGGCGCAGCGGAGCGTCTGCACCTTGAACTCGTGCGTGACCTCCTTGCGCTCGACGATGCGCCGGTAGGTGAGGGGGCCCACGATCGTGGCCACCGCAGCATCGAGGTCCAGGTCGGGGCTGACCTCGCCGCGCATCTGCGCCAGCTTCACCACCGTGTAGATCGGGCGGCGACGCTCGTTGATCACCTCGTCGACGACCTCCTGCATCTTGGGGTCGCGGGTGCCGGCGTCGATGAGCATCGGGAACAGCTGCGGGAACTGCTTCACCTGGTCGGCCTCTTCGTAGCGGCCGAACAGGAACATGAGGTCGTCCTCGAGGTTCCCGGTGTCCGGCGTGGGGTGCTCGGTGACGCAGCCCCGGGCAGCGATCGCGATCATCGCCTCCTTCGACCCGAAGTGCCGGTAGAGGGTGGACTTGGCGACGCCCGAGCGGGCGGCGACCTCATCGAGGGTGACGCCGTCGACGCCGCTCTCGAGGAGCACCTCGATGGTGCTCTCGATGGCGGCGCGGTGCGCTTGTTCGCTGCGAGGACGTCCCACGAGACCGGATCGTAGCGAAAACCGGACAGAGCGAGAACGTGACGCGGGCTGGTCGTGGCAAGTGTCACACGAAAAACCAGCGAAAGCAGCGGTGCATCGCGCCAACACCGTCTCTAGAGTTCTGAGTCGAACACGTAGCGAAACCGCGAACAGCGCGAGAGTGCGGGGAAAGCACACATGAGCACCACCACCAGTCCACCCGTCCAGCACGAGATCGAACCCGCGATCTACAACAAGCGATGGGCCATCCTCGCGGTGCTCTGCACCAGCTTGATGATCGTCATCATCGGCAACACGGCCCTCAACGTCGCCATCCCGACGCTGGCCCGAGAGCTCGAGGCCTCCACCTCGTCGCTCCAGTGGATGGTCGACGCCTACGGCCTCGTCTTCGCCGGCCTCCTCTTCACCGCCGGCACCCTGGGCGACCGCTTCGGTCGCAAGGGCGCCCTGCAGCTCGGCCTCGTGGTCTTCCTCTTCGGCACGGTGCTGGCCTCCACCGCCGACACCTCGGCCCTGGTCATCACGTCCCGGGCGATCATGGGCCTGGCGGCGGCGTTCATCATGCCGTCGACCCTGTCGATCCTCACCAACGTCTTCCCGGCGCACGAGCGGCCCAAGGCCATCGCCGTGTGGGCCGGCATCTCCGGCGCCGGCGCCGCGGTCGGCCCCATCACCTCCGGCTTCCTGCTCGAGCACTTCTACTGGGGCTCGGTCTTCCTCGTGAACGTGCCGATGATCGCCGCCGCCCTCATCGCCGGCGCCATCCTCGTCCCGAAGTCGAAGGACCCCGAGGAGAGCCCGCTCGACTTCCTGGGCGCGTTCCTCTCCATCGTCGGCCTCGTCGCCCTCGTGTACTCGATCATCGAGGGCCCGACCCACGGCTGGCTGTCCGGCGAGTCGTTCGCCACGTTCGGCATCGCCATCGTCGCCCTGGTCCTCTTCGCCATCTGGGAGTCGAAGGCCAAGTTCCCCATGCTCGACCTGCGCCTCTTCCGGGACCGCCGGTTCAGCGTGGCCTCGGGCGGCATGACGCTGACCTTCTTCGCCATGTTCGGCACGTTCTTCCTGGTGGCGCAGTACTTCCAGCTCGTCCTGGGCTACTCGCCGCTGAAGTCCGGTCTGCTCCAGCTGCCGATGGCCGCCGTCATGATGGCCATCGCCCCGCAGATGCCGAAGGTGGTGGCCCGCTTCGGCGCCCACCGTGCGGTGCCGGTCGGGCTCGGCCTGATCGCCGTCGGCATGGCGGTGTTCTCGCAGGTCCAGACCGACAGCTCGCTGGTGCTGATCTACTGCTCGATCCTCCCGCTGGCCGCCGGCATGGCCACCACCATGACGCCGCTCACCACGCTGATCATGTCGTCGGTGCCGCTCGGCAAGGCCGGCGTCGGCTCGGCCATGAACGACACCACCCGGGAGCTCGGCGGCGCCCTCGGCGTGGCCGTCCTCGGCTCGGTCGTGACCTCGCAGTACACCAGCACCCTGGCCCCGGCCATCACCGGCCTCCCCGCCCAGGCCAAGGCCATGGCCGACTCCGGCCTGGCCGGCGCCCTCCGGGTCGCCGGCGAGCTCGGCGGCTCCGCCGGTGCCGACCTGGCCAACGCGGCCAAGTCATCGTTCGTCGACGGCCTGTCGGCCGCCGCCATCGTCGCCACCATCGTGGTGATCTCGGCGGCCGTCGCCGCCTGGTTCCTGCTGCCGTCGCACTTCGGCATGCAGGCCACCAGCCCCGGCGGCACCGCCACCGACGACCTCGGTGACGACCGCTCGCTCGAGGGCACGCTCGACGTGCTCCACGGCACCCCGATCGACGCCGACGGTCCCAGCGAGAGCGCGGGCGGCGACGTGGTCGACGAGGGCGAGCGCGAGCCCTCACCGGTCATCGACTGATCCACCCCACCACGCAGGAGAGCCGGCCCCCCGGGGCCGGCTCTTCTCGTTCTGGGGTGGAACCGGGGCCGGGTCGTCGTGGTCGCTTGCGTCCCACCGCTTCTTGTCGTCGAACGACACCTCTGGGGTGCAGAACGACGACAAGAACGGCGACGGGTCGGAACCTGTCGTCGAACGACACCTCTGGGGTGCAAAACGACGACAAGAACGGACGAGCGGCCGTCGAGCGACGACGCCGGACCCGCCGACCCGCGCGGAGGAGCCGGCCCCGTGGGGCCGGCTCCTCTCGTGGTCGGAAGCGGTTGAGGTCAGCGGATGCCGAGGGCGTTCGGGGGGATGACCCCGAGCTTGCCGGCCTCGTAGTCCCGGAAGGTCTGGATCAGCTCCTCGCGGGTGTTCATCACGAACGGGCCCTGCCAGGCGATCGGCTCGCCGATCTTCTGGCCGCCGAGGACCAGCACGTCGAAGGCGTCGGTGCGGGAGTCCGGGCTGGCCGAGCCGCCGATGGTGAGCACGTCGCCGGGGGCGGTGACGGCGAGCTGGCCGGTGGCGAGCGGCCGGCCCTGGGGGCCGACGGTGCCCGCACCCGACAGGCCGTACACCAGGCCGTTGAAGTGCTCGGGCCAGGGCAGGCGCACCTGGGCGCCGGGCTCGATGGTGAGGTGCAGCATTGTGATGGGCGACTTCGTGCTGCCCGGTCCCTGGTGGCCGCCGAGGTCGCCGGCGATGATCCTGATGAGCGCCCCGCCGTCGGGCGACGTCAGCAGCGTGACGTCCTCGGCTTCGAGGTTCTGGTAGTTCGGCGTCGCCCACTTCTGGGCGGCGGGCAGGTTCACCCACAGCTGGATGCCGTGGAAGAGGCCGCCGGACTGGACCAGCGACTCGGGCGGCGTCTCGATGTGGAGGAGGCCGCTGCCGGCGGTCATCCACTGGGTGCCGCCGTTGGTGATGACGCCGCCGCCGCCGTGGGAGTCCTGGTGGAGGAAGGTGCCGTCGATGATGTAGGTGACGGTCTCGAACCCGCGGTGCGGGTGCCACGGCGTGCCCTTGGGCTCGCCGGCCGCGTACTCCACCTCGCCCATCTGGTCCATGTGGATGAACGGGTCGAGATCGGCGAGGTCGACGCCGGCGAAGGCCCGGGTGACGGGGAAGCCCTCACCCTCGAAGCCCTTCGGGCCGGTGGTCACGGTCTTGATCTTGCGATCGGTGCTGGTGGCCGCGTCGGGCTCGGCCAGGCGGGGGAGGGTGAGGATGTCGTCGACGGTGACTGCAGGCATGGTGCCGATCCCTTCGGTCTGCGGTGGCCCCGGTGCGGGTCCTCCGATGCCCTCACAGGAACATAGTTGATGAATCAACTATTCCGGCTCGGGCGGGTCCGTTCCGCTGGTCAGGCCGGGGGACCCGGCGGCCCGGCTCGGAAGATCGGGGCGAGGCGGATCTCGAGGGCGGCGGCCTCGGCATCGAGCTGGCCTTCGGTCCAGACGGTGTCATCGGGGTAGGCGTCGACGACGTCGCCGGTGGCGCTCATCCAGGCGAGCACGGCGTCCGCCCAGCGCTCCTCGAGGAGGGCGTCGCGGATCTCCGTCACGAACGAGCCGAGCTGCTCGGGCGGGGTCTGGGCCACCAGCTTGATGGCCAGCACCCGGCCCAGGACCTCGTCGTCCTCGGCGAGGAACACCTGGGGTGGGTCGCTGCGGACGACGGCGACCGCGGCGCGGCCGCTCAGGCGGGGGCGGGGCAGATCGGGCATGGGACTCGCCTTCCGGTCAGGTGGCGCGAGCCGACGCCCGCAACCGCTCGATGTCCTCGCGGGAGCTGAGGACGATGAGGTCGCGGATGGGGCGACGATCACCAACGACCGCGTCGAGCGCAACCCGACCGGGGCTGCCCTCGGGTGGGAGGTCGGTGGTGAGGAGGACGAAGGGGGTGTCCTCGTGGGTCTGCTGGAGGACCGCCGCCTTGGCGATGGCCTTGTACATGGTCTCGGCGCGGCGGAGGCCAGGCCGGGAGAGCGTGAAGCCTCCGGCGACGTCGAAGTGCCAGACCTGGCCATCGGGCGCTTCGGCCACGAAGCGCAGCTCGATGCCGCCGGGCAGGGTGGCGTTCTCGGTGATGGAGGTGAAGCCGGCGTCCTCGATCGCCGTCTTCGCCAGTTCCTTCGCCGCCAGGCCCTCGCGCACGCCCCGCACCTCGAACGGCTCGTCGGGGTCGTCGGCTGCCTTTGCTGCGGGGGTGATGACGGCCGCGCGGAGGGGCGCCTGGCCCGCGGCCTCGACCGCCGCGAGGCGCGCCCGCTCGGCGGCGATGCGCTGGTTGGCGGTCTCGATGTACGCGGGCTCGGTGTCGTAGCCGAGGTAGTGGCGTTCGGTGCTGATGGCCGCGACCGCCGTGGTGCCCGATCCCATGAACGGGTCCAGCACGACATCGCCGCGGTAGGTGTACAGGTTGATGAGGCGCTCGGGGAGCTCGACCGGGTACGGGGCCGGGTGGCCGACCCGGGACGCGCGCTCGGGGGCGATGTCCCAGATGTCGGTGGTGGCCTCCATGAACTCGTCGCGGAAGAGCGACCCCTCGGACGGCAGGCCGCGCTGGTGGCGGCGGCGTTGGCTCACGGCTCGGTCGAGGCGGCCCTTGCTGGCCACGATGATGCGCTCGGAGAGGTCCCGCAGCACCGGGTTGGAGGGTCGTTGGAACGAGCCCCACGCGCACGAGCCCGACGCGCCGCGCTGCTTGACCCAGACGATCTCCGCCCGCATCAGGAGCCGGAGCCGGTCCTGGAGGATGCGGATGACGTCGGCCGACAGCGACCGGTACGGCTTGCGGCCGAGGTTGGCGACGTTGACCGCGATGCGTCCGCCCGGCTCCAGCGTGCGCACGCACTCGGCGAAGACGTCCTCGAGCATCGAGAGGTACTCGACGTAGTTGGCCGGGATGTGCCCCTCGCCGAGCGCCTCCTCGTAGGCCTTGCCGGCGAAGTACGGCGGCGACGTGACCACGAGGGCCACGGACGCGTCCGGGACCTGGTGCATGTCGGTGGCGCTGCCGTGGAAGATCTGGTCGACGATGGGCTCGGGCGCCAGCTCCTGGTCGTCGGAGATCTCCGGCATGGGGAAGCGCTCGTAGAAGCCGGAGGCGTCGTGGTTCTCGCGCTTGCCGACGCCGAAGTTGGAGGTGCTGGTCCTCTGCCGCTTCGGTCGCTCAGCCATGGACGAAACCCTACCGGCGCGCAGTGACAGCGAAGGGTTCCCGATCGCGCGGGTGTTCGGCTCGGCGGCTGACCAGGGCGAGGTATCGAACGGCCGGGCGCGGGCAAGTGGTGAGCCGTGGCCCACCTCCTGCACCGCACCGCCGCCACGGCCTCGGCCTCGACGGACGACGTCGAGCAGCACGCGTCCCGCGTCGGGCGGGTCGCCCTCGTGACCCAGGGCGTGCTCTACGTCGTGGTCGGGCTGCTCGCCGTCGAGGTGGCGCGCGGCGACCGCAGCGCCGAGCCGAGCCAGCAGGGCGCGCTCGAGTCCATCGCCCGGCAGCCGGCGGGTCGGGCGATCCTGGTGGTGGTGACCCTCGGGCTGCTCGCCCACGCCGCCTGGCGGGGATGGCTCGCCGTCGTCGGCGAGCGGGGCGGGGACGACGCCGGGTCGCTCGCCAAGCGGGCGGCCAACGTGGGCCGGGCCGTGATCTACCTGTCGTTCGTCGCGGTGGCCGTCCGGCTCCTCACCAAGGACGGCGGCGGCTCCGGCGGGGACAAGGCGAAGGAGTCCACCAGCACGGTGCTCGACTGGCCGGGCGGGCCGTGGCTCGTCGTCGCCGCCGGCCTGGTCGGCTTGGGCGTGGCCGCCTGGAACGTCCGCAAGGCCGTCACCCGCTCCTTCGCGGACGACCTCGACTTCAGCCGGGTCTCGGCCGCCCGCAAACCCTGGGTGTGCCGGCTCGGCACCGTCGGCTACCTCGGTCGGGCGGCGGCCTTCGGCCTGATCGGCTGGTTCCTGATCGACGCCGGCCGCCAGCACGACCCGAGCGAGAGCCGCAGCCTCGACGACGCCCTGCGGGAGCTGACCACCGCGCCCTACGGCCCGCTGCTGCTCTTGCTGGTCGCGCTCGGGCTGGCGGCGTTCGGCGCCTTCCGCATCCTCGACGGCCTCCTCCGCCGCGACGACGCCCTCACCCACGCCTGACCGGCGTCACCCGCCCTCGGGCTCGAACCACACGACGGCGAGCGGGGGCAGCGTGAGGCGCGCCGACGTGGGCTGGCCGTGGGCAGGCGGGCCGCCGGCGACGACGGCGCCGAGGTTGCCGACGCCCGAGCCGCCGTAGGCGGTGGCGTCGGTGTTGAGGACCTCGCGCCAGCGGCCCGGTGCGGGCATGCCGACGAGGTGGTCGTAGTGCACGGTCGGCGAGAGGTTGGCGACGCAGACCAGCTGCTCGCCCGCCTTCCCGTCGTGCTGGGCGCCGCGGCGCACGAACGCCGAGACGTTGATGTCGGCGTCGTTGTTGAGCCAGGTGAACCCGTCGGGGTCGACGTCGCGGGACCACAGCGCGGACCGCTCCCGGTAGGAGCGGTTGAGGTCGCGCACGAGGTGCTGCACGCCGGCGTGCCCTGGATCCTCGAGCAGGCTCCAGTCGAGCTCGGCGTCGTGGTTCCACTCGCGGGCCTGGGCGATCTCGCCGCCCATGAACAGCAGCTGCTTGCCCGGGTGCGCCCACATCCACGCGTAGAGGGCGCGCAGGTTGGCGAGCTGCTGCCAGCGGTCGCCGGGCATCTTCTGGAGCAGGGACCGCTTGCCGTGGACGACCTCGTCGTGGCTGAGGGGCAGCACGAAGTTCTCGCTGAACCCGTAGTGCACCCCGAACGTGAGGTCGTGGTGGTGGTACTTCCGGTGGATCGGGTCCCGGGCGAAGTAGTCGAGCGTGTCGTGCATCCACCCGAGGCTCCACTTGAGCGTGAACCCCAGCCCGCCGTGGTCGACGGGTCGGGTGACGCCGGGCCAGGCGGTGGACTCCTCGGCGATGGTGAACCCGCCGACGTCGTCGCGGTGCACGAGCACGCTGAGGCCCTTGATGAGCTCGACCGCCTCGAGGTCCTCGCGGCCGCCGTGGACGTTGGGCGTCCACTCGCCGGTCCCGCGCGAGTAGTCGAGGTAGAGCATCGAGGCGACGGCGTCGACGCGGATCGCGTCGGCGTGGAACTCCTCGATCCAGAACCGGGCGTTCGACAGCAGGAAGTTGCGGACGCCCTGGCGTCCGAAGTCGAACACGTAGGTGCCCCAGTCGGGGTGCTCCCCGCGCTGCGGGTCGGGGTCCTCGTACAGCGGGGTGCCGTCGAAGCGCCCGAGCGCCCACTCGTCCTTCGGGAAGTGGGCCGGGACCCAGTCGAGGATCACGCCGATGCCGGCCTGGTGCAGCACGTCGATGAGGTGCTTCAGGTCATCGGGCTCGCCCCAGCGCGCGGCGGGCGCGAAGTACGACGTGACCTGGTAGCCCCACGACCCGGCGAAGGGGTGGCCCATGACCGGCAGCAGCTCGACGTGGGTGAACCCCAGGTCGGTGACGTACGCGGCGAGGTCGTCCGCCAGGTCGCGGAAGCCGCGCTCCCCGCCGTCCCACGTGCGCCGCCACGAGCCGAGGTGGACCTCGTAGACGGACATGGGCTCGCCGAGCGGCGCGGCGGCGTGGGCCATCCAGGCTCCGTCGCCCCAGGGGTGGGTGCTGCGGTGGACGATCGACGCGGTGTCGGGCGCGGGCTCGCTGCGGAACGCCACCGGGTCGGCGTGGAGCACGGTCCGGCCGAGGTGGTCGGTGACGGCGAGCTTGTAGCGGTGCCCGACGCGGGCGTGGGGGGTCCAGCGGGTCCAGAACGGGCTGTCGGGGACGCGCGCCATGGGGTCGGCCGCCTCGTCCCAGCCGTTCCAGTCGCCCACGACCGACACGCGGGATGCGTTCGGCGCCCAGACGGAGAAGCGGACGCCGCCCTCGGGGTCGTCGGCGACCGGGTGTGCCCCCAGGAACCGGTGGACGTCGGTGGCGTCGGCGTCGTCGAGGGTGGCCAGCCGCTCGGGGATCGGCGGCTCGGCGGGTGCCGGCGACGGATCGGAGGGGCCGGGTGGCATCCCTTGACGCTAGGGGGCGCGCCGGGCCGTATCGTCCGGGCCCATGAGCGACCCCTCCTTCGGTGCCGTCGACCTGCCGGAGCTCGATGCCGTCGAGCAGCGCATCGTCGGCAGCCTGCTCGAGAAGGAGCTGACCGTCCCGGCGTCGTACCCGATGACGCTGAACGGCCTGCGCACGGCCTGCAACCAGAGCTCGAGCCGCGAGCCGGTGATGGACCTCGACGAGCGCACCATCGTGGATGCGCTCGACGTCTTGAAGGTCAAGGGCATCACGCGCATGGTGTACGCCAGCAGCGGAGCCCGGGCCGTGAAGTACCGGCAGGTGCTCGACGAGCGGCTGGGCATCGACGCGGCGGAACGGGCGATCCTCACCGTCCTCCTGCTGCGCGGGGCCCAGGCCCCGGGCGAGCTGAAGACGCGCACCGAGCGCCTCCACGGCTTCGCCGACCGGGAGGCGGTCGAGCGCCAGCTGCAGGCGATGGCCGGCGCACCCGAGCCGCTCGTGCGCCAGCTGGAGCGCCAGCCCGGGCAGCAGGACCACCGCTGGATCCACCTCCTCGGCCCGGTCGAGGTGGCGCCGTCGACCGGTGCCGCGGGTGCGAGCGGACCCGCCGCGCCCGTGGTCGATCGCGATGCGGTCATCGCCGACGGTGCGGCGGCGCGGGACGCGAAGGTCGTCGCGTCGTACGACGCGCTCGCCACGACCTACGCCGACCAGCTCGTCGACGAGCTGGACTCGAAGCCGTTCGACCGCTGGCTGCTCGAGCGCCTGGCCGACCTCGCCGACGGCGGGCCGGTCGCCGACGCCGGCTGCGGCCCCGGCCAGGTCGGGTTCCACCTCGCGGCCGCCGGCGCCGACGTGACCGGCTTCGACCTCTCGTCCGGCATGGTCGAGGAGGCCCGCCGCCGCTTCCCGGAGCTCGCGTTCGCCGTCGCCGACCTCACGGCGCTGCCCGCGCCCGACGCCGGCGGCGG
>DATMGQ010000198.1:0-24786 GCA_035555395.1 Acidimicrobiales bacterium
CACAGCGCCCCGTGAGGCGCTCTCGCATACGAAGTTCGGCCGCCGCTCCCCACCGCCCCACCCCAGCCCACCACCCGAACTTCGTATGTCACAGCGCCCCGTGAGGCGCTCTCGCATACGAAGTTCGGCCGCTGGTCCCGACCCGGATCGGACTTCGTATGCCACGCCGCCCGATTGGGCGCTCTCGCATACGAAGTTCGGCTGGGGGTGTGGGTGTGGGTGTGGGTGTGGGTGTGGGTGTGGGTGGGGTGGGGGTGGGGTGGGGTGGGGTGGGGTGGGGTGGGGGTGGGGTCAGGCGTCGGTGCGGCGGAGGCAGGTGATGGACCTCGCCGGGAGGGTGAGCTCGGCGGCGGCGGGGCGGGTCTCGTCGGTGTCCTCGGAGACCTCGGGGCGGGCGGTGTCGAAGACGGTGCGCCAGCGGCGGCCGAAGCGGCGGGCCGGGACCTTGAACGAGACGTCGACGTCGGCGCCGTTGACGAGCAGCAGGAACGACCCGCCGCGGATCGGGTTGCCGTCGGCGTCGTGCTCGGGGATGGCGTCGCCGTTGAGGAAGACGCCGAGGGCGCGGGCGCTGCCGTCGTCCCAGTCGGCCTTGGTCATGTGGCGGCCGTCGGGGCGGAACCACCAGGCGTCGGGCAGGCCGCCCTCCTCGGCGGGTGCACCTTCGAGGAACGACAGCCGGCGCAGGACCGGTTCGCGGCGGCGGAGGTCGATGAGCCGGCGGGTGAAGTCGAGCAGGGCGCGGGCGTCGTCGCCGAGGTCCCAGTCGAACCAGCTGATCTGGGTGTCCTGGCACCAGGCGTTGTTGTTGCCGCCCTGGCTGCGGCCGAGCTCGTCGCCGCCGAGCAGCATCGGCACGCCCTGCGACACGAGCAGGGTGGCGAGGAGGTTGCGCTGCTGGCGGGCGCGGAGGGCGCGCACCTCGGGGTCGTCGGTGGGGCCTTCGACGCCGCAGTTCCACGAGCGGTTGTCGTCGGTGCCGTCCTCGTTGTCCTCGAGGTTGGCCTCGTTGTGCTTGTGGTCGTAGCTGACGAGGTCGGCGAGTGTGAAGCCGTCGTGCGCGGTGAGGAAGTTGACCGACGCGCTGGGTTGGCGGCCGCCGTCGCCGTAGAGGTCGACGGAACCGGCGAGCCGGGTCGCGAGCTCGGAGACCGGGGTGTGGCCGCGCCAGAAGTCGCGCATCGAGTCCCGGTAGATGCCGTTCCACTCTGCCCACAGGACCGGGAAGTTGCCCACCTGGTAGCCGCCGGGCCCGACGTCCCACGGTTCGGCGATCAGCTTCACCTGGGAGAGCACGGGGTCCTGGTGGATGACGTCGAAGAAGCTGGAGAGCCGGCCGACGTCGTAGAGCCCGCGGGCGAGCGTCGAGGCCAGGTCGAAGCGGAAGCCGTCGACGTGGAACTCCTCGACCCAGCAGCGCAGCGAGTCCATGATCAGCCGCAGCACGTTCGGGTGCTGGACGTTGAGCGTGTTCCCCGTGCCGGTGAAGTCCAGGTAGTAGCGGGGGTCGTCGGGGACCGAGCGGTAGTAGCTGGCGTTGTCGACGCCCTTGAACGACAGCATCGGCCCGAGGTGGTTGCCCTCGGCGGTGTGGTTGTAGACGACGTCGAGGATGACTTCGATGTCGGCGCGGTGCAGGGCCTTCACCATCCCCTTGAACTCGTCGACCTGCTGGCCGAGCGTGCCGGTCGCGGCGTAGCCGGCGTGCGGGGCGAAGTACCCGAGCGTGCTGTAGCCCCAGTAGTTGCTCAGGCCCTTGTCGTGGAGGAAGCCCTCGTCGGCGATGTGGTGCACGGGCAGCAGCTCGACGGCGGTCACGCCCAGGTCGCGGAGGTGGGCGATGGCGGCGTCGGAGGCGAGCCCGGCGTAGGTGCCCCGCAGGTCCTCGCGCACATCGGGGTGCTGCGCGGTGAAGCCCTTCACGTGCACCTCGTAGATGACGGACCGGTCGAAGGGGTGGTCGAGGCGGTGGTCGCCCTCCCAGTCGAACGCGGGGTCGACGACGACGGACCGGGGGATGGCGGCGGCGTCGTCGGACTCGTCGATGACCAGGTCGACGTCGTCGGCCTCGCCGGGCGCGTAGGGGAGGGTGCGGGCGGCTGACTCGTCGACGAGGCCGTCGATGGCCCGGGCGTAGGGGTCGACGAGCAGCTTGTCCGGGTTGAACCGGTGGCTGTTCGCCGGGTCCCAGGGGCCGTGGACGCGGTAGGCGTAGCGCTGGCCGGCTCCGATCCCCTCGATCTCGATGTGCCAGTGGAAGGCGGTGCGGTCGTGGACCGTGATCCGCTCCTCGTGGCCGTGCTCGTCGAACAGGCACAGCTCGACACCGGTGGCGTGCTCCGAGAACAGCGAGAAGTTGGTGCCGCCCCCCGTGAGGGTCGCGCCGAGCGGGAACGGTCGGCCGGGTCGGCAGGTGCGGTCGGTCACGGGTGCTCCTCGGGATCGGGGGCGTCGTCGTCGGCTCGCCGCTCCCAGACGGCGGCGCCGAGGTCGAGGTCGTGGTCCACCCCGCCGAGCACGTCGCGCCACCGCCCCGGCGGCAGCTGGACCTCGGTGGTCGTGTCCGGCCGCAGGGCGACGGCCACGGCGACCTCGCCGCCGCGCACGAACGCGAACGTGCCGTCGGGTGCATCGAGGCGCCGGTGGTCGCCGGCGAACGGCTCGGGCCGGCGGCGGCGCAGGTCGAGGGCCCGGTGCAGCACGAACAGCTTGGCGGTGGCCCGGGTGGGGGCGCTGCCGGCGACGAGGGCGTCGAGCTGGGCGCGGCGGCCGCTCCAGTCGAGCGGCCGGCGGACGTCGGGATCCACCAGCGACAGGAACCACGACTCATCGCCCTGGTACGTGTCGCACACGCCGGGGAGCGTTGCCCGCAGCAGGGCCTGGCCGATCGAGATGCGTTCGCCGGCGGCGGCCACCTCGGCGGCGTACGGGCTGAAGTCGGCCCAGAACCCGGTGTGGTCGAGCAGCCGGCGGGCGAAGGCGATGACCGCGTCCTCGCGCTCGGGGTCGGGGTCGACCCAGTCGGTGATGCGGCCGGCCTCGCGCAGCGCCTTGGTGAGGTGCTCCTCGAGCCGGTCGAACGTGATGGGCCACGCGCCGAGCAGCGTCTGGAACAGGTACCAGCGCTCGGCGGGGCGGGGACCGGCGTCGGTCACGAGGTCGTCGGTGACCGCGAACCAGCGGCGCACGTGCTCGTCGAAGCGGCTGGCGTCGTGGGTCAGCGCGAGCAGGCGGGCCCGGGTGTCGGCGGACCGCTTCGTGTCGTGGGTGGTGCCGGCGAGGAGGTTGCGCGGGTGGTGGGCGGCCCGGTCCTCGGCGGCATCGTGGACCGCTGCGGGGGAGCGGGCCCACGTGCCGGGGTCGCCGCCGACCTCGTTGTGGGCGAGCAGGCGGGTGGACCGGTAGAACGCGGTGTCCTCGATGCCCTTGGCGCTGACCGGCGGGGTGAGCTGCTGGTAGCGGGACACCAGTTCCTCGGACCCCGGCTCCTCCAGCAGGAGGCGGGCGCGCATCGGCTCGGAGGTGCGGAGGCCGGCGACCAGCTCCCGATCCTCGTCGGCGATGCCGCCCGGTCGGACGTAGGTGCGGTAGCAGGGGAGGTCGGTGACGGCCCGCTCCAGGTCGACGAGCGCGATGTCGGGCGCCAGACCCGCGAGGTGCTCGAGCTCCGGGCGGAACGCCCCGCGGATCTGCTCCTGCTTGGCCTGGGACACCACCGCCTCGAACGACTGCAGGTCGCCGGTCAGCTCGCGGTAGGCGGCGGTGATCGGCTGCTCGCCCTCGGGCGCGGTCCAGAGGTGGTCGAGGTCGCCGAGGACCTCGTAGCCCACCGTCCCCTCCACCGGCCACGGCCGGAGCCGCTCGCCGGTGTGGAGCACCTTCTCGATCCAGATCGGGACGCCGGCCGCCTCGGCCAGCCGCTCGAGGTAGCCGGCCGGGTCGGCGAGGCCGTCGGGGTGGTCGATCCGCAGCCCGTCGGCCACGCCGTCGCGCACCAGCTCCAGCACCTTGGCGTGGGTGCGCTCGAAGACGGCCGGGTCCTCCTGGCGCACGCCGGCCAGGCCGTCGATGTCGAAGAACCGGCGGTACCAGCCCCGGTCGTCGTCGACGTCGAACACGACCGCGCGCTCGTCGGGGTCGGTCCACCACGGTGTCTCGTCCGACGCGGCGAGGTGGTTGGGGACGATGTCGACGAGGACGCCGAGGCCGTGGCGGTGGGCCTCGTCGGCCAGGGCGCGCAGGGCGTCCTCACCGCCGCGCTCGGCCGAGACCCGGGTGGGGTCGGTGCCGTCGTACCCGTGGGTGGACCCGCGGACCGCTTCGAGGATCGGCGAGAGGTAGAGGTGCGAGATGCCGAGGTCGGCGAGGTACGGCACCACGTCCCGGGCGTCGTCGAAGGTGAACGTGGCCGAGATCTGGAGCCGGTAGGTCGCCCGCCAGGGCGGGGCGTCGGGTCGGGTCACGGCGACGACGGCCCGACGGGTGCGTCCGGTCCTTCGACGACGACGCCGCCGAAGGGCGGGAGGACCGCGACCTGACCGGCCTCGGGCGACGGTTCGAGGGCGACGTCGCCGTGGGTGACGAACACGCGGTGGCCGTCGGGGACGGCGACCCGGTTGGGGCGGTCGGAGAGGTTGGCGGCGAACGTCCAGCGGCCGCGCTGCACCCGCAGCCACCGGCCGGCCTCGTCGTGCTCGACGCGGGCCGGTGCGCGCCCGATGCGGCGGCGGAGCCGGATCAGGGTGCGGCAGCGGTCCTCGGCGGCGAGCGCCGAGTCGGTGGTCGGCCAGGTGAGCCGCGACCGCTGGAACGTGGCCTCGTCCTGCGGATCGGGCACCTCCTCGCCCGACGCCCGGGCGAAGGCGGCGAACTCGCGGCGGCGTCCGTCGCGGGTGGCATCGGCGAGGAACGGGTCCTGGTGGTCGCTGAAGAACTGGAACGGGGCGGGCTCGTCGCGCTCCTCGCCCATGAACAGCATCGGGATCGACGGGGACAGCAGCGTGCACGCCATCGCGAGCGGCCGGACCGCAGCCGGCAGGCGGTCGCCGAGGGGGCGGTTGCCGATCTGGTCGTGGTTCTGGGCGAACACCACGAACCGCTCCGGCCCCTCCCGCTCCGGGGGCGCACCGAAGTGCCGGCCGCGGTACGCGGACCACGACCCGTCGTGCACGTACGGACGGCCGAAGGCCTTGGCCAGCTGCCCGACCTCGCCGAAGTCGCCGAGCCAGGCCTCCCGGTCGTCGGTGAGGGTGGTGCGCAGGGCGTGGTGGAAGTCGTCGGCCCAATCGGCGTCGAACCCCCAGCCGCCCTCGGCCTCGGGCCGGACGGTGCGGGGGTCGTTCAGCCCGCTCTCGGCGATGAGGAGCGCGTCGGGGTGCACGGCGCGGGCGCGGGCGGTGAGCTCGGCCAGGACGTGGCGGGCGCTCTGGTCGACGATGGCGTGGCACGCGTCGACCCGCAGGCCGTCGGCACCCATCGGGCCCAGCCACCACTCGGCGGTCTGCCAGATGGTGGCGCGCACCGGGTCGGAACCCGGGCCGTCGACGTTGATCGCATCGCCCCACGGCGTCTGGTGGCGGTCGGTGAAGAAGGGGCCGCACGTCTGGTAGCGCTGGCCGCCCCCCGGCCCGACGTGGTTGAAGACGACGTCGACGATGACGCCGAGTCCGTGGACGTGAGCCAGGTCGATGAGCCGGACGAGCGCCTCCGGTCCGCCGTAGGGCTGGTGCACCGCCTGCCACGCGATGGCGTCGTAGCCCCAGCCGTGGCGGCCGGGGAACCCGCCGACGGGCAGCAGCTCGAGGTGGGTGACGCCGAGGTGGACGAGGTGCTCGAGCCGGGCGGCCACGCCGTCGAGGTCGCCGGCGAAGGAGAACGCGCCGACGTGCAGCTCGTAGATCACGGCGTCGTCGCGGGGGAGCCACGGGCGGGGCGGCCGGGCGCCCTGACCGGGCGGGGTGGCGCCGATGCGGCCGGGGTCGAGCGCCGCCGCGGGGCCGTCGATGCCGTCGGGCTGCCACCGGGACCAGGGGTCGGCGATCGTCGTCCCGTCGATGTCGAGGAGGTACCGGTCGCCGTGCTGGAGCCCGGGTAGGTCGCCGGTCCAGAGCCCGTGGGGACCGGGTGCCGGGTGGAGGGGCCAGCACTGGTCGTCCTCCACCCGCCGGACCGCCACGGCGTCGGCGGTCGCCGCCCACGTGCACGCGCGGAAGCCGGCCTCGGTCGGTCGCAGCCCGAGGGCGGGCACGGCGGTGGGATGGGGTGGCAACGGGACTCCTCGACGGTCGAGCCGATCGGCCCGATGGCGGCCCAACTACCCGTGCCGCCCCCGGCTCAGACGGACCGTGACGCTCGACCGCGACCCGGTCGAGCGCCCGGGCGCGGGGTTTGGCCCGGTGCTCGCCGGGAAGTCGGCGGCCCATGGACCTCCCCGCATCCACCGCTCCCGGCCACCCGCGACCCGAGGGCGACGGCTGATGGAGGACGCCCGTCGGTCTGGTTCTGGCGGCGGGCGGGTAGGTACCTCGGTCGGTTGGGGGCTCCGACGAACCGACAGGGGAACCATGAGCGGATCGGAGACGAACGTGACGAGCCTGCCGTGCGACCGCAGCGCGCCCCGGCTGGCCCGTCGATGGGTGAGCGAGCACCTCAACCCGCTCGGCTTGCAGCGGCAGCGCCACGACGGCGCCGTCCTGCTCGTGAGCGAGCTGGTCAGCGACGTCGTCCTGCGGGCGCACCACGTCCCCGTGGTGACGGTCAGGATTGACCCCGATGAGGTCGTGGTCGGCGTCGCGGACGTCGATGCCGACCTGATGGGTCCGACGGCCGACGCAGCCGCCGACGAGCTGCGCGATCGCATCGCCGAGCAGGTCGTGGACCGCTGGGGCGAGCGCTACGAGGACGACGGGACCCACGTGGTCTGGTTCTCGGTCGCCACCGCGGCCTGAGCCCGGTTCCGCTCGCGCCCCGCCGTTTGCGTCGGATGGCGCTGGGTAGCGCGGGGGACCGTCTCGGATCTGGAGGTCCGCCATGTCTGCCACCGAGCCCTCGGGCCGGCCGCTCGCCCTCGTCACCGGCGCCTCGAGCGGCATCGGGCTCGCGCTCGCCGACGAGCTCGCCCAGCGGGGCTATGACCTCGTGATCGCGGCGGACGAGCCGCAGATCGATGCGGCCGCCGACGCCATCGCGGTGCGCGGCGGCGACGTGCAGCCCGTGCAGATCGACCTCGCCACCGAGGAGGGCGTGCGCCAGCTCGCGGAGGAGGTCGTCGGCCGCGATGCCTTGGAGGTGGTGTGCCTCAACGCCGGCATCGGCGTACGGGGCGAGTTCATCGCCACCGATCTCGCCGAGCACCTGCGGGTCGTCGACCTGAACGTGCGGGGCGTGGTCCTGCTGGCCGGCCTGGTCCTCCCGCCCATGGCGGCCCGCGGCCACGGCCGCCTGCTGATCACCAGCTCGATCGCCGCGGAGATGGCCGGTCCGCAGCTGTCGACCTACAACGCGTCGAAGACGTTCCTCCTCTCGTTCGCCGAGGCCCTGCACCAGGAGCTCGAGGCGCGCGACGTGGCCGTCACCGCCCTCATGCCGGGCGGCACCGACACCCGGTTCTTCGAGCGGGCTCACATGGAGGACTCGAAGCTGGCCCAGGAGGACAAGGACGATCCTGCCGACGTCGCCGCCGACGCCGTCGATGCGCTCCTCGCGGGCGACGCCAAGGTCATCCCCGGGTCGTTCAAGAACAAGGTGCTCGCCGCGGCGTCGGCGGTCCTTCCCGACGCAGTCGTCGGCAGGGCCCACGTCGACCAGGTCGAGTCGAAGCCGAAGGGCGGCTGAGCCCGGGCTGGGCCGCGGCTGGGCCGTTCGGACCGATCTCGGCATCCGGCGGTTTGGGTCGCACGGCCTCGGGCAGTGGGGCGCCACCCTGCCGTCACGTTCCCCCCGACGAACCACCCGGAGCGCCCCATGGAGATCGAGATCTGCTGCCCCTGCTGCGGCGGCACCGCCCGCTTCTCGTCGGCCCGACGCACGAGCCGGGGCCGACTCGTCGGCCGCTGCGACGCGTGCTGCTCGGTGCTGAGCCTCCACGGCGGCCACCTCTCGATCCTCGAGGCCCGGCCCGACCCCGCCGGGGTCCGCTGGCCCTTCGCCGACCTGGTCGCCCGTGGCCGTCGAGCGGCCGTCGTCGACTAGATCGGGTCGTCTGACCGGTTCGGCGTGGCGGTCGGCGGGTCCTCGGCATCGGGACCCGCTGGGCGCTCGTCGCCGCTGTGCAGAGGATCGGTGGCGGTGGTGCGGTGCGGCAGCTCGGTCTCGATGTTCTCCGGGTGCTGCGAGCGCTGCGACGCGACGGCGGCCACGACGCACACCACGACCACCACCACGAGGACGATCGCGATGGTCACCGGCCGTCCTCGCTCCGTCCCGCGTCGCGAGCCCCGTCGGGGCCGGCGCCTGCGTCAGCGGCCTCCGCGGCGATCGCCCCCTCGCGGAGCTGCTCCTGGGATGCCATCTCGCCATGGGCGGGGACGGGCGGGCTGACGGCGGGCTTCTTGTCCGGGTCGCCGGTGGCCGGCGCGTCGGCAGGCGGATCCTCGGGAAGCAGGTCCCGAGCCCGGGCCGCGTCGCCGGCATCGGGCACGACGGCGTCGCCGTGGTCGATCTCGATCGGTGGCTGGGGGTCTCGGTTCGGGGCCATGGCGAAGCCCTCCCCCGACCGACGGGCCCGAAACGTCTGCTCCGGCGCGGAGCGGACGCCGGGTTGGGTGGGGGTGAGCGGGTTTGGCCGCTCGACGCGTGGGAAGGGCGCCCGCACCGAAGCCTGCGACCGGGAGGACGACGATGACGACCGCTCGAGAGATCACGCCGCGCACCATCGGGATCCGGATCGGATCCGCCAGGTTCATCGTCACCTGCTGCCCCGCGGAGCAGGCCGGTCGACTCGTCGCGGCCAGCTCGGCCGCGCCCTGAGGTGCGGCCCGTCCGGTGGGCTCCCTCCCCCCGCTCCCACTGGTCGGGCCGCCCCTCACGGGGGCGGGCGCCGTGCACCTCCCCGCCGGTGCCGGTCGCCCGCCCCCACCCTCGCCAACCGACGTCGGGCGGCGCGGCGCGCCGACGGCCGGACAGGGAATTTCACCCACCTGGGGTGTGGACGCGGGGGAGCGGCGTGCCTAGCGTGGAGGGCAGTCGCTCCGGTGAAGCCAACGCCGCCACGACCTGGACAGCGAGGGCGTTTCCCACCATGACGATCAACCGTGCTGCGGTCCGTTGCGACCGCGTCGGCGATCACCTCACCTTGTTCCTCACCGGCGAGCTGGATTGCGCCAGCGCCGGCGAGCTCGGGACGCAGGTGATCCCGTTCATCCTCCCCACCGACGAGCGGGTCCGCGTCGACCTCTCCGGCGTGACCTTCTGCGGGTCGGCTGGGCTGACCCTGTTCGTGCAGCTCCACAACCTGGTCCGCGACCGGGGCGGCGAGCTGACCTTCTACGCGCCACCGGCCACGGTGATGCGCTCGATCGAGCTCTGCCGCCTGGACGAGCTGCTGACGATCGCGCGCCCGCTCACCGTCTAGGCACCTGCCTCCGACGGCACTCCGGTGGCCGTCCGGCCGCGCTGGCGGCCGGGCCAGCCGGGACGCCACGGGTCGGCCGCGATCGTTTCGGCTTGGCTCCGGCGGGTAGGGGTCCCGCTCCGAACCGGATCGAGGAGGACCGCGGCCCGTCACCAGAGGCGGAGCCGGGCCTCCCCCAAGGAGACCTGATGCCGTCGTCGAAGCGTTCCGAGGAGCAGCCCAGCACCGCCAAGAAGACAGCCCCCGCCAAGAAGGCGGCCAAGGCCACCCCCGCCAAGAGGTCCGCTCGCAACACCGCGCCGCGCCGCTCGCGGGCGGACGCCGCGGGCGGCAGCCGGGAGGAGGCGCTCTCGCCGCGGTGGGCCCAGCAGGGCGACGCCATCACCACCGCGTTCGGCACGCCGTTCGAGGACACCGACAACTCGCTGCGTGCCGGGTCGCGCGGGCCCACGCTGCTCGAGGACTTCGCGCTCCGCGAGAAGATCATGCACTTCGACCACGAGCGCATCCCCGAGCGGGTCGTCCACGCCCGCGGCGCGGGCGCGCACGGCACGTTCGAGGTCACCGATCCGCTCGACGACGTCACCTGCGCACGCTTCCTCACCGGGGCATCGACCACGACGCCGGTGTTCGTGCGGTTCTCGACGGTCGCCGGATCGCGGGGGTCGGCCGACACGGCTCGGGACGTCCGCGGCTTCGCGACGAAGTTCTACACGGAGGAAGGGAACTTCGATCTGGTCGGCAACAACATGCCCATCTTCTTCATCCAGGACGGCATCAAGTTCCCGGACCTCATCCACGCGGCGAAGCCCGAGCCAGACCGGGAGATCCCGCAGGCCCAGACCGCCCACGACACGTTCTGGGACTTCGTCTCCCTGCAGCCCGAGTCCACCGCGATGTTGATGTGGGCCATGTCGGACCGGGCGATCCCGCGCTCGTACCGGATGATGGAGGGCTTCGGCGTCCACACCTTCCGCCTGGTCAACGAGGCGGGTGAGACGACGCTGGTGAAGTTCCACTGGAAGCCGGCGCTCGGCGTGCACGGGCTGGTGTGGGAGGAGTCGCAGCGCCTCGGCGGCATCGACCCGGACTTCCACCGGCGAGACCTCTGGAACGCCATCGAGTCCGGCGCCCACCCCGAGTGGGAGCTCGGCGTGCAGCTGATGCCGGACACCCCGGAGCAGACGTTCGAGGGCATCGACCTGCTCGATCCCACCAAGATCGTCCCCGAGGAGCTGTGCCCCGTCCGCACCGTCGGCCGGATGCGGCTCGACCGCAACCCGGCCAACTTCTTCGCCGAGACCGAGCAGGTCGCGTTCCACACCGGCCACCTCGTGCGGGGCATCGACATCACCGACGACCCGCTCCTCCACGCCCGGATGTTCTCCTACCTCGACACCCAGCTCACCCGGCTCGGCGGCCCGAACTTCGAGCAGCTCCCGATCAACCGGACCCACGCGCCGGTCAACAACGAGCAGCGCGACGGCTTCGGCCAGCAGGCGATCCACCAGGGTCGAGCGGCGTACGCGCCGAACTCGATCGGGGGCGGCTGCCCGTTCGCCGTCGGGCAGGCCGGCTACGTCCACCGCCCGCAGCCCGTGGAGGGCGTGAAGGAGCGCCAGCGCGCCTCGTCGTTCGCGGACCACTACTCGCAGGCCGCGCTGTTCTGGCGGAGCATGACCGACGTCGAGCAGGTGCACATCGTCGGCGCGTTCTCGTTCGAGCTGGGCAAGTGCTCGGACGAGGAGGTCCAGGACCGCCAGCTCGCCAACCTGGCCAACGTCGACGCCGACCTCTGCGAGCGGGTCGCCGCCAACCTGGGCCGGGCCGTGCCGCCGGCCGCCCCGGTCGAGCTGGAGGTGGAGGCGCCGATCGACGCGTCCCCGGCCCTCTCGATGGCGATCGCGGAGCCGGGGGCCATCGACGGGCGGGTCGTGGGCATGCTGATCGGACCTGCCGCCAAGGCCACCCACGTGGACAAGGTCGCCCAGGCCCTCGCCGCCGAGGGCGCCGTGCTCCAGGTGATCGGCCCGCGCGGCGGCACGATCGGGAGCGTCGAGGTCGATCACACGCTCCACACGTGCGACTCGGTGCAGTTCGACGCGCTGGTCGTGGACCCGAGCGCGTCGGCGCTCGTCGACGAGGCGCTCAAGGCGTCGGTGATCGTCCAGGAGGCGTACCGGCACCACAAGCCGCTCGCCGCGATCGGCACCGGCGCCGAGCTGTTCGCCGCAGCCGGCGTCGACTCCGACGCGCCCGGCGTGCTGGTCGACACGAGCGCCGCCAAGCGCTTCACGACCGCCCTGATCGTGTCGATCGGCTGGCACCGCCACTGGGAGCGCGTGGTCTGACGCGAGCCCGGCGACGGCGGGTCAGGCGGGCCAGCGGTCGTCGAGGACGTGCTCGGCCTCACCGGCCGGGACCTTGGTCCCGGACCGCGAGGTCCTTCGTCCCTGGTCAGGGGCCTGCTGATCTCGGATCCTTGGGAACCATCCGCTTCGTCGTGCCGACGTATGCACGCCCCGGGAACCGCCCGGGCCATCCCGAGGAGAACCTCCCTTGCGCACCATCCGCCTCGCAGCCGCCGCGCTGCTCGCCGCCGGGCTCGTCGCCGTGTCCGCCGGCCCCGCATCCGCCCACGTGTCCATCCCCGACCCGGGGGAGAAGGGCGGCTTCTCGATCGTGACGTTCAGCGTCCCCAACGAGCGCGACGACGCCTCCACCACCAAGGTCGAGGTCCAGCTCCCCAAGGACGCCCCGCTGGCGTTCGTGTCCGTGCAGCCCAAGCCGGGCTGGGAGGTCGAGACCACCAAGCGCACCCTCGACGAGCCGATCGAGGCGTTCGGCGAGACCTACGACGAGGTCGTGGACACCGTGACCTGGTCCGGCGGCGAGATCGAGCCCGGACAGTTCGATACCTTCGCCATCTCGGTGGGCCCGCTCCCCGAGGACGTCGACAGCCTGGCCTTCCCGGCCATCCAGACCTACAGCAGCGGCGAGGAGGTCTCCTGGATCGAGGCCACCACCGAAGGCGGCGAGGAGCCCGAGCACCCGGCCCCCGTCCTGACGCTGGTCGCCGCCGAGGAGGGCGGGCACGGCGCCGAGGCCACCACGACGACCGCCGCCTCCGGCGACTCGGCCTCCGATGACGCCGCCGACAGCTCCGACGACGAGGGCTCCGACGGCCTCGCCATCGCCGCGCTGGTCGTCGCCGTGGTCGCCGCCCTGCTCGGCGGCGCCGCCCTGGTGTCGAGCCGCCGGTCGAGCGGTTCCTGACCCCACTCCGTGGGTACGGTCGGCCCATGGGGCGCCGACCGCTCATCGCACTCGTCTTCGTGGCCGCCGGGCTGCTCGCTTCGTGCGGCAGCTCGGCGGCCACGGTCTCGTTGGGACCGGACGAGCCGGTCACCACCACCGAGCCGCTCCGCACCACGCTGCTCGAGAGCGCACCGGTCACCCTGCCGCCGAGCGCTCGGCCGCCGGGCGTGAGCGCGTCGGCGAAGGGCTACGACGTCGCCGGCACCGACGGCATCTGGATCGAGCCGAACGGCGATGCCGTGGTCGTCGGCTGCTCCGAGGGCCTCGACCCCGGCCCGATGATCCGGGCCAACGCCATCCCCGGCTACCGCGGCGTCTGGACCTGCACCTGACGGTCGCTTCGGGGCCCATCGGCCGACGGCTCGGCGGCCCCTGGCCGTCAGTGGTCGAACAGGCCGGTGAGCGTCCAGGTGCGCTCGATGCCGGCGAGGCGCTCGGCCACCACGGGCCGGCGGCGGTCGACCAGCGCGTTCGTCAGCAGGCTCACGAGCACGGTGAGGCCGACGAGCGAGTCGAACGGACCGACCGCGGCGGTGGCGAACGGGAGCACGACGCCGCCGTGCGTGGCGAGCCCGGTCGTGGGGGGACCGGTGCACACGACGGGCACCGCGCCGCGCTCGACGGCGGCGGCCTGGATGCGGACGAGGGCGTGCTCGTGGCGGGGCACGTCCATCGACAGCACCACGTCGCCGGGCTCGAGCGCGCCGAGCGTGGTGGTGATGCGGAACTCCGAGCCGTCGAGCAGCACGGTGCGCACGCCGATCAGGGCCAGCTGGTCCACCAGCCGGATCGCGACCCCGACGGTCTGGCTGCTCGGCAGGACCCAGACCCGCCGTCCCGGATCGTCGAGCAGGTCGACGGCGGCGGCGACCGCGGCCGGGTCGAGGCCGTCGAGCGTGCGGTCGATGTTGGCGTGCTCGGTGGCGCGCAGCTCCTCGACGGGATCGCCGGGCGTGGCGCTGCGGGCCCGGACGGCGTCGGTGGCGAGCCGGACCGAGAGCTCCTGGCGGGTGGCGTCGCGGAGCGGACCGAAGCCGTCGTAGCCCAGCGCGGCGGCGAGGCGCACGACCGTCGGCGTGCTGGTCCCGGCGGCCTCGGCCACCGAGGCGACGGTGCCGAACGCGATGGCCTCGGGGTCCACGAGGAGCAGTTCGGCGACCCGCCGCAGCGCCGGGCTGAGCGTCGCCCCCGCCAGCCGGGCCGACAGCGACGACGGCGGATCCGAGCGGCGGCGAGGCATGTTCGATACGTTACATCCAATGGAACAAACGGTACAGACAGCGGCGACGGCCGCGCGGATCACCAAGGTGGAGCTGTTCGAGGCGCGCGTCCCGCTGTCCGAGCTGGCGCGCGGCGCCATGGCGGCGAGCGACAACGGGCTCGGCATGGCCATCCCCACCGAGGAGCCGTGGCTCGAAGCCGACTTCCTGTTCTGCCGCCTGGAGGACGAGGCCGGCCACGCCGGCTGGGGCGAGGCGTACGTGTGGCTCCCCGAGAGCGGGGTGTCCAACCGCGACATGGCGTCGGCGATCGAGCACCACCTCGGTGCGTACGTGCTCGGCGCTCGGCCCGTCGCCGTGCAGGCCCTCGCCGCCCGCTTCGACCGCAACGTCGCCCGCAACGAGATGGCCAAGGGGCTGATCGACATCGCCTGCCACGAGCTGGCCGCCCGGCAGCTCGGGGTTCCCGTGCACGACCTGATCGGCGGTGCCGCCGTGGACCGCATCCCGCTGTGCGGCTTGGTCCCGCTGGCCAGCCCCGACGTGGTCGCCAGCATCTGCGCCGGGTACCAGCGGGCGGGCTACGGCACGGCGCGCATCAAGCTGGGCAACGGGCCCGAGGCGGACCGGGACGTGATCGCCGCCGTGCGCGAGCGCTGCGGCCCCGACCTGCGGCTCCGGGTGGACTACAACCAGGCCTATTCGGCACCCCAGGCCGTCCGGGCGCTCCGGCTGCTCGAGCCGTACGGCATCGATGGCGCCGAGCAGCCCCTGGCGCTCGGGGACCTCGTCGGCATGGTCGAGGTCGCCCGGCAGACGGCGATCCCGCTCTTCCTCCACGAGGGGTTCTTCGCCCTGGGCGACGTGGTCGCGCTCATCGACGCGGGCGGCTGCGGCGTCATCGGCGTGAACGGCGAGCGGCCCGGCGGCCTCACCGGTGCGCTGCGGGCCATCGACTACGCGGCGGCCCGGGGGATGGGGACGATCATCCACAACCAGCCCCTCGGCATCGGCACCGCCACCCACGCCCACCTGGCTGCCGCCCGCTTCGACCGCCTCGGCCACGCCGTGGAGCTCGCCGGCGACGTGATGTTCGACCAGCACCTCGTGACCGAGCGCTACGCCGTGGAGGACGGGCACCTCGTCCTACCGGGCGGCCCGGGCTGGGGCATCGACGTGGACCGCGACGCGCTCGACGACCACCTCGTGGCCCCCGCGGTGGAGCTGGTGGCGTGACCGGAGCGAGCGCACCGCCACGGCTCTACCGCCGTGCCCACCTGCGGACCCCCGACCGGCTGCCCGGTGCCGACGCGCTGGCCACCGCAGGCGATCGCATCGTCGCGGTCGGCACCGAGGAGCAGTGCCGCGCGGCGCTGCCCGCCGACGCCGAGGTGGTCGACCTCGGCGGCGCCGTGCTCGCGCCCGGCTTCGTCGACGCCCACCTCCACCCCATGGTGATGTGCGTGTTCGAGCAGCAGCTCGTGCTCGACGGCGCCCGGTCCGTGGCGGAGGTGCTCGACGCCGTGGCCGACCGCGCCCGGACCCTGGGCGCCGGCGACGCGGTCATCGGCTTCCAGCTCGACGACGAGCTCCTGGCCGAACGCCGCATGCCCTCGGCCGCGGAGCTGGAGCGGGCCTCGGGCGGACGGCCCGTGGTGCTGCTGCGGCGCGACGGGCACCACGCCGTGGCCTCGACCTCCGCCCTCGCCGCAGTGGGGTTCGACCGGCCCGGGAACGTGCCGGCAGGCGGCCAGGTCGACCTCGATGCCCGCGGCGCGCCCACCGGACTGGCCCGGGAGAACGCGGTCGCCCCGCTGATGGGCCTGATGCCCGAGGTGTCGTTCGACGACCTCGAGGCCGGGCTCGCGTCGTGGACCGACCGCCTGCTGTCCCAGGGCGTCACCGCCATCTCGGCCATGTGCCAGACCACGCCCGAGGGCCCCGGTGGCTCGGCTGCCGAACTGGAGGCCGTCGGCTGGTCGGTGCTCGTGGACCGAGTGCCCTTCGACGTGCAGACCATCCTGATCGCGCCGGACCTCGCCGCCGTCCACGACGCCCGGACGGGCCCGCTCCACCGGCCCGACGACGGGCGCCGGATCGATGCCGTGAAGCTCTTCCTCGACGGGACGCTCGGCGGGCGCACGGCCTGCATGCACCAGCCGTTCAGCGACCACCCGACGGCCCGGGGCATCGCCACGCTCAGCCCCGAGGACGCGCACCGCCGGGCCGCGGAGGCCCACGCCGCCGGGTTCCAGCTCTGCCTCCACGCCATCGGCGACGAGGCCACGCGCGACGCCGCCGAGCTGCTCGCCCGCGTGCTCGCCGACGAGCCCGGACCGCACCGCCACCGCGTGGAGCACGCCTCGGTGCTCGACGACGCCACCGTCGACCGCTTCGCCGAGCTCGGCATCACCGCCGTCGTCCAGCCCATCAACCTCCGCAGCGAGCACCACTGGCTGAGCCGCCGCCTCGGCACCGAGCGCGTGGCGCGGACGTACCCCTTCCGGCGCCTGCTCGATGCCGGCGTGGGCGTCGCCGGGTCGTCCGACGCCCCCATCGAGGCCACCGACGTGCTGGCCGCCATGGACGCCGCCGTCGACCGCGGCGACCTGGCCCCCGAGCAGGCCATCACGCCCGACGAGGCCCTCGGGCTCTACACGACCGGCGCGTCGGCGGCCCGCCAGACCGAGGACCGCCTCGGCCGGCTCGCGGTCGGGCGGCGCGCCGACCTGGTGGTGCTCGACGCCCTGCCGGCGGCCACCGTGCTCGCCACCGTCATCGGCGGCACCGAGCGGTACCGCCACCCCGACCGCCCGCTCCTCGACCCCGCCTGACCTGGAGGTCCGCATGATCCCGCCGCGCGCCGACGCCGCCACCGCCCGCACCGCGCTCCTCGGCGCAGCGGAGGATCGGTGGACGTCCTTCGACCGCTACGTCCACCCCCTGCGGGGTCCGGCGGGCGAGGAGCTGTCCACCGACGTCGTCCGCTTCGGCGAGGCCGACTCGGTGGTGCTCGTGTCCTCGGGCGTGCACGGCGTCGAGGGCCACGCCGGCAACGGCCTCCAGCAGCTGCTGCTCGGCGAGGGGCGGCTCGAGCGGCTCCCGCCCCGCACGGCCGTGGTCCTGCTCCATGCCGTGAACCCGTACGGCTTCGCATGGAGCCGCCGCGTCGACCACACCAACATCGACGTCAACCGGAACTTCGTCGACTACGCCGACCTGCCCGACAACCCCCGCTACGGCGAGATCGACCCCATCCTCAACCCGGCCGAGCTCGACCTCGACGACCCCTCCTACCTGACCGAGCTGCTCGCCTTCTGGCAGTCGGTGGGCGACGACGTGGCGTTCCGCACCATCAGCGGCGGGCAGTACAGCCACCCGCGCGGCGTCCAGTTCGGCGGACAGGGGCCGAGCTGGTCGCGCACCACGCTCGAGCGCATCTGGGACCAGCACCTCGTGGGTGCCCGCCATGCGCTCGCCCTCGACGTGCACACCGGCCTCGGTCCGCGCGGCCGGCTCACGGTGTTCCAGACCGCCGACGGCCACGAACCGGCTGCCGCCCTCGGCCCGGCCTGGTTCGCCGACTGGCTGTACCGCTCGGACCGCACCGGCTCCGTCGACCACGGGCTGCTCGGCGTGGGCTTCGACGCATGGGCGGCCGCCCGGCCCGACCGTCCCGCGGTGGCGACCTTCGTGATCGAGTTCGGCACCCTCGACCCCACCGCGGGCGTCGGGGTCTTCCGGGCCGACAACTGGCTGCACCACCACGGCGACCCCCGCTCCGAGGTGGGCGAGCGGATCCGGGCCGCCATGCGGGACTTCTTCGACCTCGACGACGACGCCTGGCGCCGCGACGTGGCTGACCAGGGCCTCGACGCCCTCCACCGCGCCCTCGACGGCATCGCCGCCGGCGACCACCTCCCCTGACCCCCGACCCACCCCGACCCACCCGACCACCCCGACCCACCCCGAACTTCGTATGCCAGGGCGCCCCGGGGGGAGCTCTGGCATACGAAGTTCGCCCGGGGGGGGGGAGCCGGGGGGAGAGCGGGGGGCGGGGGCCGGGGGGGGGCGTGGTCAGCTCTCGGTGGCTTCGCGGAGGGAGCCGGGGACCTTGTGGCCGACGATGGCCAGGCGGTTCCACGAGTTGATGGCCACGATGGCGAAGATGATCGCGGCGTAGGTCTCCTCGTCGAACACCCGCCGGGCCTCGGCCTCGAGCGCCACCGGGACCTCGCCGTCGGTGATGCGGGTGACGGCCTCGGTGAGGGCCAGGGCCACCCGCTCCTCGTGGGTGTAGAGCTCGCTCTCCCGCCAGGCCGGCAACAGCGCGAGGCGCGTGGCGGTCTCGCCCATCTCGACGGCGTCGTGGTGGTGCATCTCCAGGCAGAAGGCGCAGCCGTTGATCTGCGACGCCCGGATCTTGATGAGCTCGTAGGTGGACTTCGGGAGCGACGTCTCGGCGATCGCCTGCTCGAGCCGGTACAGCGCCCGCTGGCCAGCCGGGAGGACGCCGAGGAGGTCGACGGTCGGGCGGGGGGTGAGGTGCAGGTCGGTCATGGGAGGACTCCTCGTTGAATCTGGATGTTTGATGTCCAGATAGGTCTAGCACAGGTCGACGGGGAAACCTGGATGGGTAACATCCAGGTCATGAAGATGGGTCAGGGGGTCGAGTGGGCGCTGCACGCGTGCGTGAACCTCGCGTGGGCGGGGCCGCAGCAACCGCTGCCCGTCGCTGCGCTCGCCGAGCTCAACGGCCTCCCGGCGCCGTACCTCAACAAGCAGCTCCAGGCGCTGGCGCGTGCCGGGATCCTCACCTCGACGCCAGGCGCTCGCGGTGGGTTCTCGCTCGCCCGGCCCGCCGCCGAGATCACCGTGCTCGACGTGGTCCAGGCCGTCGAGGGCGATGAGGGTGCGTTCCGCTGCACCGAGATCCGCCAGCAGGGCCCGTTCCCGTCGGGACGCACCGCCTTCCGCACCCCGTGCCAGGTGGCGACGGTCATGCACCGGGCCGAGGCGGCGTGGCGCGCCGAGCTGGCCGCCGAGACCATCGCCGGCCTCGCTGGCCAGGTGGAGGAGAAGGTGCCGCAGACCCCGGTCCGCATCCGCCGCTGGCTCGAAGAGCGAGCTGGCTGACCGGCCGCGCGCCAGACTGCCGGTCTCGTCCAGCGAAGGGACCCTCCGTGGCGATCCAGGGCTTCTCCCACATCGGGATCTGCGTGACCGACCTCGACCGGTCGGTGCGCTTCTACGTCGACGTCTTCGGCTTCGCCCAGCTCTACGCCCTGGACATGACCGGCGACGAGGTGGCGGCGACGATGGAGCAGCGCGGCACCTTCCGCTCGGCGATGCTCCTGCGCGGCGACGTCCGCATCGAGCTCCTCCAGTGGGTCGATGTCCCCACCGCCGGCTCGGGCGAGCGCAAGGCGATGACCGAGCTCGGGTTCACCCACCTGTCGTTCCGGGTCGACGCCGTCGATGACCTGTCCGACGCCGTGCGGGCCGCCGGCGGCCAGGTCCTCGAGCACACGCTCAGCGTCCTGGGCGAGGCGGGTGACCCGACCGCCACGAAGCTGCTCTACCTGCTCGATCCCGACGGCACCCGCATCGAGGTGATGGAGAACGTCCCCGACCTCTCCGAGATCGACACCGCGGCCCTCCAGCAGCGCTTCGAGTAGCGGGCGGGGTCAGGCGTCGACGGTGACGGTGCCGACCATCTCGGGGTGGATGGTGCAGAAGTAGGCGAACGTGCCCGGCCGGTCGAACGTGGCCGTCTCGGTGCGGCCCGGGGGCAGGTCTTCGCCGACCGTGACGCCGTCGAACTCGCGCACGAGGTGGTGGGTGCGGCTGCCGGCGTTGCGCCACTCCACCGTGGTGCCGGCCTCGACCTCGATGTCGGCTCGGTCGAACGACCGGTCGCGGGCGGCGATGAGGGCGTCGTGGTCCTGGCTCGGGCCGACCGGTGCGAGCGGGGAGGTGCCGGCGGTGATCAGCACCAGCGCGACCACCGCCGCGGCCACCGCGACCGCCGCGGCCGTGGTCCGACGGAGCAGCACGACCCGGGCCCGGTCGGCGTCCCGGTGGTCCGCGGAACGGGCCGCGAGCACGGCGCCCGCCAGGTCGTCGCGCGCCGGCGCCGAGGTCGGCGAGAACCGCGCCCGCCGGCGGTCGGCCTCGAACCCGGCGAGCACCGAGCGGCACGACGGGCAGGCCGCGAGGTGGGCGTCGAGGCGCGCCGCCTCGGCGTCGTCCAGTTCGCCGTCGGCGGCGGCGGAGATCGGTTCGAGCCACTCCGGGTGATCCATGTGGGAGATGGGTCGACCGTTCGGCCTCCCTGGTTCCCGGCGGTGCCCGAGACCGCCCGGCACGTTGCACGGCACCGATCCCCGCCCGTACGGTCGCCGCCATGCTCCGAGGGCGCACCGGCCGACCGGTGAGGTCGAACCCGCCCGTCCGGGGCGACGAGGACCTCACCCAGCTCGCCGTGCGCGCTGCCGCAGGCGAGCGGGCCGCCGAGGAGGCGTTCGTGGCCCGGACCATGGACGACGTCTGGCGCTACTGCCGCCACCTCGTCGGCCCCGAGCACGCCGACGACGCCACCCAGGCCGCCTACCTGCGCGCCCTCCGGTCGCTCGGCAGCTTCCGGGGCGAGTCGTCGGCCAAGACCTGGCTGATCGGCGTGGCCCGCAACACGTGCCTCGACCTCCGCCGCACCCTTGCCCGCCGCAACCGCCTCGACGAGCGGCTCCAGGCCCAGCCGCTGCCGGTCGGCGGCGACCTCCACGCCGAGCAGCTGCCGGCCGAGCTCGACGAGCTGCTCGCCGAGCTGGCCCCGGAGCGGCGGGAGGCGTTCGTGCTCACCCAGCTGCTCGGCTTCCCCTACGACGCCGCGGCCGAGGTGGTGGGCGTCCCCATCGGCACGATCCGCTCGCGCGTCGCCCGAGCGCGCGGCGACCTCGTCGCCCTGGTCGCCGGCCCCGACGGCCTCGACGCCACCGGCACCACCTCGGTCTGACCGCGGCGTCGGCACGGTCCCCGAGCGGGCCGGCGCGGACCCGCGTACGTTGGCGCCGATGGCGACGCACCTGCGCACCTGCCCGCTGTGCGAGGCGATGTGCGGCCTGGAGATCGAGGTCGAGGGCGACCAGGTCGTGCGGGTCCGCGGCGACCGCGACGACGTGTGGAGCAAGGGCTTCCTCTGCCCGAAGGGCGCATCGATCGGGCACCTCCACCACGACCCGGACCGCATCCGGGTGCCGATGGTGCGCAAGGGCGACGAGTGGCGCGAGGTGTCGTGGGAGGAGGCCTTCACCCGTTGCGAGGCGCTGCTCCGCCCGGTGATCGCCGAGCACGGCATGGACGCGGTGACCGCCTACCTCGGCAACCCGAACGTGCACAGCTACTCGCTCAGCCGCTTCTCCGGTGCCGTGCCCGGGCTGGCGGGGATGCGGGTCCTGTGGTCGGCGGGCACCGTCGACCAGTGGCCCAAGAACCTGGTGTGCGCCCAGCTGTTCGGCGGCATGTGGAAGATCCCGATCCCCGACGTCGCCACCACCGACCTGCTCGTGATCATGGGCGCGAACCCGCACGCGTCGAACGGCTCGCTGCTCGCCCACCCGGACCTGATCGGCGAGGTCGGCCGCATCCGCGAGCGGGGCGGGCGCACGATCGTGATCGACCCCCGGCGCACCGGGACGGCGGAGCGGGCCGACGAGTGGCTGCCGATCATCCCGGGCACCGACGCCGCGCTGCTGCTCGCGGTCGTCGCCGTGCTCGACGCCGAGGACCTGGTCGACCTCGGGCCGGTGGCCGGTCGGGTGCGGGGCGTCGACGAGGTGCTCGCCGCGGCCCGGGCCTTCCCGCCGGAGGCGGCCGCGGACTGGTGCGGGATCGACGCCGAGCGGATCCGCGGGCTCGCCCGGGAGCTGGCGGCCACGCCCCGGGCGGTCGTGTACGGGCGGATCGGGCTGTGCAACCAGGAGTTCGGCACGCTCGCCACCTGGCTGGTCTCGGTGGTCAACGTGCTGACCGGCCACTTCGATGCCGAGGGCGGCGAGCGCTTCCCCCGGCCGGCCATCGCCACGCTCTCGTCCACGGCTCGGCGGCGCGGCCCGATCGCCACGGGCCGGTGGCACACGCGGGTGCGGGGGGCGCCGGAGGTCATGGGCCAGGCCCCGCTGTCGTGCCTGGCCGAGGAGATCGACACGCCGGGCGACGGCCAGGTTAAGGCGCTCATCACGCTGGCCGGCAACCCCGTGCTCTCGGCGCCCGATGCCGGGCGGCTGAACGCCGCCCTCCCGCTGCTCGACGCCATGATCAGCGTCGACAACTACCTGAACGAGACGACCCGCCACGCCCACGTCATCCTCCCCGGCCACTCGCCGTTGGAGCAGCCGCACTGCGACGAGGAGATCTGGGCGTACTCGCTGCGGGCCGTCGCCCGCTGGTCGCCGGCGGTCTTCGACGCCGGGGACCGTCCGGAGGAGTGGGAGGTGCTGCTGCGGCTCGGCGCCATCCTCATGGGCACCCCGGCGGCCGAGGTCGACGTCGACGCGCTCGACGACCTGTGGTTCGAGGCGCGAGCCGGCCGCCACGGGGTCGACCCGGCATCGGTCGACCACGAGGGCCGCCGCGGCCCGGACCGCATCGTCGACCTCACGTTCCGCACCGGGCCCTGGGGCGACGGCTACGGCGACCGATCCGACGGGCTGACCCTCGACCGGGTGAAGGCGCACCCGCACGGCCTCGACCTCGGTCCGTCGCACGCGGCCCTCGACGACGTGCTGCGCACCGCGTCGGGCGACATCGAGCTGGCCCACGACGTCTTCCTCGACGACCTCTCCCGGCTGCAGCAGCGGATGGCCGAGCCCCGTCCCGCGCTGGTGATGATCGGCCGCCGCCACGTCCGCTCGAACAACTCCTGGATGCACAACGTCCCCACCCTGATGAAGGGCCGCGACCGCTCGACGCTCCTCGTCCACCCCGACGACGCCGCCGCCCGCGGGCTGGCGACCGGCGACGCCGTCCTCATCCGCAGCGCGGCGGGCGAGGTGCAGGCCACGGTCGAGGTGAGCGACGAGATCCGCCCCGGCGTGGTGAGCCTGCCCCACGGCTTCGGCCACGGGCAGCCCGGCACCCGCACCGCCGTGGCGGACCAGCGCCCCGGCCCGAACGCCAACGTCCTCGTCCCCGGCACCGCCGTCGACGTCCCCAGCGGCAACGCCGCCGTCAACGGCATCCCCGTGGACCTGCATCGGCTCTGACCGCTCGATCGAGCGAGACCGGGCCCTCGTGGGCGGCATCGCAGCCGTCATCTGTCGGCTTCGGTCGACACGGTTGCTGAACCCACGCGACCAGGGCATCGCGGGTCGGGTCTCGTCGCTCGATCGACCGGTGCTGCCGTTCTTGTCGACGTTCTGCACCGTATGGGTGTCGTTCTGCGACAAGAACCGATGGGGGTCGGTTCTTGTCGACGTTCTGCACCGTATGGGTGTCGTTCTGCGACAGGAAGCGATGGGTCGCTCGATCGAGCGAGCCCCTCAGGTCATGCGACCTGACTGCCAGGCGTAGGCGGCGAGCTCGACGCGGTTTCGGGCGCCGAGCTTGGTCTGGAGGCTCGCCAGGTGGGACTTCACGGTCGACGGCGACACGAACAGCAGCTCGGCCATCTCGGCGTTGGTGTGGCCCTGGGCGACGAGGCGCAGCGCCTCCTCCTCCCGTTCGGTGAGCGCCTCGATCGGCTCGGCGACCGAGGACCGGGCGGCCGACGACGCGGTCACGTGGCGGAGCAGCCGGAGGGTGACCTGCGGCGAGACCAGGGCGTCGCCACGGGCAGCGGCCCGCACCGCCTCCACGAGCAGGGCGGGCCCGGCGTCCTTGAGCAGGAAGCCGCTGGCGCCGTTGACCAGCGCGGTGTGGACGTACTCGTCGAGGTCGAACGTGGTGACGACGACGACCCGGATCGGGTCGACCGCGTCGGGGCCGGCCAGGAGGCGGGTCGCCTCCAGGCCGTCGAGCTCGGGCATGCGGATGTCGAAGAGGCACACGTCGGGCCGCAGGTGCCGGGCCAGCTCGACCGCGGTCCGCCCGTCGGCCGCCTCGCCCACCACGGTGATGTCGCCGGCGGCCTCGAGGATCATCCGGAAGCCCGTCCGCACCATCTCCTGGTCGTCGGCGAGCAGGACGCGGATCACGCCTCCCCTCCGTCGAGGGGCAGCCGGGCCTGCACCGACCAGCCGTGCGCCGGGGGTGCGACCGGACCGGCCACGAGGGTGCCGCCCAGGGCGTGGGCCCGTTCCGTCATGCCCACGAGACCGTACCCGGGTCGCTCCTGGCGGGGTCCGCCCACCGGGTGGCGGCCGTCGTCGGTGACGGTGACGACCAGGTCGGCGCCGTCGCGCCGGACGTCCACCCGGGCGGCGGTGGCGTCGAACGCGTGGCGCCGGGCGTTGGTCAGCGACTCCTGCACGATGCGGTGCGCCGAGGCGGCGACGGTCGTGGACGCGGCTCGCCGGGCCTCGTCGTCGACGTGGAGGTGCACGGCCAGCCCGGTGCCGGTGCTCACGGCGGCGAGGTCATCGAGGCCGGCGAGCCCGACGGGCGGCGCGACCGGCGCCGCCCCCGCCGCGGCCTCGTCCTCTCGGAGCGACCCGACCAGCCGGCGCATGGCGTCGAGCG
>DATMGQ010000199.1:0-3397 GCA_035555395.1 Acidimicrobiales bacterium
CGACACGCTGGTGAAGGGCGCCGTCTACACGGACGCCACCCGCTACCCGTTCCAGTCCGACTCGGCGCCGGGCCTCGACTTCAGCGGCGAGGGTCGGGGCTGCAACAACCTGTCCGGTTGGTACGCCATCGACGACGTCACCTACCAGGCCGGCAAGGTGGCCACGCTGAAGATGCGGTTCGAGCAGCGGTGCGAGTCCAGCTCCGCGGCCCCGCTCCGCGGCCAGGTCGCCTACGACGCCAGCGCGCCGATCCCGGGTGCACCGACGCCCACGCTGGTCGTGCCCGCCCTGTGGTCGCCGCCGGCCGGGGCCGTGCCGGCGATCGGCAGCTCCTTCTACATGGCGAGCCAGGCCGGCGACTACATCGGCAAGGGCAAGACGTACCTCTACACGGACCCGTCCATCACCTGGGACGGCGGCGGTGCGACCCTCAGCGTCCGCGTCGACGACGACGTCGACTGGTGGTACCTCGACCTGGTCGCGTCCAACCGCGCCGACGCGCTGACCGCCGGCTACTACGCCAACCTCGGCCCGTACCCGTTCCACAACCGCGTCCGAGGCGGGTTCGACGTGGAGGGCAACGGGTCCGGGTGCAGTCCGACCTCGTGGGTGGTCATCGACGAGATCGACCAGCGCGGCGGCACCGTCAACGACCTCACGCTGCGCTACGAGCAGAAGTGCGACAACGCCACGGCCGCGCTGCGCGGGCGGATGCACATCGAGCCTGCGCCGGCGTCCGGCGCCCCGGGGGTGCCCACCGGGGTCGCCGCCGAAGCCGTGGCCAAGGGGGCGACGGTGACTTGGACGGCGCCGGCCGCCACCGGCCCCAACCCGATCACGGGCTACGAGGTGTACGCCTACGACAGGGGGAACATCATCGGTGCACCCCTCGAGGTCGGTGCGTCCGCTCGGTCCGCCACCGTGACCGACCTGCCGGTCGGGGTCCCGCACACGTTCAAGGTCCGCGCCGTGAACGCGCTCGGCGGGAGCTGGCGCTCGGCCGCGACCGCGCCGGTCAGCCCCCTCGACCCGAAGCCGGTCGTGACGTCGCTCTCACCCGCCAGCGGACCGCGCACCGGCGGCACCGCCGTCCAGGTCCTCGGCACCAACCTCGGGAGCGTGACCTCGGTGGAGGTGGGCGGCACCTCGGTCGAGTTCACGCCGGTGAGCAGCACCCGCCTCGACATCGTGGCGCCGAGCATCGCCGCCGGCCCGCACGACGTCGTCGTCGCCGGTCCCAGCGGCGCCTCGGCCACGGGTCCCAGCTCGGTGTGGACCGCCACCAAGCTGAAGCCCAGCGCGCCCACCGGCGTGGCCGGCACGCCCCGCTCCGGGGCGATCGACGTGGCCTGGACCGCCGCCTCCTCGGGCGACGATCCGCTCACGAGCTACACGGTGAGCGCCACCAAGTCCGGCGCCCTGAGCCCGCAGGTGACCGTCACGGCCGCCCCCTCGGCCACCGGCGCGGCCCTCACCGGGCTCAGCCCGAGCACCACCTACACCGTGAAGGTCGTGGCCACCAGCGCCACCGGGTCGAGCCCGGCGGCCTCGAGTGCACCGATCGCCACCCCGCCGATCGAGACCGGACCGTTCGCCGGCGTCGACGCGCTGGTGAAGCAGCAGTACCTCGACTTCGCCGGCCGCGCCGCGACCAGCGGCGAGGTGAGCGCCGCGGCCGCACCCATCAACGCCGGCACCTCGACGCCGGAGTCGTTCATCGCCGGGATGCGCTCCCGGACCGAGTGGGCCGGGTACCGGGCGCCGGTCATCCGGCTCTACGCCGCCTACTTCGACCGGCTGCCGGACTCGGGCGGGCTCACCTACTGGGCGAACAAGCTGAAGGCCGGGACGAAGCTGTCCAAGGCCTCCTCGACGTTCGCCGCGTCGAGCGAGTTCAAGCGGAAGTACGGGAACCTCTCGAACAAGGACTTCGTGCTGCTCATCTACGCCAACGTCCTGAAGCGCACGCCCGACACGACCGGCGTGAGCTACTGGACCAAGAAGCTGGACGCCGGGATGGCGCGCGGCGCGGTCATGACGAACTTCTCCGAGTCCTCGGAGAACAAGCGCAAGACCACCAACGCCGTCGACGTCGTGCTCGTCTACACCGGCATGCTGCGCCGGGTCCCCACCGGGCCCCAGCTGGCAGCCGAGGTGGCGCTGCTCGACGCCAGCACCCCGCTCACCGACCTCGTCGGGCGGCTCCTCGTCAGCCCCGCCTACGAAGCCCGCTTCTGACCGATCGGACCTGCGGCTCGGCCGGCCGCCTCGCGTCGGCCGAGCCGCTGGGTACCGTGAGGCCATGAGCGATCGGTGCGACTCCTGCGGTGACGACGGTCCCGACCTGCTGACGGTCCAGCGGATCTACGTCGTGTTCGACGAGCAGCACCAGCCGGCCGGCCACCGCCTGGCCGACGAGTTCGAGACCTGGTGCGCGATCTGCCGCGTCACCTACCCCCACCAAGAGGTCGCCGGCGACGCGTGACGCAGGACCGGTGGGTCAGGGGCCCTCTTGGCCCTGGGTCTGGCCCTGCCCCTTGCCCGGACCGGCACCCCCGACCGCCGGGGCCGTGGTGGCGGGCGTCGTGGGCGTGGTGGTGGGCGGCGCCGTGGTGGGCGGAGCGGTGGTGGCCGGCGCCGTGGTCTGCGGCACCGTCGACTGGGGCTGGGTGGTCTGCGGCTGCGTGGTGCGGGGCTGGGTCGACTGGGTCGTCCCGCCGCCCGACGTCTCGCCGGACGCGATGACGCCCGAGGTGCCGAGGTTCGGGTCGAGCGTCTCGCCCGCGCCGATCAGCTCGGGGTCGAACTCCTTGAAGTCACCCGTGTCGAAGTCGGCCGTGGCCGCGGTCATGAACTTGCGCCAGATCTCCGCGGGCAGGTTGCCGCCCTGCACCTTGAGGCCGTGGACGTCGTCCATCGGCTGGAGCTTGTCGACGTAGCCCATCCAGACCGCAGCGGTGAGCTTGGGTGTGTAGCCCACGAACCAGGCGTCGTTGTTGTTCTGGGTCGTGCCGGTCTTGCCGGCGGCCGGGCGGCCGATGGCGGCGGCCTTGCCGGTACCGCCGTCGATGACCTGCTGGAGGGCGTAGGTGACGCGGGCGGCCTGGATGTCGGTGAGGGCCTGCTTCGACTCGGGCGTGTAGGTCTTGACCGCGCCGTTGGGGAACTCGACGCGGGTCACGGCGATGGGCGACTTCGACACGCCCTGGTTGGCGAGCGTGGAGTAGCCGGCGGCCATGTCCATGACCGACACCTCGCCACCGCCGAGCACCAGGGCGCAGACCGGGTCGAGCTCGGCGGAGACGCCCATGTCGTTGGCCATCGTGACCACGTCGGGCGGCGTCATCTTCAACATGAGCTGGGCGTAGACGGTGTTGGTCGAGTTCTTGGTGGCCG
>DATMGQ010000200.1:0-4909 GCA_035555395.1 Acidimicrobiales bacterium
TCCTTCACGGCGTCACCGAAGCCGAAGGAGGTGGCGAAGATGATCTGGTTGCCGTCCTTGATGAGGTCCTCGATGACCTGCTTGGCCTCGGGGCCCTCCGGCACGCTCTCCTTGTAGGTGGTCTCGACCTTGTCGCCGAGCTCCTCCTCGACCATCTTGCGCCCGGCGTCATGGGCCTGGGTCCAGCCGCCGTCGTTGGTGGGGCCGACGTAGATCCACGCGGCCTTGGTCACGCCGCTGTCGCCGCTGCCGCCGGCCTTGGTGGTGGAGGTCGTCGCGTCGTCGTCGCCGCCGCAGCCGGCGGCCACGAGGGTGAGGACGGCCACGAGGGCCAGGCTGAGCAGCTTGAGGCTGCGGGACGAGGTGCGATGCACGTTGGCTCCTGGGGAGTCGTCGCCCGTCGGGACGGGCAGGATCAAGGACTGACGGAGGGGACTGGGGCCCGCGGTGCGCACCCCATCCGGCGTTCCGTCGGGAGGGGAACCTACACAGAGCACCCGCGCGCGGACCCATCCGCATGTCACGTGGGTGTCAACGCTGTGTGAACCAGGCGTCGACCTCCTGGTCACCCCGCCTCGACGGCTCGGACGCGTCCCGCACGTCGCGGTGGGCGCAGACGGCTGCCTCGGCGCCGGGCCTAGCGTCGGGTCGATGGCGCGGGTTCGTGGGCACGTTTCGGACGCGCCGCTGGTCGTACGGGGGTGAGCGGCGGACCCGAGACCACCCGGCAGCAGGCACCGGCGCCGACCCCGTCGTCGCCGGTGGCCGGGTTCGACGCGGTCTACCGGTCCGAGCGGGCGGCCGTGCTGCGGCTCGCCACGCTGCTGGTCCGGTCCGACGCCGTCGCGGAGGAGCTGGTGCAGGAGGCGTTCCTGCGCCTGCACCGCCACTTCGAGGACGTCGACAACCCACCGGGCTTCGTCCGCACCGCCGTGGTCCGCCTCGCCTCGACCTGGCGGTCCCGCGCCGCGATGGAGCGCGACCGGCTGGACCGGCTGCCGGTCGTCGACGCCGTGGCGCCCGGGGAGCTCGACGAGACGTGGGACGCGCTCGGTCGACTGAAGCCTGAGCGGGCCACCGTGCTCGTGCTGCGGTTCTACGAGGACCTCAGCCAGGAGGAGATCGCCCGCCTCCTCGGCTGCTCCGCGGGAACCGTCCGCAGCCGGGTCCGCCGGGGCCTGGCCGACCTCCGGAAGGAGCTGGCGCCGTGACGCGATCCACCGTGCTGACCGACGACGACCTCGCCCAGCGCATCCGCGCCGCCTGCTCCGCCCGGGTGGCGGGCGTGGATCCTGCGGGCGGGCCGTTCGACCCGGCTGCTCCCACGGCCGCATCGGACATCGACCCCGAGCTCGGCGGGATCCGCACGGCGCCCTCGGTGGCGCCCCAGCGCGGAGGACGCCGCCTCCTCGTCGCCGCGGTCGTGCTGCTCCTGGTGGCGGGTGCCGTCGGGGCAGGCCTGGCCCGACGGGATCCCGACCGCACGGTGCGCACCGGATCGACCACGACGACCACGACGGTCTCCCCGGTCCCCGGTCCCGAGGACGCCGGGATCCGGCTGATGGCCCCGTCGACCCCGCCCTTCGGCCTCGTCCTCGGTGGGGCCACCGTCCGCGACGGGGCCATGGCCCGCACCGGGCGCACGCAGCTGTACGAGCGGGCCGACGATCCGGAGGCGAAGGTGCTGGTCCAGGTCGGCTCGGGTCGGCCCACCACCGCGCCGGGCGAGGCGGTGTCGGTCCGAGGGACGACCGGGCAGCTGGTCCACGAGCCCGGCCTCGGCCGCTACGCCGGCGAGCACACCACCACGCTCGAGTGGATGGAGGGTGCGGGGCAGGTGTGGGCGACGGCGGTCGGGATGTCGGACGAACAGCTGCTCGCCGCCGTCGAGGGCCTCGACCGCCGGTCGGACGTGCTCCTCGACGGGTTCGCCGTCGGTGCCGGCTCGCCGGTCCGGCCGCTGGGCGAGGTCGGCCCGTGGGAGGGGTCGGCCCCCACCGCAGAGCTGACCTACGGCTCGCCGCTCCCGGCTGGCAGCCGGCCGGGCGAGGACCGCGTGGTGACCATCGACTCGACCGCCGTCGAGTCGGGCGAGGTCAGCGAGCGCTACCTGCAGACCTGGCTCTACGGGGCGGCAGCGCCGGACCTGGGGGAGCGGGCCGTGCGCTGGTACGACCCGACGACGTCGACGCTGGCGATCGGCGCACCCGGCGAGGCCGACCTCCAGATCACCGGCACGGGCAGCAACGGGGTCAGCGAGGCCCAGCTCGACGAGATCGCCGCCACGGTCCGGCCGGTGGACCGCGACGTCCTCACCGGGCTGGAGCGCGAGTACGCCGCCCGGCTCGCTGGCCAGGATCCGGGAGCGGCGTGGACGTCGACCGCCGGACCGGTGGTCGAGCTGCGCGGGACCTTCGCCGACCCGGTGGCGTGCATCGCCGTCGGCGGCGAGCGCCGGTGCGCCCGGTCGTCGTCGCCCGGCGATCCCGGCGCGGTGGTGTCCGTCGAGGTCGACGGGCACTGGTACGTGGGCGTCATCGGCCCGCGGAGCCTCCGGGCGACCGAGGGGCTCGCCTCCGAGGGCCCGGGGATCCTGGTCGAGTCGACCCGCCTGGACCCGCCCTTCGATGCGTCGATCGCCAGCCTCGTGGCCGTCCCCGACGGCATCGACCGCATGACCCTCTGGGACGACGACGGCGTCCCGTTCCGCACGGCCCGCCCGCCCAGCTGACCCGCCCCGCGCTGCCCCCGCCCCAGGCGAATTTCGTATGCCACGGCGCCCGAGCGGGCGTCCTCGCATACGAAGTTCACGGGGGAGTCACCGGCCCGAGCGAATTTCGTATGCCACGGCGCCCGAGGGGGCGTCCTCGCATACGAAGTTCGTGGGGGTTCGGGGCGGCGGGGTCAGCCCTGCAGGAACGGCTCGTAGGAGTCGAGCACCCGGAGGACCTCGTCGCGGCCGGCGCTGGGGAGGCGGAGGACCGTCTCGGTGATGCCGAGGGACTGGTAGTGGTCCAGCTTGCCCTGGTCCGGCAGCGTGCCGAAGGGGACGACGGTGAACTCGCTGGGGTCGCGGCCCACCCGCTCGCCGGCGGCGTGCAGGTCGGCCATGGCGGCGGCCACGCCAGATCCGCCGATCGGGATCCAGCCGTCGGCGAACTCGGCGATGTGCTCGAAGAGGATCGGGCCGGGCGCGCCGCCGATGAGCACCGGGACGCCGGTGCGGTCTCGCACCTGCTGCTTGGGCTTGGGCCAGGCCCAGGCCTCCTCCATCTGCACGTGCTCGCCGTGGAAGGCGGCGGCCTCCTCGCCCCACAGCTCCTGCATGGCGAGGATCCGCTCGCGGACGACGGCTCGGCGCGTCTTCTTGGAGCCGCCGTGGTTCTCGAGCTCCTCGATGTTCCACCCGTACCCGATGCCCAAGGTGATGCGGCCGTCGGACACGTGGTCGAGGGTGGCCACCTCCTTCGCGGTCACGATCGGGTCGCGCTCGGCCAGCAGGCTGATGCCGGTGCCCATGCGGATGCGGTCGGTCACCGCGGTCATCATCCCCATCGTCACGAACGGGTCGAGGCAGCGGCGGTACTCCTCGTCGAGCGGCTCGCCCATCGGCGCCGGCGTGCGGCGGCTCGTCGGGATGTGGGTGTGCTCGGGGAGCCACACCGAGGAGAAGCCCCGGTCCTCGACCTCGCGAGCCAGCTCGATCGGGTCGATGCTGAGGTCGGTCAGGAAGATCGTGACGCCCAGGTTCATGCCGGTCATGCGTCGACAGTAACCTGACGACCCGTCAGAAACAGTCCGAACGAACAGAACGACGGGTGCGATCAATGGGTTTCCTCTGCGACGGTCGAGTGGTGGTCATCACGGGCGCGGGACGCGGCATCGGCCGGGGCCACGCGCTCGAGTTCGCTCGCCAGGGCGCGAAGGTGGTCGTGAACGACATCGGCGCCGAGCTCGACGGGTCCGGTGGGTCCAGCGGCCCCGCCGGCGAGGTGGTCGACGAGATCCGCGCGGCCGGCGGCGAAGCGGTCGCCAACGGCGCCGACATCTCCACCTGGGAGGGCGGGGCCGACCTGGTCAAGACCGCCATCGACGCCTTCGGCGGCCTCGACGTGGTGGTCAACAACGCCGGCGTGGTGCGGGACCGCATGTTCGCCAACGCCACCGAGGACGAGTGGGACCTCACCATGCAGGTCCACCTCAAGGGCCACTTCACCACCGCCCGGCACGCCGCCGCCTACTGGCGCGACCGCGCCAAGGCCGGCGAGCCGGTCGACGCCCGGATCATCAACACCACCTCCGGTGCCGGCCTGATGGGCTCGGTCGGCCAGGCCGCGTACTCCGCGGCGAAGGGCGGCATCATCTCGCTCACCCTCGTCCAGGCCGCGGAGCTGGGCCGGTACGGCATCACCGCCAACGCCATCGCCCCGGCCGCCCGCACCCGCATGACCGAAGAGGTCTTCGCCGGCGACATGGCCAAGCCCGAGGACCCGAACGCCTTCGACGCCATGGCCGCCGACAACGTGGCGCCCCTGGTGGCGTGGCTCGGGTCAGCGGACTCCGCTGGCGTCAACGGCCGGGTGTTCGAGGTCGAGGCCGGCAAGGTCTCGGTCGCCGACGGCTGGCGCCACGGCACCGTCGTCGACAAGGGCGCCCGCTGGGAGCCCATCGAGGTCGGCGAAGCGGTCACCAAGCTCCTCGCCGAGGCGCCGGCCCCGACCCCGGTGTACGGCGCCCGCTGAGTCCCCACCCCGGCCGCGGCCGCCTGGAAGGCTGGGCGGCGTGACCACCCCAGATCCCGGTCCCCGGCGGCACCGACGCCCGCCGTCGGCCTCGGGCCCCACCGCGCTCGACCCCACCTCCGACGTCACCGACGCGCCCGGCATCGCCAACCGGTTCCGGGTGTTCG
>DATMGQ010000201.1:0-5212 GCA_035555395.1 Acidimicrobiales bacterium
GGGTTGTCCGAGAACGTCAGCGCGGTCAGGTCGACGGTGAAGTCGCCCTCGGTGATCTCGGTGCCGGCGATGGTGATGGACCCCGCCACCTGGTCCGAACGGCCGACCGCGGTGTGGTCGGTGAGCCCGTTCGCGAACGACTCCTTGATCCGGAAGCCGGCGGTGGTGTCGCCGCCGTCCTGCACGGACCAGGTGCCGTCGAGGGACTCGGGCGTGGTCCCCGTGGTCGTCTCGGTGGGGTCGCTCCCGCTGTCGACCGACAGCTCCTCGGGGGCATCGTCGCGGAGGACGAAGAACCAGAGGGCGGCTCCTCCGACCACGACGATGACGACGGCGGCGGCGATCAGCTTCTTCAGCATCGGACCAGTGTGGCCGGGGTGCCCGGCCACGAGAACGGATCAGCACCGATTCCCAGGGAGTTCCCAGGTTCTAGAGGGCGAGGCGGGCGGCCTTCTTGACCTGGTACATCGCCTGGTCCGCGCGGTGCACGAGGCTCTCGGGCGTGTCCCCGGAGCGGCTGCTCGCGCTGCCCACCGACCCCGTCACGATCAGGGTCTGGCCGTTGACGTCGAAGGGCTCCTCGAACGCCCGACGGGTGCGCTCGGCGATCACCTCGAGGTCCTCGGGGTCGTCGACCACGATGCAGAACTCGTCGCCGGCGTAGCGGGCGACCGACCCTTCGTGGCCGGCGGCGTCGGCGAGGCGCTCGGCCAGCCCGATGATCACGCCGTCGCCCATGAGGTGACCGTGGAGGTCGTTGATCTCCTTGAACCGGTCCAGGTCGATGAAGACCAAGCCCGGGAGGTACCCGCGGTTGAGCATGCGGTGCAGGTAGGCGACGAGGGCGTGGCGGTTCCATGCGCCGGTCAGGCCGTCGTGGTCCACCCGGTGGCGCAGCTCCGACTCGGTCCGGCTGCGGTCGCTCACGTCGCGGCCGATCGCGTAGACCATCCCGGCCTGGATGTCGGGCACCAGGTCGAGCTCGATCCACACGAGGTGGCCGTCCTTGTGCTGGACCCGGCGCACCACCCGCTGGGGGCCGTCCGTGTGGGTCAGCAGGGCGACCGCCTCGCGGCCGTCCTCGGGTTCGATGAGGAAGGACCGGTCCCGGGACTCCAGCTCCTCGGGCGTGAAGCCCAGCACCGCCTCGCACGCCGGGTTCGCCGAGAGCACCCGTCCGTCGAGGGCGAAGGTGATCATCAGGTCACGCGACGCCTGGAAGACGGCCTCGGCCGCGCGTCGCTGCTGGCGCATCTCCCGCACCGCGTTCCCCACGATGGAGGCGACGAGGACGACGACGCCGAACCGGAAGCAGGCGTACCCGGGCGAGAACTCGAGGTCGTTGCGGACGTGGGTCCCGAAGGACCAGCCGGTGAGCAGGAGGCCGCCGGCGATGCCGCCCACGACCCCGCCGATGCGGCCCCACCGCACCGCGGCCTCGACCGCGAGCGCCAGGGGCAGGAGCTGCACCGGGTCGTCGGAGCTGGTCATCAGGTTCGCCATGATCATGATGACGACGATCGAGTCCGACGCCATCGCCACGATCCCCACGAACGAGGTCGGCGTCTTGGAGCCCGGCTGCAGGGCCCAGCGGATCCACACCCAGCTGAGGAACAGCGCGGCCATGGCACCCCAAGCCAGGTACCAGAACTGGCCTGGGTACAGCGCGGTCTGGACGAGCGCGAGGACGAGGCACCAACCCCGGACCCGCTGGATGCCCGCCTCGGTCTCGTGGTCCGCGGACGCGCCAGCAGCAGCGAGGCGCGTGCTGAGGCTCGAATCGAGCGTCTCGGGGGTTCCCATCCCGGTTCCATCGGCAGCTGCCCGCGTGACCTTCAGGGTGGTCGCCAAATCACCTGAACAAGGCGGTGACCAGCCCCGTCAGTCCGGCGCGATGGGCGCGAAGTCGTCGCGCGACAGCGGATCGTCGCTCTGCTCGTCGTCGCTGAGGGGCACGGTCACCGGCTCCCCGTTCACCGTGAACCGGACGCCGCCGATGCCGGGCTGGCCCGTCAGCGTGTAGACGATCTGGCCGAGCGCCATGATCTGGTCGCCGCTGCGGATGTCGCCGAACGACGACGACAGCTCGACCTCGGCGATGCCCCGGCTGGTGTCCACCGAGGTGAGCGAACCGGCGGGGACGGCGGTGGTGATGCCGAGGGTCTGCTCGACCTCGGTCGGCCCGGCGATCACCTGGCCGAGCAGGTCCTCGAGGTCGGCGTCGGCGGCCACGGACCGGTCGACGGCGATCAGCCGGTCCCCGCTCACGAAGAACACCTCGGCGTCCTTGCCGGCCGCCACCGTGGTGGTGGTCGGCAGGTCCTCGAGCAGGCCGAACGGCACGTCCTCGGGCGCGATGCGGGTGGCGGAGCCCTGCGACGACACGCCGCACCCCACCAGCACCCCGGCCGCCAGGAGGACGGCGAGCAGGAACGCAGCGGATCGGGTGGTCCGGCTCATCGGAGCGTCCTCGGGATGGTGACGACGAAGCGGGCGCCGCCGGCCGGCGCCCGCTTGATCACGACCGACCCCTCGTGGAGGCGCACGTGCTCCTTGACGAGGGCCAGGCCCAGCCCCGTCCCGGGCACCGAGGGGTCGTCGCCGCGGACGAAGCGCTCGAACACCTGCTCGCGCTGCGCCGGCGGGATGCCCGGACCGGCGTCGTCGACGATCAGGCGGAGGTGCCCGGAGTCGCCGCCGAGGCGCACCTCGGTGGCACCGCCGCCGTAGTGGTCGGCGTTCTGCACCAGGTTCACCAGGATCTGGCTCATCCGCCGGGTGTCGACCCGGATGTGGGCCGGGGCGTCTCGCTCGACGACCACGGGGACCGCCTCGCGGCCGATCGACGCCAGGACCTCGGCCACGAACGCGGGCGGCTCGATCTCCTCGAGCACCAGCTCGGCGACGCCCGCCTCCACCCGGGAGATCTCGAGCAGGTCGGTGATCAGCGTGGTGAACCGGTCGACCTCGTGCTGGAGGTGGTCGAGCGCCTCGGTGGCCGCCGGCTCCTTCACCCGGCGCCGGGCCACCGACAGGGCCGAGAGCATGGCGGCGAGCGGCGTCCGCAGCTCGTGGCTCACATCCGACGCGAACCGGGCCTCGCGCTCGATGCGGCTCTGGAGGCCGTCGACCATGTTGTTGAACGACTGCACGAGCGGCTCGAGGTCGGCGTCGCCGTCGCTCTCGAGCCGGCGGTCGAGGGCGCCCTCGCTGATGAGGTTGGCCGCCTCCGCGGTGCGGCTCACCGGGCGCAGGATGCGGGCGCTCGCCCACCGCCCGGCCAGCACGCCCGCGAGCGTCGTGGCGACCGCCGCGAGGATCAGGCCCTGGCGGATGCGGTTGACGGCGTCGGACACCTCCGCCATCGGCACCAGCTCGACGTACGCGGTGCCCTCGGACGCGCGCGACAGCGGCACGCCCACCGCGACCGCCGGCCCCGAGTCCAGGTGGACCCGTTGGCGGGCGGCGGCACCGGAGTCGATCACGGTCACGAGCGAACCGGGCACGTCGCTGCGGTCGCCGGTCACCGAGCTCGAGTACCAGGTGCCGTCGACCCGCACGAGGGCGAAGCCCTGCCGGCTGGTCTGGGCATCGGCGAGGGCCGCCGTCGGCGACGCCGGATCGCGGGTGAGGGCGTTGTCGACCGACCGGGCGTTCACGTAGGTCTGGCGCTCGGCCACCCGCTCGCGCTGCTGGATCAGGGTCGAACGGGTCACCTCGAAGCAGACGACCGCGAGCAGGGTCGACACCACCGCGGCGAGGCCGCCGAACGCGAGCATGGCGCGCGTCCGCAGGGGCGGACGCCAGACCAGGGCTGCTCCTCCACTCCCTCGCACCCCTCGACTGTGGCAGGTGAGCCGGCTCGATCGGGGTCACCGCGGTCCCGGTAGCGTCGGGCACCGTGGCGACGCAGACGGACTGGAACCCGATCCTGCGCGGGGAGTTCGCCAAGCCGTACTGGCCCGAGCTCCAGGCGTTCGTGTCCGAGGAGCGCCGGCACCACGCCGTGTACCCGCCCCACGACGAGGTCTTCGCCGCGCTGCACCGGACGCCCTACGCCGAGGTCAAGGCCGTGATCCTCGGCCAGGACCCGTACCACGGGCCCGGCCAGGCCCACGGGCTGTGCTTCTCGGTCCGGCCCGGCGTCGCGCTCCCGCCGTCGCTCCGGAACATCTTCCAGGAGCTCGAGGCCGACGTCGGCGTCCGCCCGCCGAACCACGGCTGCCTCGACGCGTGGGCGGACCAGGGCGTCCTGCTCCTCAACACCACGCTGACGGTGCGGGCCCACGCGGCGGCGTCGCACCAGAAGCACGGGTGGGAGACGTTCACCGACGAGGTCATCAAGGCGGTCGACGCCAAGGACGACCGCGTCGTGTTCATCCTGTGGGGAGCCGCGGCCCGGAAGAAGAAGGCGCTGATCGACCGGAGCCGCCACGCGGTGATCGAGTCGGCCCACCCGTCGCCCCTCTCGGCGCACAACGGGTTCTTCGGCAGCCGGCCGTTCTCCCGGACGAACGAGGCGCTCGAGGCCGCCGGCCGCGAGCCGATCGACTGGACGATCCCCGACCGCTGAGACGGCGCCTCAGACCCCGACGGGCAGGGTGACCACGAGGTCACCGCCGTCGACGGTGCCGGAGATGGTCCCGAGCTCCTGCGCGTAGCTGTCCGCGAACACCATGTCGGTCTCGAGCGAGGTGCGGCTCAGGTTGGACACGCTCTGCTCGTAGCCGTCGGTGGCGTACACCTCGTTGCAGATGTCCTCGGGCAGGGCGATCTGCGAGGTGGCGATGGGGTTCCCGCCGTTCGTGGCCGAGTCGACGCTCTCGTACACCTCGAAGTGCACGTGGGGCCACCGGCCGTCGTAGGCCGCCGGGAAGATGCTGGTGAACTCGACGCTGCCGTCGCGGCCCGTCTCCTGCACGCCGCGCAGGAAGTTCTGGTCCTCCACGCCCTGCGAGTACATCGAGTACCCGCCCTCCCGGGTGCAGTGCCAGACGTACACGGCTGCACCCGAACGGGCCGCGCCGCCGTCGGCATCGCTGACCACGAGGCGGATCGCGAGCGGGATGCCCCCGGCGGTCCCGGAGGAGTCGCCGAAGCTGGTGGTGATGTCCTTGCGGACGATGCCGCTCTCGGACAGCACGTCGGGGCCGTTCGAGCCGTCGCCCGGGTACGGGCCGGCCGTCTCCTCGGGGATCACGCCGTCGGCCGT
>DATMGQ010000202.1:0-3752 GCA_035555395.1 Acidimicrobiales bacterium
GACCACGCTCAGGAACAGTGCGGCGGCGAAGCGGCGCCGGACCATCGCCGCCCCGAACGCGGCGACCAGCAGGAGGCCGATGATGGGCGCCTCCGCCAGGCTGCCGAACGGCGGCAGCTCCACCGAGGTGCCGCTGATCGCCAGCGCACCGGCGGGCAGGGTGACCGCGGTGAGGAGGATCACCCCCGAGTAGACGGGCAGCGAGCCGGTCTGGACGATCGACGTCACCTTGGTGGCCACGGTTCCGATCCCGCTCAGCGCGGCGACGTAGACCTCGGCACCCGACGGGATCCGCCCGCCGAGCGCCATCCACCGGTCGAGCTTGGGCAGGGCGACGGCGATGGCGGTGCCGCCGACGAGGGCGAGGGCCGAGAGCGCGACGGGCAGGCCGAAGCCGTGCCAGAGGGCGAGGTGCACGGACTCGGCCTCCGAGCCGAACACCGAGAGCGAGGCGGTGGCGAGGGGATCGAGCACCGACGGCACCAGTCCCAGGACCAGGCCGAGGCTGGCGAACACGCCGGCGGGCAGCAGGAACCAGGTCGACGGCGGGGTGGGCACCGGCCCCAGCGGCGAGCGGCGCTGGGGCGCGACCAGCGCCGCCCAGCAGAACCGGATCGCGTACGCCGTGGTCAGCATGGCCCCGAAGACCACGACGACGAGGAGGATGCCGGCCCCGGCCAGGCCGAGGTGGTCCACGGCCTCGTACGCCAGCTCCTTGGCCACGAACCCGAGCGTGAGGGGGATGCCGGCCATCGACGCCGCCGCGAGCACGGTGATCACCCGCACCGGCCCCCAACCCTCGGTCAGCGGAGGGAGCTGGCGCAGGTCGCGGGTGCCCGTCTGGTGGTCGATGATGCCGACCACCATGAAGAGCGTCGCCTTGAAGGCGGCGTGGGCGAGGAGCAGGACCCAGCCGGCCGTGGCCGCGGCGGGGGTCCCCAGCCCGAACAGGATCGTGAGCAGGCCGAGCTGGCTCACGGTGCCGAACGCCAGCAGCAGCTTCAGGTCGTTCTGGAGCAGCGCCCGCAGGCCGCCGAACACGAGCGAGCAGGCGCCCGCCGCCACGATCAGCGGCCGCCACAGCGGCGACGTCGCGAACAACGGCGACAGGACGGCCAGGAGGAACACGCCCGCCTTCACCATCGTCGCCGAGTGCAGGTAGGCGCTCACCGGCGTGGGGGCGGCCATGGCGCCGGGCAGCCACGAGTGGAACGGGTACTGGGCCGACTTGGTGGTCGCCCCCGCCAGCAGGAGGAGGACGACCGGCCACGTCAGGAGCGGCGGGTCGGCGGCGATGGCGCTGAGCTCGTAGCTGCCGGCTTCGTGGGCGACGATCAGCAGGCCGGCGAGCAGGGCCAGGCCGCCGGCGCCGGTGACGAGGAGGGCGTGGAGGGCCGCGGCCCGGGCCCGGGACTCGGTGTGGCGGTTGCCGATGAGCAGGAACGAGGTGATCGACGTGAGCTCCCACGCCGCGAAGAGGATCAGGATGTTGTCGGCCCAGACCAGTCCGAGCATCGCGCCGGCGAACAGCACGAGCAGCCCGGCCAGGCGGCCGAGGTCCCTGGCGTCGGAGGAGAAGTAGGAGGCCGCGTAGACCATCACGCCCACGCCGACCCCGGCGACGATGAGGGTCATCGTCGCCGCCAGACCGTTCAGCCGGAGCGCGACCTCGAGGCCGAGGCCGTCGACCCACGTCGTCCGCTCGGTCACGATCCTGCCGTCCGCGACCGGTCCGAGCTGGACGACCACCCAGCCGAGCGCCGCCGCCATCGGCAGCGCGCCGACGAGGAACGCCCGGCGCCCGAGGGGCGAGCCCCCTGCGATCAGACCGGTCCCGACGACGGTCGACAGGACCAACAGCACGAACATCGGCCCGGCCTAGCCCCGCTGCGGCGCGGTCGTCATCGACGGCAGGGATCGCGGCCCCGACCGGGCGCAGACGGATCCCGAGGGGCGACCCGTCGACGACCTTGCGAGGTGGATGCCGGTTCCCTCAGCTCGCGTGCGAGCTCGTCGTCAGTTCGATCTGCGTGCCGGTGAGCAGTGCGGCGAGTGCCAGGGCCTCGGGCTGCGTGACCTCGACCGCGGCGTCGCACGCCGCGCCGTCACGGACCATCAGCGCTCGTCCGCCGGATCGGTGCTGCACGACCGACAGGGCGCCACCACCTTCCAGGTCGACCTCGAAGAGGTCTCCGATCCCGGGCAGCGGATGATGACGCACACCGAGCGCCTGCAACGATCTCAACTCTCTCTCTGGACAGCCAGACAACCGAACGCCTCCTGGGAATCTACCGGTTCCGTCGGGTCGTCCCACGCCGATTTCCTCGACCGAGCGCGATCTCGCCGCCGCCTCCTCGCCGATGGCCCGCCCGGTGGCGTCCGCCGCGGTGCGTCAGGTCGTAGCGCCGCTCGGGGACCGGGGCCGAGACCTCTTCGGTGCGCCGCCGGTAGCGCTCAGTCGGCGAAGACGTCCCGGCTGAGCTGCACGAAGAACGTGTGGTCGTGGCCCTTGTGGGGGTCAGCGGACTGGTAGTGCGTCTTGCCCGCACCGTCGGGGACCTGGTCCTCGGAGTAGATCGCCCCCACCGGGCAGACGTCGGGCTGGTAGCAGGCCGTGCACGAGGTGCACTCCTCGGTGTTGACGTAGAGGAGGCTGTCCCCGAAGTACGCGATGGCCTCGGGATCGGGCTGGTGCGTGTTCTCGATCTCGCCGCTCCCCGCTTCCTCCTCGGAGAACAGCACGCCCTTCGCTGCGTCGTACTCGTAGATGCACTGGACGGGGCAGACGTCGACGCAGGCCCGGTCCTTCGTGCCGATGCAAGCCTCGGTGATGATCGCGATGCCTGACATGCGGCCTCCTCGGGCCAGCGGACCCCTCCAGCCTAGGGAGCGATCCGCTCTTCCGCTCGGTGGTGCTGTCGCAACGGCGGCGGTCCACACCGCGGGCCGCCGGCGTCCGAATGCTGGTTCCCTGCCTGCCGCCGTTTTGGGAGAAGATCCTGCAACGACAACGCGACGAATTCTCGTGAATGGGTCGCCGGAGGATGGTGCGTTCATGGATCCGGTGAGCTAGGGTCCGAGCCATGGCTGCACCGGCTGCGTTTGCGATTCGAGGGACGACGATCCCTGCCGCAGACCGCCCGGCCTGCTGGTGGGCGCTGCTCGTCGGCGCCCCGCCTGCCGCCTAGGCACTCCTTCACGTCCCACGCTCGCGACCTGCTCCTGAGGAGCGGGCCCGCGTGGAGACGCGCCCCGTCGATCCGATGTGCGGGCGATGCCAGATCCAGGTGCGGTGTCTTCGTCCATTTGCGGTGGGACGGACCCGTTCCTTTGACGCGCTGAGGAGGTGAACCATGGGAGATGGAAAGACCCGAAAGAAGGGCAAGTCCGTGCTCGAGAAGCGACGCCTGAAGCATGAGCGCCGCGCCAAGCGAGACGCGGAGAACCAGCGACGCGACGTCGTCGCATCGCACAGCTAGCAGTTCGCTGGCCGTGGCACCGCGATCTCCGGCCGGTGCCACGGCCAGCCCCGCCGCGCCCCACCGATCGAGCGGGCGCGCGTCGTCGCGCCCCCGTTCCAACGCACCGACCGAAGGACCACCCATGCCAGAGCGAGAACCCGTCGTCGAACCTGCGCCGCCGCGGCGCCGACCACCGGGCGCGGCCAAGGAGGAGCTGCCGGGCTTCGGGCGGCACATCGCCATCTCGGTGGCGGCGTCGGTCTCGGTCGTGCTCGTCATCGTCACCCTGGG
>DATMGQ010000203.1:0-3392 GCA_035555395.1 Acidimicrobiales bacterium
ACGGCGTCGCTCGTCGACCACAGCACCGACCCCGACAGCCCGCCGCCCGTCACCTACGAGATCGAGGCGGACGGCGACGCCACCCGCCTCACCTTCCACGAGGAGGAGACCGGGGCGAGCGGCGTGTTGACCGTGATCGGCCTCGATCAGTGGGTCACCCGCGACGGCGAGACGACCCACGAGGTGCTGGCCGAAGAGGACACCAACCTCCCCTACGCCTCGTCGTCCGCCGCGGTGGTCGAGGCGGCGCTCGAGAGCGCGACGGTCGAGGACCTCGGGCGCGAGCAGGTGCAGGGGGTCGAGGCCACCCACTACCGGATCACGCTCGACCAGGCCGGCAAGGAGGCGCTGGCGGCGCTCTCGCCGCGCGTCGTCGCCCAGTTCGAGCTGGAGTACCCCTCGGTGGGCGACCGCCTCGACATCTGGGTGGCCGACGACCTCATCCGCCGGCTCCGGGTCGACACCGAGATCCGGCGCACCGACATCGAGCTCCGCGACTTCGGCGCCGACATCGACATCCAGCCACCCGCCTGATCCGGCCGCGACCGGAGACCCGGAACGACGAACGCCCGGCCGTGGGGCCGGGCGTTCGCTGCGTCTGGGGGCCGGTCAGCGACCGGCGGGCATCACTCCGAGTACTCGGGGTCCAGGTGGGTGACCGGATCGTCGCCCTTGAGCTGGCGGAGCGTGTTCTTGAGCTTCATCAGCTGGATGAAGATGTCGTGCTCGGGGTTGAGGCCGGGCGCCGCGGTCTGCGGGCTCTTCCAGTAGAAGCTCAGCCAGTCCTGCACGCCCTCGAGGCCGGCCCGCTTGGCCAGGTCGAGGAAGAGCGCCAGGTCGAGCACCAGCGGGGCGGCGAGGATCGAGTCCCGGCAGAGGAAGTCGACCTTGATCTGCATCTTGTAGCCGAGCCACCCGAAGATGTCGATGTTGTCCCACCCCTCCTTGTTGTCGCCGCGCGGGGGGTAGTAGTTGATGCGCACCACGTGGGTGATGTCGCCGTAGAGGTCCGGGTAGCGCTCGGGCTCGAAGATGGTGTCGAGCACGCCGAGCTTCGAGACCTCCTTGGCCTTGAAGGACTCCGGGTCGTCGAGGATCTCGCCGTCGCGGTTGCCGAGGATGTTGGTGGAGTACCAGCCCTCGACACCCAGCATGCGGGCCTTGAAGCCCGGGGCGAGGATGGTCTTCATCAGGGTCTGGCCCGTCTTGAAGTCCTTGCCGGTGACCGGGACGTGGTTCTGGGCGGCGAGCTCGAGGAGGGCCGGCGTGTCCAGGTTGAGGTTCGGGGCGCCGTTGGCCACCGGGATGCCGAGCTTGAGCAGCGCGTAGGCGTAGATCTGGCTCGGGGCGATCTCGGGGGCGGAGTCCTTCAGGCCCTGCTCGAACGCAGCGAGGCTCTGGTGGACCTCACTGGGCTCGCGGTACACCTCGGTGGAACCGCACCAGACGGCGACGAGGCGGTCGCAGCCGTTCGTCTCGCTGAAGGTCTGGATGTCGGTGGCGAGCTGCTCGGCGAGGTCCCACTTGGAGGTGCCCTCCTTGATGTGGTTGCCGTGCAGGTTCTTCACGTACTCCTGCTCGAACACCGCCGTCATCGGCTTGATGGCGCGGAGCTCCTCGCCCAGCTGCTCGAGCATGTGGCCGTCGAGCACGCCGGCTCGGGTGGCGGCGACGTAGGCATCGTCCTCGAACACGTCCCAGCCGCCGAAGACGAGGTCGTCGAGCTGGGCGAGCGGCACGTAGTCGTTGATCAGCGGCACGTTGTCGTCGGTGCGGGCGCCGAGGCGGATGGTGCCCATCTGGGTGAGCGAGCCGATCGGCGCCGCCAGGCCCTTGCGGATGGCGAGGCAGCCGGCGATGAAGGTGGTGCCGACGGCGCCCATGCCGGGCAGCAGGATGCCCAGCTTGCCGGAAGCCGGGGCGATGTCGGTGGTGGGGTCGGACACTGAGGTCTCCGTTGAGAGGGGGATGGAAGCGGCTCCGCAGCGGCCGAAAGGTCGGGCGCAGGACCGCCGGAGCAGGCTAGGCGGTACCCGACGGCGGGACCTGGTTCCGCGGTGCCCCTCCCGGGGGATTCCCAGGTCGGGCGGCGGGTGCTCCAAGGGGCCGAGCGGACGATGCGGGCATGCCCAAGCCACGAACCATCCTCGGCCCTGGGATCCTCAGCGCCGCCGTCGTCCTGTCCTCCTGCGGGAGCCCGAACCCCCGGACCGCCACGGTGGTGACCACCAAGGCCGTGGGCGTCACCGCGGCCGCGGTGGCCCCGCTGTCGAGCGCGGCCTCGGAGGCGTCGACGATCCGGTCCGACCTCGACGGCGCCGGGATCGAGGCCCGGTCGACCGGCCCCGCCGACGCGGCCTAGGACCCGGCTGCGGACCGGATCGCCCACCAGGCCCCGTGCCGGCCAGCCCACGCCCGGGGGCGCTCGGCGTAGAGGAGCCGCCCGAGCACCCGAGCGTCGGCGAGGAGCACGTCTCGACGCGCGTCCACGGCGTCGACCACCCAGGCCCGGTCCTCGGCGTCGAGGGTGGCGTCGACCTCGGCGAACGAGCGGACGAGGCTGAGGTCGTGATCGTCGCCGAGGAGGTCGGCCAGGTCCGAGGCGGTCCGGACGTAGGGCTTGAGCGCCTTCGGCCACAGATCCCGGAGGAGGCGCTCGTGGTACCAGAGGTCCTTCACCCGCTTGCGCCACTCGTGCCGGTCCTCGTCGTCGGGCGCCGGCCCGAGCGCTTCGAGCTGGTGGCGGCCCCGGGCGTACTGCCGGCGGAGGCCCGGCCCCAGCGCGTCCCACCCCTCGGCCTGCACCGGGATCCGCTGGAGCCAGTCGCTCGTCTGCTGGAGCTGGTGGCTCGCCCCCCGGGCGGTCGAGACGTCGACCGCACCGCTCGCCCGCTGGTCGGCAGCCGCGGCGACCGCCTGCTCCCGGAGACGGGTCAGGGCCGCGAGCGGCGGTTCGGCGGGCGCGGCCGGTTCGGTCGGTTCGGCGAGCACGGCGAGCAACCGGTCGATGGCGTCGACGCGGGCGTCGGCATCGCGCTGCGCGGCGACGGTCCGCGCCACCTGGCGCAGCTCGGCGTTGGCCTCGTGGACGACGGCGCCGCCGAACGCCGACCTCACCAGCCGCAGGGCCGAGCGCGCCTTCTTGATCCGCCGGCGCGCGTCGTGGATGGCGTCGGCGTCGGGGCCGCCGTCGGTGCGCAGGTCGGCGATGGCGACCTGGAGCTGGTCGTGCAGGATCCGGCGCAGCTCGACGTCCACCGGAGCGTGCGGCTCGATGCGGTAGCCCATCACCCCATGGTCACGGGCGATGGCGCGTTCACCAACGTGAGCGGGACTCCTCGGCGAACCCGACGATGCCGTCGACGTGGTGCACGGCGCCGGCGTCGGTGGTC
>DATMGQ010000204.1:0-23419 GCA_035555395.1 Acidimicrobiales bacterium
GCCGCGGCGGGGCCGGCGCTCCTCGCCACCGTGTCGGTCGCCACCCACCGGGTCACGTGGCAGATCTCGGTGGTCGCGGTGCTCGCCACCGCCTCCAGCCTCATCTCCACCAGCCTGCTGCCGAGCACCGAGCCCGCCAGCGAGTGGTGGCTCACGCTGCTCACCACCGGCGCCATCACCCTCGCCCTCCTCGGTTGGGGCATGTACATCGGGTCCCGGCGGGAGCTGCTCTGGACGTTGCAGCAGCGAGCGGAACGGGCCGAGGCCGAACGCGACCTGCGCGTGCGCAAGGCCCGGGCCGACGAGCGCGCCGCGATCGCCCGGGAGATGCACGACGTGCTCGCCCACCGGATCAGCCAGATCTCGATGCACACCGGCGCCCTCGCCTTCCGCACCGACCTCGACGCCGACGAGCTGCGGGCCGGCATCGACGAGGTCCACGACCGCGCCGACGAGGCCCTCGCCGACCTCCGCAGCGTCCTCGGCGTGCTCCGCGACCCGGACACCGGGCTGGTGGCGAACCGGCCGCAGCCCACCTACGCCGACCTCGGCGAGCTGGTGGAGGCGAGTCGGGCCGCCGGGGCCCGCATCGACCTCGACGACCGCCTCGCCGACCGCGCCGTCCCGACCGCCCTCGGCCGCACCCTCTACCGGATCGTGCAGGAGGGCATCACCAACGCCACCAAGCACGCACCGGGCGCCCGCGTCCAGGTGGAGCTGCGAGGCGACGACGACGGCGTCGACGTCGTCCTCCGCAACCCGCTCGGCCTCGGTCGGGCCCAGGTCCCGGGTGCCGAGCTGGGCCTCGTCGGCCTGCGGGAGCGGGTGGAGCTGGCCGGCGGCTCGCTCGAGCACGGCCAGCGGGACGGCACCTTCGTCGTCCACGCCTCCCTGCCGTGGGTCATCGGATGAGCCGCTCCATCCGCGTGGTCATCGTGGACGACGACGCCCTCGTCCGCTCGGCCCTCACCCTCATGTTGGGCGGCCAGCCCGACCTGGCCGTGGTCGGCGAGGCGCCCGACGGCCGGGCCGGCGTCGACCTGATCCGCGCCGAGCAGCCCGACGTCGTCCTCATGGACATCCGCATGCCCGTGATGGACGGCCTCGAAGCCACCCGCGTCCTCCACGCCGACCCCCGCCCGCCCCGGGTCATCGTCCTCACCACCTTCGACGGCGACGACTACGTGGTCGGCGCCATCGCCGCCGGAGCGGACGGCTTCCTCCTCAAGGACACGCCGCCCGCCGACATCGTCGACGCCATCCGCAAGGTGGCCGCCGGCGAGGCCATGCTCTCCCCCAGCGCCACCCAGACCCTGGTCCGCCGCATCCGCGACGAGAGCGGCGGCGACCTCAAGAAGGCCGAAGCCGAAGCCCGTGCCGCCGCCCTCACCCCGAGGGAGCGCGACGTCGCCATCGCCCTGGCGAGGGGTGCCTCGAACGCCGAGATCGCCGACGAGCTCTTCCTGTCGGTCCCCACCGTGAAGGCCCACATCACCCGGATCCTCGACAAGCTCGGTGCCACCAACCGGGTCCAGGTCGCCATCTGCATCCACGACGCCGGCCTCACCTGAGACCCCTCGAGCGGGTGGCCATCGGCCGTCTCGCACCGGAACTGCCGTCCGGGATGCGTCGCCGGATCGCGGTCGTCCTCCGGTGGATCCTCGGTGCCCACGCCCCCGCCATCGCGACCGCCAGGACCGGGTGCGACCGGGTCGGGGTCGGTGGGCAGGAGCTCGAGGTCGGGGACGGGCCGGGGCTCGACCTCGGCACCGGCCGCACGCCGGGTCTCGCGTCCGAACGTCTCGTCGTCCATGACGATGGAGAGGTCGATGCGGGCTCCGCCGTGCGCCGCTTCGAACCCGGCGACGGCGAACTCGAAGATGCGGGCGATGGCATCGGCGTCGCGCTGGTCGAAGGTGCGGGCCAGGTGGTCGACCGTGGTCTCGTCACCGTGGACCTCCCGTGCTTCGGCCCAGTCGGCCTGGAACTCGGCCTCGACGAACGCCCGGAAGATCACCTGCATCCGAGCGCCCGTGACCCCGCCGATGAGGCACAGCAGCTCCCACCCACCGTCGAAGTCCTGCACCAGCCGGGCCCGCCGGTCCTCGTGCGCGCGACGAGCCCGATCCGCCGTGCCGTCCTCGTCGACCTGGCGGACCCAGTTGGTGAGGCGCCGGTCGAACTCGTCGTAGGTGAGCACCGCCGCGAGCTGGGCCACTTGGCCGTCGATCCGCTCGAACTCGGTCTGCACCCGGGGGTTGACCCACACCCGGGCGATCCGGTTGACCTGGCACACCCCGATGGACCCGGCTGCCAGCCCCTCCCGCACCGCCGGCATCGCACCCAGGCACCGTCGCACCCGGTCCCGGCGCTTCGCCTCCGGCTCCGACAGCCGCCCGGCATGGCCCACCAGGTGCCTGGCCGACGCGTGACCGTCGGGCAGGTGGAGACCCTGCTCCTCGATCGCGTCGATCACGCGGATCTTCATCGAGTGGAGGCGCCGGTCGAGCCGCTCCACCCGCCGGGCCAGCGCCAGCGCACCGTCCACATCCGCCGGCTCCAGCTCCACAGCCGCCAGCTCATCGAGCAGCGCATCGAGCTCGTCGAGCTGCCCGAGGACGGGCGGTGCGGAGGCGGTCATCGGCATACCCCCATCATCCCGAGGGGGTCTGACAGCGAAGCCACCTCCCTCGGGTTCTTTCATGTCATGTCCGATTCCAGCCGCACGCCGGGAGCAGTCCCACCGGTTCCGCGCACGGCCTGAGGCGGTTCCGTCCCGGCTCGTCCGACCTCCGATGGGGCCCAAGGTCCCTACCGGCTGCTCCAGCAACGGCTCACCATGAGGGTTCGAGCGCTTGTTCGAAGGAGCCGACGGATGATCGTGTTCAGCACCGAACGGACCCCCAGCGCCTGTGTCGTGCACGTCGATGGCTCCCTCGATGCGCATGACGACGTCGGCGCGCTCGTCGACAGCCTCAACCGCGAAGCCGGGTCGAGGCCGCTCGTGATCGACCTCACCGGGCTCGAGCCGCCGAACGGGCCCGGCGTCGATGCGCTCCTGGGCTTCCTCGCCCACGCACCGACCCGCGCCGCGACCGTCCTCGTGCACCCGGACCTCGAGACGAGGCGGGTCCTTCGGGCAGCCGCTGAAGGGCTACCGGTGGTGCCGAGCAACGAGATGGTCCTGCATGGCCGGTTCGCAGCGGCGATCGTCGGCCACGGCCACGCTGACCACGGCTGACGGACGCCGGTGCAGCGGACAGCGCAGGGACCCGACCTGCGGGCGGGCGGTGCTCGATGTCGGAGGCCTACCGGTCGCCACCTCGCACCACCGCCACGGAACAGGGCGCGTGGTCGAGGAGCTGCCAGGTCACCGGTCCGATGTCGCCAGCACCACCTCCCCCATCGCCGAGCACGACGAGGCTCGCGGACTCGGCAGCCCTGAGCAGGGCTGAGGCGGCGAGCCCCTCCGACACGGCCAGCTCGATCGCAGGGAGGTCGTCGCCGAGCACGGCGTGGACGATCTGCCGAAGATCGTCGAGCGCCTCCATCGCCGGCGGCTTCGAGGGGGATGCACGGCGGGTGGCGTTCCAGGTGCGGTCGACGGTCCACGCCTGCAGGACCTCGAGACCGCATCCCCGGCGATCGGCGTACGCCGCGGCCCAGGTGAGGGCCCGGAGGCTCGCCTCGGTACCATCGACCCCGACGACGACGTGACCGGAGCGCCACGCCGGCCCGCGCACCACCACGACCGGGCAACGTGCGGCCGCGACGACGCTTCGGACCACGGATCCGAGCAGCAGGGTCCGGAATCCGCCGCGTCCTCGCGATCCGACGATCAGCAGGGCCGCGCCGTCCGCAGCGGCCGTCAGGGCCGACTCCGGCGGGTCGTCGACGAGGAGCGCCTTGACCTCGAGCTGCGGATGCTCGCGACGCACCACCCAGACGAACGCCTCGAGGGCCGCCGAAGCGTGCGACCTCGCGTGCGGTGGATCCAGCTCGTCGCGTGCGCAGGCCCGGGCTGCCACGACCGGCTCACGCCAGCTCTGGACGACCACCAGCGGGAACCCTCGTCGTTGTGCCTCGATCGCCGCCCAGCGCACCGCATCCATCGAGCAGTCGGACTCATCGAATCCGACGACCACGTCACTTGCAGCTGGTCCGTCCCTGGGGCGCACGTCTCGACCTCCTGCCACGTCCATCGTCCCCAGCGCGCCGGCTCGACGAAAGGGTCGAAGGTCCCCACCCCCGGGCTCGTCCGATCCACAGGGGGTTCGGGCGAGCGTCCACCGCTGCTAGCGGTGGCCCTGCGTCGATCGGATGTGACGGGCAGCGCCTGGACGTGACGCAGCCGCACGAGCGCCGTCGAGCTCCAGCCGACGCTCCGCCGCTGCGATCGCCCGGCGCGTCGCGGTGACCGAGGTCGGATCGACCGAGACGGACCCGATGCCGTACCGCACCAGGTGCTCGGCGAAGGCCGGACGGTTCGAAGGCGCCTGACCACACAACGACGACGCCAGCCCGAGGTCGTGGGCACCGGTGATGATCTGCTCGATGGCGTCCAGCACCGCGGCGTCCTCCTCGTCGAACAGCTCGGCACAGGTCGCCGAGTCCCGGTCGACCCCCAGGATCAGCTGGGTGAGGTCGTTCGAGCCGATCGACACACCGTGGATCCCGAGCGCGGCGTACTCCGGCAGGCGGTAGACGACCGAGGGCACTTCGGCCATGACCCATCGCTGGAGGCCCCGATGGTGCCGCAGCTCGCCGGCATCGATGGCCTCGAGGCAGGCCTCCAGCTCCCACGTGGTGCGAACGAACGGGACCATGACGTGCAGGTTGGGGTGATCCTCACGTGCTCGGGCGATGGCCGCCAGCTCGAGCGCGAACAGGTCGGGTTCCCGCACGTAGCGGAAGCAGCCCCGATATCCGATCATCGGATTGTTCTCCAACGGCTCGAAGCGATCGCCGCCCTCCAGCCCTCGGAACTCGTTGCTGCGGAAGTCGATGGTCCGGTAGACCACCGGCCGCGGGGCGAACGCGCCGGCCATCCTCCGCAACGACTCGGCAAGCCGATCGACGAACTGATCCGACCTCCCCTCCGCGATCAGCTGGCGTGGGTGGACCGCCTCCAACGCCTCGGTGATCAGGAGCTCCGCACGGACCAACCCGACGCCGTCGACCTCGAGGGACGCCGCTGCCTCGCACTGGCCGACCGAGGCCACGTTCACCATCACCTTCGTCCCGAGGACCTCAGGTGCGGTCGCGGCGTGCGGCTCGACGGCAGGCGGGTGGCCGAGCGTCGAGGGAGCCACAGCCGGTGCCCGTCCCCGGGTCACCACGCCCGTCGAGCCGTCGACTGTGACGACGTCGCCATCGAGGAGGTCGGTGGTGGCGGAACCGGCCCCGACGATGCACGGAACGCCGAGCTCCCTCGCGACGATCGCCGCATGACACGTGACGCCACCTCGGTCGGTCACGAGGGCAGCAGCCCGGCGGATCGCCGGCACCCAATCGGGACTGGTCCAGGCCGCGACGAGCACATCGCCCTCGTGGAGCTGCGATCCCTCGCCGGGGGCGTGCAGGACGCGCACGCGGCCTGATGCGCGGCCCGGCGCCGCAGGGAGGCCCCGGAGCAGGGGCTCGTCTGCGGGCAGGACCGGGTCCGCTTCGGGCGCCGCCGTGGCGGCGGAACGGCCGGCGACCGCCGTGAGCGGACGGGCCTGCACGATGCTCACCCCGCCCTCCCCGATGACCCACTCGACGTCCATCGGCTTCCCGTACTCCGCCTCGATCGTCAAGCCGGTCTGGGCGAGCCGCAGTGCATCGTCAGCAGCCAGGACCGACGGATCGCTGTCGGGTGGGACCGCGCGGTCGACCGGCCCTGCGTGAGAGGGCACCACCGCGCGCTCCTGCGATGACGGCCGCACGTCGAGGACCCGGAGCGGGTCCTTTGCGACGGTCCAGGTAGCCGGGGTGACCTCGCCGCCCACGACGAGCTCGCCGAAGCCGAACGCTGCTTCGATGATGCATCGGTCCTCGGCCCCGCTGACCGGATCCGCGGTGAACAAGACGCCCGACCGGTCAGCGTCGACCGTTCGCTGCACGACGACGGCGATGTCGGGCTCGCCGTGGATGCCGCGCTCCGCCCGGTACGCGAGCGCCCGGGCGCCGAAGAGCGACGCCCAGCAGTCGACGACCCGTCCGATCAGGGCATCATCGCCCTCGACGCCGACGAAGGACTCGTGCATGCCCGCGAACGAGGTCCCCGCGGCATCCTCCCCGGTGGCGGAGGATCGCACGGCCACCGCCCCGCCGCCCAGGCGTCGGTAGGCCGCGAGGATCGACGAGCGGATGGCCGCGGGCAGGGTGATCTCGGAGATCGCACCCGAGAGCGCCTTCGCCTCGGCGTCGACGCCCTCGTCCTCGTCCCCATCGACGAGCGATGCGGTCCGCTCCCGGATCCCGTCGCGAATGCCCGCAGCGGCGAGTGCGGCGAGGTACGCCGCCGTCGTGATCACGAACCCGTCTGGGACGGGCAGGCCGATGCCCCTCAGCCGGGCCAGGTTCGCACCCTTGCCCCCGACCTGGTCTGCGTCCGAGGAGCCGATCGCGTCGAGCTCCAGCGTCCAGCGGGCGGCCTCGGGACCGTCCTTCGGGTCGTAGCGATGCGACATCGAAAGCCTCCGATCAGGGTTGCCGAGTGCATCGTCGCGAGCGCCGTGTCCGATGCGAAGGGCCGAACGTCACCTCCGTCGATGGGCCACCTCGACGCCGGCTCTCGGCTCAGCGGGCGACGAAGCCTCCATCGACGGCCAACGCCTGGCCCGTGATGAAGGAGGCGCCGTCCGAGCAGAGCCACACCACGGCGGCCGCCACCTCAGCAGCCGTGCCGAGGCGTCCCACCGGCTCGGCGGCCTCCAGCTGCTCGAGGGCCGCTGGGTCGCCACCCGTGAAGCGGTCGATCATCTCCGTCGCGATCACACCAGGGCAGATGGCGTTCACGCGTATGCCGCCGGCGGCGTACTCCAGGGCTGCGGTCTGGGTCAGGCCCACGATGCCGTGCTTCGACGCTGCGTACGCGCCGATCCCGGGAAACCCGACCAGTCCAGCGACCGACGAGCAGTTGACGATCGCGCCGGAGCCTTGGGCGGCCATGACCTCGAGCTCGGCTCGCATGCACAGCCACACCCCGGTGAGGTTGATGCCGATGACCTGGTTCCAGTTCTCGAGGTCGCTCGCACCGGTCAGCGCCTGCCCGCCTTCGATCCCGGCGTTGTTGAACGCGGCGTCGACCCGTCCGAACTCGTGCATCGCCGTTCCGACGAGCCGATCGACATCGGCCGGATCGGAGACATCTGTGGCCACGAACCGCGCGTCGGCCCCGGTCTTCTCCGCCTCAGCGGCGACGGCCTCGCCGCGTTCGACGTCTCGATCAGCCACGACCACGGACGAGCCCGCCTCCGCGAACGCCATCACCGCCGCTCGCCCGATGCCGGCACTTCCTCCGGTGACGATCGCCACCTGGCGTTCGAGTCCCTTGTTCATGGCTGCCTCCTCGGGGCCGTCGCTCTTTCGTCCACGCTCGGCCCAGGGAGTCCGCGGAGACAGGGCCGAAGGTCCTTCGATCGCCATCGCTGGTGCAGCGGAGGGGTTGTGACCAACGGCCCTTGGGCCGCGCTGACCTCCGGTCGGATGATGGATCACACACCCGAACTCGACCGTCGAAAGGGCGGTGACCCCATGGCAACGCGCGCAGTGGTAGACGACTTCCTTGCTCAGCGGCACCTCGCCCTCGTCGGCGCTTCACGGAACCCCAAGGCGTTCAGCTCGACCGTTGCCCGAGAGCTGAGGGGCCACGGCTACACGGTGGACGCCGTCAACCCCGCAGCCGACGAGATCGACGGACAGCGCTGCTTCCGGTCGGTCACCGACCTTCCCTCCGAGGTCGGAGGGGCGATCATCATGGTGTCGGCCGACCGCGCCGCCGACGCCGTCCAGGCCTGCATCGACCGAGGCATCCCACGGATCTGGCTGCATCGGGGGGTGGGACCGTCATCGGTGTCCGACGCCGCGGTGGACCTGTGCCGTCGACGCAGGGTGCCCGTCGTGGACGGGGAGTGCCCGCTCATGTTCGTCGAGCCGGCCGGGGCCGTCCACCGCATCCACCGATTCGAGCGGAAGCTCACGGGTCGCCTTCCCACGTGAGTGCGATCGACATCGACCACGTGTCCAAGCACTATCGGACCGGAGCCGGAATCGACGATGTGACGCTCTCCGTCGAACACGGCGAGGTCTTCGGGTTCCTCGGCCCCAACGGCGCAGGGAAGTCCACCACCATCCGGCTCGTCATGGACCTCATCCGTCCTGATGCCGGGAGGATCCGCATCCTCGGACGGGAGGTGCGGCGGGGCGGCCGGGCGGTTCGCCGCCGCCTGGGCTACCTGCCGGGCGAGCTCGCGCTCTACGAGCAGCTGACGGGTGGCCAGATGCTGGACCACCTGGCATCGCTTCGAGAAGGGCGCGGCACCGGCCGCAGCGTGGGCGACCTCGCCGAGCGCCTGCACCTGGACCTCGGACGCCCGATCCGAGAGCTCTCACGGGGCAACAAGCAGAAGGTCGGTCTCATCCAGGCGTTCATGGGAGATCCGGAGGTGATCATCCTCGACGAGCCCACCTCCGGGCTCGACCCCCTCATGCAGCGGGAGATCCGCTCGTTGATGCGGGAGTCGACCGCCGAGGGCGCTGCGGTGTTCCTCTCGTCTCACGCCCTCAACGAGGTCAGCGAGGTCGCAGACCGGGTCGCCATCATCCGTGCCGGCTCGCTCGTCGCCACCGAGGCCGTCGAAGGCCTGCGGTCGCGGGCGGTGCGACGCATCGAGGTGCGCACGACGACGCCCATCCCGGAAGATCAGCTCGCTGCGCTGCCGGGCGCCTCACTGGTCGCATCGTCCGGCAACCACGCAACCATCGACATCACCGGCTCGATGGATCTGATCGTCAAGGTGCTGGCCCGGTTCGAGGTGCTCGAACTCGTCGCTGGCGAACCGGACCTCGAGCAGATCTTCCTCAGCTACTACGAGGACCAGCGCCGGGAGACCGCCGATGAAGCGTGAACCAACGGCTCCCTGGTGGACGAGGTCCGTGTTCGGACGATCGCTCCACGACGAGCGGCGGGCGCTGATCGGGTGGTCGATCGGGCTCGCGGCGACGATCGTGCTCGAGCTCGCGCTCTACCCCACCGTCCGCGACAACGACATGTCGGCGCTGCTGGATTCCTATCCAGAGAGCGTGAAGCAGCTGTTCGGACTCACGGACTTCGCGACCGGAACCGGCTACGTGCGAGCCGAGCTGTTCTCGTTCGTGCTGCCCCTGATGGTCGTCGTGTTCGGCGTGCTCTGGGGCTCCGATGCCGTCGCCGGCGAGGAAGACCGAGGGACCATCGACCTCCTGCTCGCCAACCCCATCTCCCGGCGGCGCGTCGTCGGCGAGAAGGCTGCTGCCGTGGTCGCCGGCCTCGGCCTGGTCTCCACCGTGATGGCAGCAGCGCTCGTCCTCGCCAGCTCGGCCTTCTCCGCCGACGTCCCCGTGGCCCGACTGGGCGCTGCGTCCCTCATGGCGTTCGCACTGGCGGCGGTCTTCGCCATCCTCGGCCTCGCGCTCGGCGCCGCAACGGGCAAGCGGGGCCTCGCTCGGGGCGTCGGCGCCGCGCTCGCCATCAGCGCCTACCTCCTGAGCGCCCTCGGCCCCCTCGCCAGCTGGCTGGAGCCGTGGCGGGTCGCGTCTCCCTGGTACCACGCGCTCGGTGTCGACCCCCTGGGCCACGGCGTGCCGGTGGGACACCTGGCGCTGCTCGTCCTGTCCGCCGGTGTGCTCACGGTGGGCGCAGCCGAGGCGTTCGATCGCCGCGACCTCGGCATCTAGGACGCCCCGTCGCCCGCCCTTCGTGACGGCCGCTCGGATGGACGAGGAGCGCGATGCGGCGATCGGTGACCACCGAGCGAGCGGTGCGGCGAGGACGCCCTCCGCGGGGTGGGATAGCCTTCACCCTGCGTCGCAGTCGGGTCAGCCCGCTGGCCTCGTCTGGGAGGAACCATGGCGATCTCAGCACCATTCGCACCGCCCGACCTGCTGCTGCACGCAGCGGCGAGCTGATGGGTCTTCGCTCTCCGCTCCTCGAACCGTTCGGCGACGACTTCGCCTGGTCCCTCTTCGATGCCGCACCCGATGGGATCTTGGTGATCGCGGACAGCGGCGAGATCGCCTTCGCCAACGACCAGGCCGGGGCACTGTTCGGCTGCGCGACGAGCGATCTCGTGGGTGGTCTCGTCGATGACCTGGTACCGATCGAGGTGCGGGCGCGACACCGGGCCCATCGGACCCGCTACCGAGCCCACCCCCAGGTGCGATCGATGGGAGCAGGGCTCCAGCTTCGAGCGCTTCGCCGCGACGGCACGGCCTTCGATGCCGAGATCAGCCTCAGCCCGCTCGACCTCGGTGGACGCACGTTCGTGGTCGCAGCGGTCCGCGACGTCGGCGAGCGGGTCAAGGCCGAGGACCACCTCCACCGGGTCCTCCACACCCTGGACTCGATCGAGGACGGCATCTTCCTGTTCGACGCCGACAGCCTCCGGTACTCCCACGTGAACCAAGGGGCCGTCCGTCTCGTCGGCTACGAGGAGCGCGAGTTGAAGGAGATGACCCCCCTCCACCTCAACCCGTACGCCACCGAGCCCGAGTACCGGGATCTGGTGGAGCAGCTCCTCGACGACCCGACGGCCACCGCCCGGCGTGAATCGCGTCTGCTCCGGAAGGACGGATCGGAGGTCCCCGTCGAGAAGACGTACCGCGCCGGACCGCCCGGTCGCGATGGCACGCGGTGGATCGCTGCGCTCGCCCGCGACATCACCGTTCGGCTCGCGGCCGACGCGGAGCTGCGGGCACGCGAGGCGGAGCTCCAGGAAGCCCGCCAAGCCGTCCTGCTCGCCGAGGATCACGACCGTCTGGCGCGAGACCTCCACGACACGGTCATCCAGCGTCTGTTCGCCGCCGGCTTGAGCCTCCAAGCGGTGTCGGCGATGTCCGGAGACGAGCGGATCAGCGGCCGCCTCGCGACGACGATCCGTGACCTCGACGAGACGATCCGCGAGCTGCGCAACGCCATCTTCGCCCTCCAGTCGCCGGATCCCGGGCCGACCGGCGTGCGCGGCCGGATCCTCGACGTCGTGACCGAGACCGCGCCGTCACTGGGCTTCGAGCCGCGCATCGAGTTCGAAGGCGCCGTCGAGACCATCGACGAGCGGATCGTGGAACAGCTGCTCCCAACGGTGCGGGAGGCGCTCACGAACGTCGCCAAGCACGCGGGAGCATCCAGCGCAAGGGTCAGCGTCGCCGTGGGCGAGCACGTGACGGCCCAGATCGTCGACGACGGCGCCGGCGCGCCCGCCGAGGTGTACGGCGGAAACGGGATCGCCAACCTCGCTCGACGGGCCGAGACGCTCGGCGGCCACGCCGAGCTCCTTCCTGCCCCGACGGGGACGGGGTGCCAGTTCGAGTGGTCCGTCCCCGCCAACCTCGGGTGAGGGCGTCGTGCCGGCCGGTTCGGGACCATCGGCACTACCGACGACGGTGCCTGCACCTGCACGCTGGTCTTGCACCGTGACCGAGCTGACGGCTCGGCGGACCAAGGCAGGAACCCATGACCGAGCCGACTGACCTCTCGCCTTCCGCCTTCTTCCCGCTCGACGAGGACGCGTGCTTCGAGCGCCTGGGACAGACGTCGCTCGGCCGCATCGTGCTCTCGCTCGACGCACTTCCCGAGATGTTCCCGGTCCAGTACGCCCTGCTCGGCCGAGACCCCGTGTTCCGCACCATCCCCGGGCACAAGCTGACGGGTGCGGCCGACGGTCAGGTGCTGTGCATGGGGATCGACGAGTTCGATGCGGAGGCGCGGATCGGGTGGCGCGTGCTCGTGACCGGTCCAGCGCAGCGCCTGACGACCGCCGCGGACCTGACCGCCGCGGCCGCGCTCCCACTGAAGCCCTGGGTCGGTGAGACGGACGGGTTCGTGCGCATCTCCGCCGCGCTGGTTCGCGGCACCGAGCTCCGGGGATCGACCGCTCCCTCCGCCAGAGGCGGCTGACGGCCGCACCCCCGGCAGCACCTCCCCCGCCTCCGTCAGTGGGGCAGCCCGCGGAGGATCCGAGCGGCGTCATCGAGGGCGCCGGTCACCTCAGCCCGCATCGCCCGCATCGTGCTCCCGACCTCGGCGCGCAGGCGGACGACGACCGCCCCGACCCGCTGGGTCGCGAGGTCGAGCTCGGTGACCGTGTCGCTCACCAGGTCGTGCGCGTCCATCTGGCCGATGTGCGCACGAACGCGCATCTCATCAGCGCGCATCCGCCACGACGCCATCACGTCGTCGAGCACGGACCCGAGATCCTCCTTGGATGCGGCCCGCTCGGCCCGGAGCCGTGCCGCGGCGATCCCGATCGTCGTGTCGAACCGCCGGGAGGCCTCCTCCATGTCGACGGCGTAGCGGCGCCAAGCCTCGTCGTCCGAGCGGTGCAACTCGATCAGGGCATCCCTGAGGGCCGCGGTCGCCGCCTCGGCGTCGGCACCGGAACGCGAGACCCGTTCCCGGACGGATGGGTCGGCACCTGCGACATCGGAGACCGCGGTGAGGTCTCGGTCTTCGGCGCTGGACAGGTCGTTGGTCATGATGGCTCCTCGGGTCGTGCTCTCCCTCGAGCGTGTGCTCCCGCTCGACCGCCCACCAGGGCCGAACGTCCATTGGACGCGTCCCGCAGCCGGTCGGCCTCCGTGCCTGGCCGCGAGCCTGGCGAATGCGGAGCCGAGCGGCTCACCCGTCCGGGTGGCAGCCTGGAGCTGTCCGCAAACCAGCATCCGCGCGAAGAGGTCCTTCGATGCAGGCCACACCGCTCCCCGAGGATCAGGTCGATCAACCCATCCGCGTCTTCCTGCTCGACGATCACGAGGTCGTCCGCCGCGGTGTCCGCGACCTCCTCGAGACGCAGGACGACATCATCGTGGTGGGCGAGGCCGGCTCAGCGGAGGAGGCGAGGAACCGCATCGGCCTCTGCCGACCGCACGTCGCGGTCCTCGACGTCCAACTGGACGACGGGACCGGGGTCGAGGTGTGCCGTGACGTCCGCTCGGCGCATCCCGAGATCCACTGCTTGATGCTGACGTCGTTTGCCGACGACCAGGCGCTCCTGGACAGCGTCGTGGCCGGCGCCTCGGGCTACGTCCTCAAGCAGATCCGAGGGTCGGAGCTCGTCGACAACGTGCGGAAGGTCGCTGCGGGCCGCTCGCTGCTCGATGCCGGCGCCGTGAAGCGAATGGTCGAGCGGCTCAACGCCGACGCCACGACCGGTGGCGATCCCCGGGCATCCGACCTCAGCGCCCAGGAGCGACGCATCCTCGACTGCCTCGCTGAGGGGCTCACCAACCGCGAGATCGGCGAGCGCATGTTCCTGGCCGAGAAGACCGTGAAGAACTACGTGTCCAACCTGCTGATGAAGCTCGGGATGAAGCGTCGCACCGAGGCGGCGGTGTTCGCCGCACGGAACCTCACCGGCGACGACCACCGCAGCTGACCCGGCGGCTCGTGGCTCGCCTACCAGCGGAGTCGCACCGACAGGCAGGTGACGCAGCCCTCGAGCTTCTCGAACTCCCCGATGTCGATGATCACCGGCTCGTACCCGAGCTCGGTGAACATGGCGGCGCTCTGCGGCGCGTCCGAGGCCATGAGCAGGCGGCCGGCCCCCAGATCGACGACGTGGGCACCGGACTCCTCCGGGACGGCGAGGAACCGAGGGAACACCGAGGGATCGTCGACCAACGGCAGGTAGCCGATGACCGTCCCGTCGGGCAGGGCCGTGACCGCCGACTTCAGGTGGAGGACCTTGGTGACGGGGACGGCGACGACGGTCGCTCCGAGCGGGGCGAGGATCGACCGGAGCTGGCGGATCCCCTCCCCGTTCGTGCGGCCGCCACGCCCCACGAAGACGGTGTCGCCGACCTTCAGGACGTCGCCGCCGTCGAGGGTTCCCGGGGCCTCGATCCGGTTGAGGGAGCAGCCCAGGCCAGCGAGGACCTTCTCCACCTCGACGACCTCCGGCTTGCGGGAATCCGCTCCGGGCCGGGTGATCACGGCGACGTTGTGCCACATGATCACCGTGTCCTCAACGAAGACCGCATCCGGGCAGTCATCGGCCGCGGGCACCTCGATGGTCTCCCACCCGTACGCCTCCATCGCCGCGACGTACACGTGCCACTGCTCGTGGGCATGCACCTCGTCGACGGGGATGCGATCGATGTGGGTGACGAGCCCTTCGGCCATCAACGGCCCGGGCCGCCGAACGAGTGCTCGCATGGTGCTCATGCTCCCACCGGTCCGGTCACGAGGTCGACGACCGCGTCGGCCGGGTCGCCATCGACCTGATCGACGGGCTCAGGCACGAGTCCGAGCCGCTCGCGGCGCGCTTTGAGGAACGAGTAGATCGGGACGCCGATGAGGAGCAGGAGCATCGCCTGGTACACGGACTGGTAGCCCGAGGCGAAGGTCACCCAGAGGGAGAAGAGGGCGCTGACCACCGAGATCGACAGGTCCCTGGCGAGGTTCCAGCCCTGGACCCTCCGGCGCCGTGACACGAGGAACGCCAGCTGTGCGCAGGCGGACAGGAAGTAGGGAATCGCCACGGTCACGACCGACAGGTACACGAGGTACGTGAACACCTTCAGCCCGGTCTTGCCGCTGTAGCTCCAGGCCATGAGGAGCGAGGCGACGATGGTGGACACCACGATGCCGAACCAGGGCGTGCCGTTGCGGCCCTCCTTCGCGAAGGCCCGCGGGAACAGGCCGTCGCGTGCTGCGGCGAAGGGCATCTCTGCGGTGACGAGCGTCCATCCGTTGAGCGCCCCGATGCCGGAGACGACGGCAACCAGCGCGACCGCCTTCCCGACCCACCCAGCGTCGTTGAACATCGACTGGATGCCAGCCACGAACGGGGCCCCGTCGTCCACGAGCTCGTCGTGGGGCACGAGGCCCATGATCACGGCCGTGACGAGGACGTACATGAGACCGCTCGCCGCAGTGCCGATCACCGACGCTCGCCCGACGTTGAGCCGGGGGTTCCTGACCCGACCGGCGGCGATGGAAGCGCACTCGACGCCGATGAACGAGAACAGGGCGACCCCGGCGGCGATGCCGACCCCGTCGTAGAGGCTGCCGCCCGAGGCGTTGAACGGCCCGAAGTTCGCGGACGTCACGAAGAACCAGCCGAAGACCGCCACGAACAGGAGCGGCACGAACTTCAGCACCACGGTGAGGTTCTGGAACCAGGCCATCTGCCGGACCCCCGCGAGGTTGATCGCGGCCGGGATCCACAGTCCGGTGAGCGCGATGCCGAAGTTCGTCCACGCCGACGGGTTCTCGATGCCGAACAGCGACTCGACGTAGAGCACCCACGAGGCGACGATCGCCGCGTTGCCAGCCCAGCAGGTGATCCAGTAGCACCAGGCCGTCAGGTAGCCGGCGAAGTCACCGAACTCGTGGCGCGCATAGGCGTAGAGACCGCCGTCGACGTTCGGGACCCGCTTCGTGAGCTGCCCGAACATCATGCCGAGGAGGACCGCTCCGACGGCGATGACCGCGAGGGTGATGATCGAGCTGGTCCCGGCGCCGGCCATGACGGCTGGCATCGTGAAGACGCCCGTTCCGATGATGCTGCCGATGACGAGAGCCGTCGAGGACATCAGCCCCAGCTCCGCACCCCGGCTCAACCCGCCATCGCCTCCGCCGTCCGGTTGCACCGGGCCGGTCTGGGGCGGGCGCTCGATGGTGTCGGTCATGGCGGAACCTCCGCTGGGTCCTGCGTCGGGACCGTTCCCGTCGCACCCTCAGCGTGAGCCTCGCCCCGCGAGCGCCCTAGGGCCAAAGGTCACTCCGACCCCGGTCGAACGCGACGCGTGGCGCGGGACCGCCGAACGCTGCGCCGCAGGCGATCATCGAGTTCGCACCCGCGTCATCTCCATCCACCGGCCGGCGGCCTCGGAGAACGCCTTCGTCGCCTCAGACGGGCTGCTGCCCGCGGCGACATCGACCAACGCGCACGTGGCGGCGTCGGCGACCGTCGCGGACGGCCCAGCCCACTCGCACGCGAACTCGAGGTCGTGGAAGGTGACGATCGCACTGAGGTGGCCGTTCGTCAGGACGAACGCCATCGACTGCTGGTGCGAGGTCAGGCGATCGATGGCGTCACGGGCGGTGCTCCAGTCGTCGACCACGACGGGATCGCACGGTGCCCTTGGACCTGCGGAGCGTTCTGCGCCCATGACGTGATCATGGTCTTCGGTCAGCGGACCGGTCAGGGCCGAACGGCCCTAGTCGAGCGCGTGGGCCGAGGCCATGGTTGTGACGACGAAGGGAGGTGCGGCCGTGCACGGGAACCCGACTCCGACGACAGCTCGCACCCGCCGCCGGCGAAGCAGCAGGTCGCGAAGCCACCTGAGCACCTCGCCCATCCACGAAGTGGAGATGCCGATGATCACCACGCTCGCCCTCATCACCCTCGTCGCGGTGCACGGGGCGGTCCTCGCCCGCGACGCCAGGCACCGCTCCCCCGCGCCGGTGCTCGTGCTCGTCCACGACCGGGGCTCGGTGCGACCGCTCCGGGGCGCCGGGCCCATCCGGCGTGAGGGCTGCGTCGGCCGATCGAGCACCTGTGCGCCGGCCGTCGACCTCGACGCGTACCGTCGCCGCCGGACCGGCGAGCACCCCGAAGGGATCGGGGGACGCCGGTGACCCCTCCCGAACCTCCGGTCGCACCGCCGTCAGCCGGCTCGGTACTGGTCGGCTTCGACGGTTCCTCCGGTGCGGATGCTGCGCTGAGCTGGGCGTTCCACGAGGCCAGTTCACGGGGTGTGGCCCTCTCCGTGCTGCAGAGCTGGCACGAACCGCTCCTCAGCGAGCACACCTGGCGCGAGCGATGGGACGATCCCGCAGCGGAGGAGCGGGAGGCCGCCACCCGCCTCGAGCAGGTGGTCGCCGCCCATGCGGTCGACCACCCCGAGGTGCCGACGGCCACCGCGCTCGTGCCCGAGAAGCCGGAGGCTGCCCTCGTGGCCGCCTCGTCAGAACACGATCTCGTCGTGCTCGGGTCTCGCGGCTCCGGAGGGTTCGCCGCGCTCACGCTCGGGTCCGTGGCCGAGCACGTGGCCGCCGCGGCACCGGCGTCCGTGGCCGTGGTCCCCGCCCTGGCTGCGGAAGGCACGGGCATCACCGTGGGAGTCGACGGGAGCATCGGCAGCCGACGATCGCTCCTCTGGGCCGCCGAGGAGAGCCGGATCCGATCGAGCGAGCTCACCGCCGTCCTGGCCTGGACGCCGCGGCTGCCCGTCGCGGCGCGCGGGGCTCAAGCCTTCGGCGCTGCGGCGACCGATGAGGACGCCCGGGTGGCGCTGCACCGCACGGTCGTGGAGCAGCTCGGGCCGGCTGTCGCCGCCACGATCGGCCTGAGCGCGGTGTGCGGTCCTGCCGCACGGGCCCTGCTCGATGCCACAGTCGGGTCCGAGCTCCTGGTCATCGGGGCCCAGCTGGTCACCGGTCGACACCCGGACCGTCTCGGTTCGGTGGCGCGACAGGTCCTCCGCCACGCGCCCTGCCCGGTCGTCATCGCTCGGTGAGGATCCGATCAGCCGGTTCGCAGGTCCAGCACTGCAGCACCCGTGACGCGATCGGCGGCAAGATCCGACAGGGCCTCACCGGCTCCACCCAGGGGGTAGGGCACGACCGTGGTGCGCAACCCGATCCGGGCCGCGATGTCGAGCAGCTCCTCGCCGTCGCGGCGGGTGTTCGCCGTGACGCTGCGGACCTGACGCTCCTGGAACAGGTGGCGTCGGTAGCTCAGGACCGGGATGTCCGACAGGTGGATCCCGGCGATGGCGAGCGTTCCGCCTCGTCCGAGCGCCTCGAGCGCCACCGGAACGAGCTCGCCCACCGGGGCGAACAGGATCGCTGAGTCCAGGTCGCACGGAGGCCGGTCGTCGGCCGCTCCGACGGAGGTCACGCCCAGCTCGAGCGCGAGCGTCCGGGCCGCCGCCGACCTGGTGAGCACGTGGACCTCGATGCCCTCCGCCATCGCCACCTGGGCGGTGATGTGGGCAAATGCACCGAAGCCGTAGATGCCGAGCCGTCCGCCGACCGGGACCGCCGCCCTCCGCAGGGCCCGGTAGCCGATGATCCCTGCACACAGGAGCGGGGCGACGTGGAGATCGTCGAACCCGTCCGGAAGCCGGTAGACGAACGCTTCATCGGCGGTGACGAACTCGGCGAACCCGCCATGGCGGTCCCAGCCGGTGAAGACGGGGTCCGTGCAGAGGTTCTCCGCCCCGGCGGCGCAGTACCGGCAGGTCCCGCACGTACGAGCCAGCCACGCGATGCCGACCCGGTCCCCCACGGCCAGTCGATCCGCTCCAGGACCGACCGCGTCCACCGTTCCCACGACCTCGTGTCCGGGGACGATGCCGGGCTGGCGCGGGGCGAGGTCGCCTTCGGCGAGGTGCAGGTCGGTGCGGCAGACGCCGCAGACCGCGGTGCGCACGCGGATCTCCCCGGGACCTGGCTCCGGGACCGGGAGGTCCACGAACGACAGCGGGTTGGTGTCCGCGGGCCCGGGGTGGTCGACGACCCAGGCCCTCATCGTCCACCTCCTGTTGCGATCGGTGCCGTCGGCTGGTCGACGGCTGCTCCCTGGGTCTCGGCCGTGAGGACGTGGACCTGGTCCGCGATGGGACCGGTGGCGGGGCCGTTGGTCATCGCCTCCTGCGTGCGCGTGGTCATCGATCGCTCCCTGCTCCGCTCGTGCCATCCCGCTCGCGACGCCCGATCACCGCGTGGAGCAGCAGGCCGACGAGCACGAGGACGGTCCCGAGCAGGGCGGCAGCCGGATCGATCCCGGGGAGCAAGATGGCGACGACGGCGACGGCGGCCAGGGGCAGCACGGGCGTGCGGCCGATCGCCACCGGCACCCGAAAGGGTCGGACCTGGTCCGGACGGTGCCACCGCAGGATCACGACGATCGCGTTGACCGCGAGGAACACGAGGTACACCGCGAAGTCGGTGACGCTCGCCACGACCTCGATGTGCCCGAGCAGGACGCTGGCGGCCCCACCCGCCACGGCGATCAGAACGCCGACCCAGGGGACGCCCGCCTGGCTGGTCCACGTCAGCGGGGAAGGGAGGGCGCCACGGGACGCCATGCCGTACAGCAGCCGCGATGCCGCCGTCACCAGGAGCAGCGTCGTGTTGAGGGTGGCGACGAGTGCGATCGCGGCGACGAGGTCGGCACTGCTCGGACCCACTCCTTGCTGCATCACGGCGGTGAGCGGTTGCGGTGCGATGGCGAGCGAGTGCGGCCCGAGCACGCTGACGGCAGCGATCGCGACGGCGACGTACAGGAGCGTCGAGATGGCCAGGCCGAGCAGGAGGCCCTGGGGGATCTTCCGGCTGGGATCCCGGGTCTCGTCCGAGAGGGTGATCACCTCGTCGAAGCCGATGAAGGCGAAGAAGACGAGGGCAGCACCGCTGACCACCCCGCCGATGCTCGCTCCGGTGATCAGGCTCTGCTCGCCGACGTGGGGAGCCCCGATCGCGATGATGAGCACCAGACCGGAGATCTGCACGAGCGAGAGCACGACGGTCAGGCGCGCCGACCGGCGGATCCCACGCCCGGCGACCGCGGCGACGACGCCGAGGAGCCCGAGGGCGCCCACACGCAGGGGTACCGCGAAGAAGTGCTGCAGGTAGGCGGCGAAGCCGAGCGCGACGGCCGCGCCGGCGACGATCAGACCGACGACCATCACCCAGCCGACGATGAACGCAAGCCAGGGCGGCCAGACCTGGCGTGCGTACTCGAACTCGGCGCCAGCGGACGGGAACATCGACGCCAGCTCCGCATACGACAGCGCGGTCAGGGCGCTGAGGAGGCCAGCGACGAGGAACGACAGCCACACCGCAGCGCCGGCCTTGGCAGTCGCCGGCCCCAGCAGGACGTAGATCCCGGCACCGATGATGATGCCGACGGCACTCGCCGTGACCTGGCTGAGCCCGAGCTCCCGCCTCAGACCCCGGTCGCGTCGGCCCCCTGCCCCGTCCGGGACCGCTGACGGGGATCCCGCCGATCGAGCGGCGTCGGCGCCAGCCATCAGCGGCCGACGGATCGCAGGTGCATCCGACGCCTCACGAGCTTGTGCAACTGATCCGCGGCGAGCAGCGCCGGTGCTGCGCAGGCGACGACGGCGAGCCCCGCCGCAGGCGGCACGGCCTGACCGAGCAGCCGGGCGAGGGGCGGAACACCGAGGAGCACGGCGAGGAGCCCGAGCGCGAACGCAACGGCGCCCAGCATGAGCCGGTTGGTGGTCCAGCCGACGGCGCTCGCCGAACGGGTGGCGCTCCGGCAGGCGAACGCGGCGCCGATCTGGCCCACGACGACGGCGCCGAACGCAGCACCCGACGCTCGAGCCAGGTCGTGGCCCCCCGGGAAGGGTTCGCCGGGCCGCCATCCGACGGCGGCGAAGGCCACGAGGAACGCGGCGATCTCGACGGATGCCTCGGTCGGCCCGAGGACGCCGAAGGCCCGGAACAGGAGCGGTCGGTCAAGGAGGTGCCTCCGTTCCGGCGGTCGGGTGAGGACCCCGGCACTGGGAGCCTCGCTGCCGAGGGCGACGGCCGGGAGCACATCGGTCCCGATGTCGATGCACAGGATCTGGAGTACGCCGAGCGCGAGCGGGAAGCGTCCTCCGGAGAGCGCCCAGAGGAGGAACGGAGTGAGCTCGGCGACGTTTCCGATGAGGTGGTAGGTGAGGAAGCGGTGGATGTTCGCGAAGGTCGCGCGACCGCTCTCGACGGCGGTGACGATGGTCGAGAAGTCGTCGTCGAGCAGCACGAGGTCGGCGGCCGCCCGGGCGACGTCGGTGCCGCCCTCCCCCATCGCGACGCCGATGTCGGCGGCCTGGAGCGCGGGGCCGTCGTTGACACCGTCGCCGGTCATGGCGACGACGTGGCCCCGGCTCTGGAGGGCGCGGGCGATGCGCAGCTTGTCGGCGGGCGAGACCCGGCTGACGACGACCCCGTCGTGGTCGAGGAGGGCAGCGAGGACGTGGTCGTCGACGGGCAGGCCGCGGCCCTCGAGGACGCGCTCCTCGCCCACGGGGAACCCGACCTGCCGGGCGATCGCGGCGGCCGTCGTGGGGTGGTCCCCGGTGACCATGGCGAGCTTGATCCCTGCGGCCCGGGCGGCCGCGACGGCCTTGGCGACCGTCTCGCGAGGCGGGTCCTGGAGACCGAGGAGCCCGAGCAGCTCGAGCCGGCGTTCCGCCTCGTCAGCCCCCGTCTCCGCGACGATGCCCTCGGCTGGCCGGCGAGCCACGGCGAGCACCCGCAGGCCCTGTCCGGCAAGATCGGCCACGGCGCGCTCGACGGCGGCCTCGTCGATGGCGAGGCACCGGGCCACGACGCTGTCCGGCGCACCCTTCACGAGGAGGTGCGTGCCGCAGACCACGGACTCCCTGCGGCGGTCGGGGTCGAACGGGAAGTGGCGCTTCACCTCGTGCTCGTCGCCGACCGTCGCGACGCCCATGCGCCGGGCCAACGCGTCGATGGCCGCCTCCATGGGATCGCCGACCGCGGTCCACCGTCCATCGGCGTTCGTGATCCGCCCCTGGCTCGCAGCACGGGCCGCTCCTGCAGCCTCCCCGGCCAGGGCGAGGGCTGCCTCTGGGCCGGTCACCGTCGCTCCGTTCGGCTCGTAGCCTCGCCCGGAAACCGCCACGGCTCCCGCTGGTGTCCAGACCGACGTCACGGACATCTCGTTTCGCGTGACCGTTCCCGTCTTGTCGGTGCAGATGAAGGTGGTGGACCCGAGGGTCTCGACCGCGTCGAGACGGCGGACCAGGGCGTTCCGGTCGGCCATGCGCTGGGCGCCCATCGCGAGCGACAGCGTGACGGTCGGCAGCAGCCCCTCCGGGACCAGCGCGACCGTGACGCCGACGGCGAAGAGGAAGCCGTCACGGGCTGGGCTGCCCACGAGCGTCGAGAGGATGAAGAACGCGATCCCGACCCCCACCGCGATCGCGGCGATGGTGCGGACGATTCGGTTGAGCTCGTGTGCGAGCGGCGTGCGTGGGGGCCGCTCGGTCGTCGTGAGCCGTGCGATGTCGGCGAGCTGGGTGTCAGCCCCCGTCCGGCAGACGATGCCTGCTCCCGCTCCCGCCGTGACGTAGGTGCCCGCATACGCCTGCTCGCCTGGGCCCAGGTCGACGGGAACGCTCTCGCCCGTGAGGGTCGACGTGTCGATGGCGAGGGAAGCGGCGTCGACCAGGGTCAGGTCGGCGGGGATCCGATCTCCGGGCGAGAGCAGGACGCGATCCCCCACGACGACCTCGGTGGCGCTGATCGTCGTCGGCCGGCCGTCGCGCTGCACCACCACGTCTGTGGGCAGGAGATCGTCCAGGCGTTCGGCGGCCCGCTCGGCTCGCTGCTCCTGGAAGAAGGCGAAGCAGCCGTTGATGACGATCACGACGAAGACGGCCGTGCCGAGCTGGGGCATCCCGGCCACGAAGGCGAGGGCACCCGCCACCCACAGCATGATCGCGAAGAAGTGGGTCAGCTGGCCGACCAGGTGCCTCCAGGCGGGCACTCGTCTCGCTGCGGGCAGGCGGTTGGGACCGTCGGCCTCCCGCCGAGCCGCGGCCTCCGATGACGTGAGGCCGAGGGAGTCGGTCAGGCGGGTCGAGCCGGGAACTGCGGGGCTCTCGGCACCTGCTCGATCGACCGCCGCCACCTCACGACCTCGAGATCGCGACGCACGACTCGGCACGAGCGCGGATCCCTCGGAGCATCCGCCGCTCCATGATGAAGGCCCCTGGCCCGGCGATCGCAGCCCAGACCAGTCCCGCCACCCCCTTCGGGGGCGGGGTGCGGAACCGGCTGATCAGCCGGCACCCGCCGCCTTGGGACACGAGGTCGAGCGCCCAGGAGGTGCTGCCATCGTCGCTGAGCGACACGATGCTGGTGGGCGCCGCGAGGGCCTGCACGACGAACCCGAGGTCAGGGGTCATGGGGATGCGGTCACCAGGAGCGAGGTCCTGGAGCTCGCCGATGACCTCGGTCGAGCTCGCAGCGCCGTCGTTGTCCAACCAGTCGTAGCTGTACCAGCCGGCGCGACCGAAGCCGATCTGCACGAGCCACGGCCAGACGGCCTCGGGAGGCGCCGCGATGGACACGGCGCGGGTCGTCGCCGTCGCATGCTCCACCAGATCGTCCCCGTCGAACCTCCGCGCCACCTCCTCCGGCGTCGCCCCCCACCGTGCGTGCCAGGGAGCGATGAGCCGTTGGTAG
>DATMGQ010000205.1:0-13758 GCA_035555395.1 Acidimicrobiales bacterium
AGGACCTTCTTGAGCACGTGGTAGGTCTCGGTGCCCCACTGCAGCGCCTCGGAGAAGCTGGCCGCGCCGACCGGCATGACCATGAACTCCTGGAAGTCGACGTTGTTGTCGGCGTGGGCGCCGCCGTTGAGGACGTTCATCATCGGCACGGGCAGGACGTGGGCGTTGGTGCCGCCGACGTGGCGGTAGAGCGGCACGTCGAGCTCGATGGCCGCGGCCTTGGCGATGGCGAGCGAGGCGCCGAGGATGGCGTTGGCGCCGAGCCGGGCCTTGTTGTCGGTGCCGTCGAGGTCGAGCAGGGCCTGGTCGCACTCGCGCTGGTCGAGGGCGTCGCGGCCCTCGAGCTCGTCGCTGATCTCGCCGTTGACGTTGGCGACGGCGATGGTGACGCCCTTGCCGCCGTAGCGCTCGCCGCCGTCGCGGAGCTCGACCGCCTCGAACTGCCCGGTGGAGGCACCCGACGGGACGGCGGCGCGGCCGACGGCCCCGGAGTCGAGCAGGACCTCGACCTCGACCGTGGGGTTGCCACGGGAGTCGAGGATCTCGCGGCCGATGACGCTTTCGATGGTGCTCATTGCGGTGGTGGTGCTCCCGGAGACAGGTGGAGAAAAGCTACCCCTGGCCACCCCTCCGTTCAGGGACGGGTTGCCGTTCGGGCAGACCGTGAGGCTGACGTCACCCACCCGTGTGGCGCAAACCGAGCGGCGCGGTGCCGCTCGGCCGGTCACTCGACGGCTTGGGCGCGGTCCTTCAAGCGGGCGGCAGCGGCTCGGAGCTCGGTCTCGGGATCGACGTCGGCGTCGGCCGACCGGGCCTCGGCGACGAGGGCGAGGAGCTGGCCGCCCAGGGTCTGGTCCTCGGGGTCGGGGGCGACGTCGAGCGACGCCGCCTTCTTCACGACCTTGACCGCGTAGAGCAGGGCGGGGAGGTCGGCGGGCATGCCGTCGAAGATCGAGGCCCGGCCCTTCTCGGCCTTCTTGATCTGCTCCCAGTTGGCGACGACGTCGTCGGCGCCCTCGACCTCGACCAGGCCGAAGACGTGCGGGTGGCGGTGGACGAGCTTGTCGTGCACGCCCCGGGCCACGTCGCCGAGCCCGAAGAACCCGGCCTCGGTGGCGAGGGTGGTGTGGAACACGATCTGGAAGAGCAGGTCGCCGAGCTCCTCCTCGAGGTGCTCGTAGGCGTCGGGATCGGTGTCGGGGCCGCCGTCGCCCACGGCCGCCAGCGCCTCGAGGACCTCGTAGGTCTCCTCGAGCAGGTGGCGCGTGAGCGTGCGGTGGGTCTGCTCGGCGTCCCACGGGCACTCGGCCCGGAGCTTGGCCACCAGCTGCACGAACGCCGCGACCTCGCCGGCGACGGGCTCGGCCAGCTCGGGGATGTAGACCGCGGTGAGGTGGTCGGGCTCGAACGACCGGTCCAGCTCGGGCCACGCGACGGGGAACACGGCCTCGTCGGGCAGGCCGAGCCGCTGGAGGACCACCACCGGCGTGTCGGGGAACGGGTCGACGGCCAGCTTCAGGTCCGACAGCACCCGCTTGTTGTGGCAGTGGGCGACGAGCAGCGGGCCCCGCTCCCCCGCCGCCGCCACCTCGAAGCGGTGGCCGTCGACGAGCCGGACGCCGTCCTCGTAGGGGTCGACGCCGAGGCGCACCCAGGCCAGGTCGGTGAACGACAGGCCGGCGAGCACCTCGACCTCGGCCCGCCCCTCCTCGCCGGCCGCGGCGAGCAGGTCGACGGTGCGCTCGAGGACCCGGGGCGACCCGGGCACGGCGTAGAGCACCTCGGGGTGCTCGTCGGCCGCCGCGATCAGGTCGTCGACGATGCGCTCGTAGACCTGGTCGAACCGGTCGGCGGCCTCGTAGTGGTGGTCGAACGTCGCCGCGCCGGCCACCAGGTGGGCCGACGGGTGGCGCTCGGTGCGCAGGAACCGGGCGGCGGGCGGGACCCGCTCGATCGCCGCGACGGTGCCGGCGGTGACCAGCGAGGGGTCACCCGGCCCCAGACCGACGACCGTGATCCGCCCCAAGGCTCAGGACCCGGTGAGGGCGGCGACGGGGGTGGACGTCGTGGTGGTGCCGGGGACGTGCGGGGCGATCACCGACTGCTGGGCGTCGCTCCAGCGGCCGTAGACCGAGTTGACCCAGATGTCGGCCTTCCGAAGCAGGCGGTCGAGCGCCGACGAGGCATCGAACGACCCGTCGCTCGGATCGGCTTCGGCGGGGACGAGGGCCTCCAGCAGGGGCTGGGCCTCCTCGAACGTGAACCCGTCGGTCTGCTCGACCCGCAGCACCAGGTAGGTGGGCGCCGACCCGTCGGTCTGGGCGAAGGCGGCCGGGCCCACCACGTCGCCGGGCTCGGCGTCGCTGAGGTCCAGGTCGAACGCCTGCTGGGCCTGTTCGACGGTGAGGCAGGCGATGGCGCCGGTGGCGGGGATGTTGGCGCCCGGCGCGAGGTCCTGGGCGACGGCCACGAAGTCCTCGCCGCCGTCGACGCGCTCCTTGGCCGCCTTCGCCTCCTCCTCGGTCTGGACCTGGATGGCGTTGAGGCACAGGGGCCGGTCGGCGATGTTCTGGTCGTAGTAGGCCTGGCGGCGGTCGGCGAGGCCCTCGGGGCTCGATGCCGCCCACGCGGTGAAGGCGTCGTTCAGCGAGCGGCGCTCGATGTACTGGTCGAGGTACTCGGCGTCGATCTTCTTCAGCTCGGCAGCGCCGCCCACGGACTGCTCGAGCTGGCTGCGCAGCTCGGACCGGTCCTGCTTGGTCGGGAGGGCGTCGTGCTTCGCCAGCTCGTCGGCGATCACCTGGTCGACGATCATGTCGCTCAGCACCTGCGCCGCGCCCTCGGTGCCCACCGAGTAGGAGCTGTCGCCCTTCATCTGATCGACCAGGGCGGCGAGGCTGCCGTCGCTGTCTTGGCCCTGCTCGATGCTGTCCGCGTAGAAGCGGGCGGTGGCCTCGGTGGCGTCGGTGACGGCGCTCTGGGAGATCTCGGTGTCGTTGACGGTGGCGGCCGGGGCGGTGCCGACGAGGCCGGTGCCGCCGGAGCAGGCCGAGGCTCCGACCACGAGGAGGGTGGCCACGGCGGCGAGGCCGGCGCGGCGGACGGAGGGGCGTCGGAGTTCCACGGGGACAGGATGCTACGCCCCGGCACACCCGGGGGAATCGGCATGGCGTCGGCGGGGTGAACGCTCCGTGGCCACAACTCGACGCACGCACGGGCGGATCGGACTAGAACCCGTTCTCATGTCGACCGAATCCGATGTGCCCGCGGCCAAGCTCGGCGGCCCGGCGGAGCTGCCGACCGACCACCTCACGACCTCGACCCGCGACCCCGAGGAGCTCGGGCGCCGGATCGAGGGGTGGCTGGGCGGGGTGCTGCCTCCGGGCGCCGATCCGCAGGTGTCCGACGTCGTCACGCCCGAGGGCAACGGCATGTCGTCCGAGACGATCCTCTTCACGGCCCGCTACGACATCGACGGCGCGCCCGTCGAGCGCCGCTGCGTGGCCCGGATCGAGCCGGAGCTCGACAAGATCCCGGTGTTCCCCGACTACGACCTGGCGATGCAGTTCGACGTGATGTCGCTCGTGGCCGAGGCCACCGACGTGCCGGTGCCCGAGACCCTCTGGTACGAGGCCGACCGCTCGATCATCGGTGCCCCGTTCTTCGTGATGGGGCGGATCGACGGCGAGGTCCCCCGCGACGTGCTGCCCTACACGTTCGGCGACAACTGGGTCGACAGCGCCACGCCGCACCAGCGGGCGCAGCTCCAGGCGTCCGCGGTCGAGGCGCTGGCCGGCATCCACCAGATCACCCCGGAGACCCACGACCTCTCGCCGCTCCAGTACGACCGGCCCGGCGCCACCGCCCTCGAGCGCCACCTGGCCGAGTGGGAGGCGTACCACGAGTGGGTCGTGGGCGAGAAGCGGTCCCCGCTGCTCGACGACTGCTTCGCCTGGCTCCGGGCCAACCTGCCCACCGACACCAGCCCCGACTGCCTCTCGTGGGGCGATGCCCGCATCGGCAACATGATGTTCGTCGACTTCCAGGTCACCGCCGTCCTCGACTGGGAGATGGCGGGGGTCGCCCCGCCCGAGGTCGACCTCGGCTGGATGGCCTACCTGCACCTCTTCTTCCAGGACATCTCGTCGTCGCTCGAGCTGCCCGGCCTGCCCGACTTCATGCAGGCGAAGGACCTGGCCGTCACGTACGAGGCCGCCACCGGCCGCGCTCCCGGCGACCTGACGTGGCACATGGCCTACGCCGCGATGCGCCACGGCGTGATCATGCGGCGGGTCACCGAGCGGGCCGTGCTGTTCGGCGAGGCGGTCGAGCCCGACGACCTCGACGACATGATCATCCACCGCCAGACCCTCCGGGAGATGTTGGACGGCTCCTACTGGGCTCGCGCCGGCCTGGCCTAGGAGGCCGGCGGGACGAAGGCCACGAGGTCCTCGGGGGCCGACGGCCGCGGCCTCGGCGCCACCCGGCCCCGTGCGGCACGGAGGCTCCGGACGCCTCGGGGCACGACCTCGACGAGCTTCCACGCCGCGATGCCCGTCAGGATCGTCGCCGGGTAGGCGATGGCCATCGGTAGGCGGGCGTCGAGCTCGGGCCACACCTGGAAGTGGGTGATGAGGATCCACATGCTCGCGGCCGCCAGCGCGGACAGCGGGGCGATGAGGCGGCGGGGCACGGGGATGCTGCGGGTCCAGGTGAGGGCGACGAGCCCAGCCGCGATGAACGCCTCGCGGTGGGGCTGGCCGAAGAAGTCGGCCACGGCGACCAGGCACAGCACCGTCGTGAGCGCCCGCTGGGCGGTGGTCCGGGACCGGTGGATCAGCCAGCCCAACACGAAGAACCAGGCGACGCCGTGGGTGCGGAACCGCAGGTTGAGGGGATCGTCGAGCCCGCCCACCGACAGCTCGCGGAGTGCCACCGTCACGGCGAGCAGCGCCGCGGGGAACGCGTAGGGCAAGCGCCGCTCCAGCCGGCGGACGGCGGGGATGGACAGCAGGGCGAGCACGACGAGGCAGATCTGCACGAACGCCTCGATGAACCAGAAGTGCCAGCGCCCCTCCTCGTGGCCGCGGGTCCCGAGGTAGTTGTTGACGAGGCCGATCGTCGTCCAGGCGTAGCCCCGGCCGAGCGCGAACATCGCAGCCGTCCAGATCACGGTGGGCACGGCGACCCGCCCGATCGTGCGCAGGCCGGCCCGCAGCCGTTCGCCCGCATGCTCCAGCCCGAGCTGGAACCGGCTCAGGTTGTACCCGACGACGGCGAGGAGCAGGTGCGCCCCGCCGGGGAAGAACACGAGGTGCATGTGGGTGGCGACGACGGCGCAGATGCCCATCGCCCGCAGCACCACGGTGGTGTCGACCCGGGCGCGGCCGGCGCCGGGCGCCAACTGGTCCAGCTCGGCGAACGGGCGGTGCTGCCAGTCGTCCGGCAGCGCGCCCACGAGCTGCTCGAGCCGCATCGAGGCCTCGATGTAGCTGAGCGAGTCGCCGCCCGCCGAGACGAACGTGTCGGTCGGGGCGACCGAGCTGCGGCCGAGGATGCCGGCGAGGACGGCCGAGACCGGCTGCACCTCGGACGGGGCGGCCCCCTCGGCGAGGGCGACGTCGACCTCGTTCGCGGCGAGGCGCAGCGCACCGTGGTCGACCTTCCCCGACGACGTCCGCGGGATCGGCGCCACGAGGACCGTGACCCGGTGGCCGGGGAGCCCGCAGGCGTCCTGGACCAGGTGGCGGACGACCTCCGGGTCCTCCCCGGGGGCGGCCACGACCAGGTGCTCGTCGTCGCCGGTGGCCGCCACCTCGCCCAGCACCGCGCCCAGTTGGGCCTCGATCACGTCGAGGTCGATCCGCAGGCCGAAGGGCTTGATGAAGCGGCTGGCCCGCCCCACGATCTCGAAGACGCCGTGTTCCGGGTCGAACCGCCCGAGGTCGCCGGTGCGCAGCTCGTGGAGCGTCGCCCCGTCGGCCAGGTCCTCCACGTCGGTGGCGTAGCCCATCATCACGTTCGGACCCCGGTAGACCAGCTCGCCCACGCCGTCCGCGCGGTCCGCCACTGGATCGATGCGCAGCTCGCCACCGGGCACGGCGATCCCGATCGCGTTCGGGCACACCTCGCCCAGCGCGGGCGGGAGGTACGCCATGCGGGCCGTCGCCTCGGTCTGCCCGTACATCACCACGAGCTCGGCGCCGTTGGCCGCCGCCCGGATCCGCCACCGGTCGCGCGCCTCGGGGGCCATGCGCCCGCCCGCCTGGGTCAGGAGCCGCACGGACGGGGCGAGGACCCGGTCGGCGTCGCCCGCGTCGAGCAGGTCGAACGTGTGGGGCACGCCCGCGATCGAGGTGACCCCTCCATCGTGCACCGCCGCGGCGAAGCACGGGTCGACCACCGATGCGGTGGTGGTCACGATCCCGGCGCCGGCGGCGAGATGCGAGTGCAGGACGGACAGGCCGTAGCAGTAGTGCAGCGGCAGGGAGGTGATGCCGCGGTCTTCGGCGGTCAGGCCCAGCGCGGCGACGATGGCGTCGGCGTTGGCGGCGAGGTTCTGGTGCGAGAGGCGGACCAGCTTCGGCGAGCCGGTCGAGCCCGAGGTGCTGAGCAGCAGGGCCAGGTCGGGGTGCGGGACGGCTGCACCGGGCGTGCCGCCCGGGTGCCGCTCGACCGCGCAGCCCTGCGCGCTCGTGGAGAGCAGCGCGCCGGGCTTCCAGGCGGCGACGAGGCGGTCGACGTGGTCGCCGGCCAGGAGCGGGACCTGCCCGCCCTGGAGCAGGGCGAGGTAGGTGACGATCCACTCGATCCCCGCCGGACCGGTGAGCACCACGACGCTGCGGTCCGGCAGGTCGAGCTCGGCGGCGCGCTCGTCGACGAGCGTGCGGAGCTGTTCGTACGTGACCCGCCGGTCCCCCGCCACCACGGCCAGCGCGGAGGGGTCGCCGCGGCCGAGCAGCACGTCGGCGATCGGCCGGTGGGGAGCTCGGCGCACGGAGCCGCACGGTAAGCGCGCTTATCGGCACTCGGCAACCCCGGCTACTGTCGCTGGAACCGCTCAGAGAGGACCACCTGGTGCCCCGCACGCTTCGCTCACTCGCCCTCGCCCCCGTCGCCATCGCCCTGCTGGCCGTCGCCGGGTGCGCCGAATCCGACGGCGGATCGTCGGGCGAGGGGTCCTCGGGCCGCAAGGACGTCCTGCACGTGTACTCCGGCCGCCACTACGACGTCGAGAAGGCCTTCCTCCAGTTCGAGGAGGAGACCGGGGTGGACGTCCAGTTCCTCACCGGCAACGACGCCGAGCTGCGCGAGCGGATCGCCGCCGAGGGCGAGGACACCGAGGCCGACGTCTACCTCACGGTCGACGCCGGCAACCTGGCGAGCGCCGCCGAGGAGGGGCTGTTCCAGCCGCTGGACTCCGAGACGCTCCGCACCGCCATCCCCGAGCAGGACCGCGACGCCGACGACCGGTGGTTCGCCCTCGCCCTGCGGGCCCGCACGATCATCTACAACACCGACGCCCTCGACGAGGACGAGGTCCCCACGACCTACGCCGAACTGGCTGAACCCGAGTGGAAGGGCCGGGTCTGCCTGCGCAACGCCGCCGCCCAGTACCAGCAGTCCCTCGTGGCCAGCATGATCGCCCAGGACGGCGAGGCCGAGACGCTCGAGACCCTCGAGGGCTGGGCCGACAACGCCGAGATCTACGGCAACGACGTCGACCTGATCAACGACATGGCCGCCGGTGCCTGCGACGTCGGCATCGCCAACCACTACTACCTGGCCCGCGCCATCGACGAGGACCCGGACATCCCGGTCGACCTCATCTGGGCCGACCAGGGGGCCGGCGGCACGCACGTCAACATCTCGGGCGGCGGGATCACCAAGCACGCCGACAACCCCGAGCTGGCCCGCGAGTTCCTCGAGTGGCTCGGCACCGACGGCCAGAGCGTGCTCGTCGACAGCAACTTCGAGTTCCCGGCCAACACCGAGACCGCCCCGGAGCCGCTGCTGGTCGAGGAGTTCGGCGTCGACTTCGAGCGCCAGCCGCTCGACGCCACCGAGATCGGCCAGCTGAACCCGCAGGCCGTCGCCCTCATGGACGAGGCGGGGTTCGGCTGACCCGAGCGGCCAACTCGTCCTCCGTCAGGGCGGCGAGCTCGGCCACGAGCGGGTCGTCGCCCTCGGCTCCCGTCAGGTGGCTCCCGTCGACCAGGTACCGGCCCTGCGCGCCCACGATGATCAGCGCGTCCGTGGTGTCGTCGCCGGGATCGACCAGGAACCAGATGCCCTCGTCGCCGTCCGCCGACGGTGCGGCGCCGTCGACCACGAGCGGGGCGCCGTCCTCGGTCCAGCCCTCCTCCTCCACGAGCAGCGTCCCGCCCGCGCCGTCGGGCGCATCGCCGTGCAGCACGTCCTCCACCTCGAGGGTCACCAGCCGGGACTGGATGCGGGCCGAGTCGGTGCCGTCGCCGAACCACCGGCCGCGCTCGGTGTCGGTGACGCGGCCCCGCACGACGAGGTCCGACGCGGCCACCAGCTCGTCCAGCGACGCGTAGCGCGCCGCGTCGGAGTCGACGGCCACCGGGGCGGGGGCCGGCGCCGTGGTGGTGGTCGGGATCGGGGGCGGCTCCTCGGGATCGCGGGCGAGCACGACCGCCCCCACGATCGCCACCAGCACGAGGACCACGGGGACGGCCCAGGTCAGGGGGCTGCGCCGCCGCGGCTCCTCCGCGGCACCGGTCACAGCGATTCCAGGAACGTGAGGATCTGCTTGCGCTCCTTGGCCGGCAGGTCCTCGAACCGCTCCTTGGCACCGTCGGCCTCGCCCCCGTGCCAGAGGATGGCCTCCTCGATGCTGCGGGCCCGGCCGTCGTGCAGGAAGCGGGTGTGGCCGTTGACCGTCTCGACCAGGCCGATGCCCCACAGGGGCGGCGTCCGCCACTCCGAGCCGGACGCGTCGCCGTCGGGGCGGTCGTCGGCGAGGCCGGGGCCCATGTCGTGCAGCAGCAGGTCGGTGTAGGGGCGGATGACCTGGTCGTTGAGGGCCGGGATCTCGGAGTCGGACCCGGTCTTCAGCTCGGCGGTGTGGCACGACGTGCAGCCGATGGCCGCGAACGCCTTCTGGCCGGCCGTGGTGTCGGGCGTGCCGACGTCGCGGCGGGCGGGCACGGCCAGGGTGCGGGAGTAGAACTCGATCTTGTCGACCTTGTCCCGGTTGATCTCCGGCTCGCCGTCCTCCTCGCCGGTGGGTGCGGCGAGGCACTCGGCCTGGGCGTCGGTGCAGGGCTGGTCGGGGTGCTCCTCGGACGTGATGCCGACGTCGTTGGCGAACGCCTCGGTGGTCTGCTTGCGGATCGACGGCACCGCGGCCTTCCACCCGAAGCGGCCGAGGACCTCCTTGCCGTCCTCGTCCGTGGTCATGTGGGGCCGGCCGGACACGCCGTCGCCGTCGGCGTCGTCGGGATCGGCCTGGGCCTCGATCACCGACGCCGGGAGGTTCTCCAGCAGTCCGACGCCCATCATCGCCGGAGCGACGCGGGGCGAGACCACGATGCCGGTGATCTCCTTCCCCTCCGGCGTCACCAGCGTGTAGGTGGGGGCGCCGAGCGAGTACTCGGTGCCGTCGGGGTAGGTGCCCGGCTCCTCGGTGACGTCGATCTGCACCGAGCCCTCGGCGGGCACCTTGCGGATCGACCGGTCCTGGAACTGGTTGCCGTAGACGGGGTGGGGCTGCGGGTCGCCGTCGTCGTCGAGGACGCTCAGGCGGATCAGCAGACCGCGCTCGGGGTCGTCGTCATCGGCCGGAGGCTGGCCCCGCCCGTCCTCGAAGTGGCACGAGGAGCACGACTGGGCGTTGAAGATCGGCCCGAGGCCGTCGCGGGCCACCGTCGACGACGGGGCCATCACCCAGTTCTGGTTGAAGAAGCTGTTGCCGACGGCGAAGTCGCGCCGGCCCTGGCTGTCGAGCGCCTCCATGCCCTGCGCGAAGGCGGTCGCGCCCTGGTTGAGGGTGGTGCCGTCGGCTCCGCCCTGGTCGCGGAGCTCCGCGTCGGTCGGACCAGCGGCGGCGTGCGCGGCCCCGCGGTCGGGGGCATCGCTGCTGCACGCGGCGAGCAGCCCGCCGAGCACCACGAACGCAAGGACCCCTCGCGCCACGCGACGCCCGGTCGGGCTGCTCACTCGTGACCTCAGATCTCGAGGCTGACTTCGTAACCCAGCGCGGCGCCGAGGGCAGCGATCGCGTCGCCCTGGGCCTGCAGGTTCTCGACCAGCTCGTTCATCTTCTTGCGCCCTTCGCTGTCGTCATCGCTGCGGATGATCTCCTCGAAGGTACCGAACTCCTCGAGGCTCTCGGCAAGCGCGACGTTCGCCTCGAGCTGCTCGAGCAGGTCCTGGTTCAGCTCCGGGTCCACCTCTTCGACGACGTCGGAGAGGGACGTCCCGTCGACGCCCTCGTACTCGGCGGTGTAGGCCCGCTGGATGCCGGTGGCGTTGTTGATGACGTCGGCGAGGGTGTTGTCGGAGAAGCAGGAGTGCTCGTCCTCCTGCTCCTTGGTGTCGAGCGCCACGGCGATGCGCTCGCCGGCGAGCTCACCCGCGGAGAGGGCGCCCATGCCCCGGAGGATGTCGGTCACGGCCTGGTCGGGGTCGGCCAGGAACTCGGTGCGGTACTCGCCGCCCTCGGGGTCCCACTGCTCGGTGACGCCCTCGAGGTCCTCGACCAACAGGTCGGTGACCTCGGTGAGGTACTGGGCGCGGCGCTCGGCGTTGGGAGCCGTCGTGTAGTCGGTCACGGGGCGCTCGCCGGGGCCGTCCTCGGACAGGTCCTGGCCCCAGAGCAGGAACTCGATGGCGTGCCAGCCGGTGGAGATGTTGGTCTCGCCGCCCTCCTCGTTGGCCTCGACGATCACGTCACGGGTGATCTCGGGGACACCCGCGGTGTCGTTGATGATGCCGGCCTCGGGGTCGTCCTCGACGTAGTCGACGTACGCCTCGTCCATCGGCCAGGCGTTGATCTGGCCCTCGGGGCCGTCATCGGGATTGTCGATCGGGCCGTCGGAAAAGCGGTACACCTCGGTGGGGCCGTAGGCGTCGCGGGCGGCGAGCCAGCTGTCCTTGGCGGTCTGGAGGGTCTCGTCGGTGGGATCGGCGACGAACGCGGCGATGTCGCTCTGCAGCTGCTTGGTGGCGGCGACGGTGTCCGAGTAGCTCGCGAACACGAGGTCGGCGTAGGTCGTGGCCGCGGCCTCGGCCTGCTCGGGGCTGAGCGCCGACTCCTTGGCCGCCGCGGTCGTCGTGGTCTCCTGCTTGCCGCTGTCGCTGCCGGAGTCCGAGCTCCCGCACCCGACCAGGCCGACGGCCAGCGCCGTCACCGCGCTTGCGGCCGCCACCTGGCGGAGGATTCGATGCTTCGTCAACTCAGATCTCCTTCTCGGAACTGCATGTAAGGTCAGCCTAACTATTATGGGTAGCAGCGCAAGAGTCGAGACCGCTGGTGTGCTTGCACCCCGGCGAGCCGCCCGGCGCGTCGACGGTTCGTCGCTCGCCATGCTGCGCATCGCGCTCGGTCTGGTGGTGGTGCTCAGCGCCGTCCGCACCTGGGCCTACGGCTGGACCGACCGCCTCTACGCCGGGCCGACGCACCGGTTCGCCTACCTCTGGATGGGGTGGGTGCCCCAGCCCGGGCCGCTGGGCATCCGCGTCCTCGTGGCCACCACCGCGGCCGCGGGCCTCGCCATCGCGCTCGGCTGGCGGACCCGCCTCGCCGCCCTCGTGCTGCTGGTCTCGTTCGGCTGGATCGAAGCCATCGACGCCACCACCTACCTCAACCACTACTGGTTCGTGACCCTCCTGGCGCTGCTGGCGACCGTCGTGCCCTTCGGCGCCACGTGGAGCCTCGACGCCCGGCGGCGCCCGGCCCGCGACGGGCGGGTCGCGCTCGGCTGGGTCTGGCTGCTGCGCTTCCAGGTGGGCATCGTCTACGCCTCGGCCGGGATCGCCAAGCTCCAGCCCGACTGGCTGCTGCGCGGCATCCCGCTGCGCTTCTGGCTCCCCGCCCGCGCCGACGTCCCGCTGATCGGACCGCTGCTCCGCCACCCCGAGACCGCGCACGTCCTCTCGGTCGCGGGTGCCGCGTTCGACTGCGCCATCGTCCCGCTCCTGCTCTGGCGGCGGACGCGGCTGTGGGCCTGGTTCGCGGTCGTGGCCTTCCACCTCATCACCTGGCGGCTCTTCCCCATCGGCGTGTTCCCGTGGCTGATGGTGGCGATGGCGACCGTGTTCTTCGACCCGTCCTGGCCCCGGACCCTCCTGGCGCGGCTGCGCCGGCAGCCCGAGCCACCAGCCGAGCTCGAGGTCCTGGTCGACCCCGGACCGCCCGCACCCCGGTGGCGCACCCGCCTGCTCACCGGTGCCGCGGCCGCGTGGATCGTCGTCCAGGTCGCGCTCCCGCTGCGCCACCTCGCCTACCCGGGCGACCACCGCGTCACCGGCGAGGGCTACCGGTTCGGCTGGAACGTGCTGCTGGTCGAGCGGACCGCATCGGTGACGTTCCTCGTGGTCGACCCGGCCACCGGGCGGACCCAGACGTTCGACGCCGCCCGCCTCTACACCCCCACCCAGCTGCGCGTGATGGCCGGCGAACCCGATCTGATCCAGCAGGCGGCTCACGCCATCGCCACCCACGAAGCCGCCCAGGGCCGCCACGTCGAGGTGCACGTCGAGGCGTGGCTCAGCTTCAACGGGCGGCCCGCCGTGCGGTGGATCGACCCCGACATCGACCTGGCCGCCGCACCCCGGACGCCGTGGCACAAGACCTGGATCGTCGCCGGGACGTGACCGGGGGGCTACCCCCTGGTCACCTTCCTGCACCCACTCTGACCTGCACGTTGGGCCGAACGGATCATTCCGGGACGGGTCGCGGCCACGCGTTCAAGCTGAACGGCGTTCAGCCGATGACAGGACCATCACCAACGGTCCGCGACCTGGAAGCGAAGTGATCCCCATGCGAGCGAGGTCCCACGGCACGCCACCAGCGGCCACGGGCGACCGTTCCCGAAGCGAACGAGGGGTCGCGCTGGTCGAGTTCGCCATCGTCGCCCCGCTGCTGTTCTTCCTCCTGTTCGGGCTGATCGACTTCGGCGTGAACCTCTCGAACGAGATCGCCCTGCGCCAAGGCGTGCGGGAGGGCGCCCGCCAGGGGTCGGTCGCCAACTTCGGCCCGACCGCATCGTGCGGGGCGACGTTCACCACGCCCGGCTCCGCCAACATGCAGAAGCTGATCTGCCTGACGAAGTCCCGCACGGACATGACGGCCTCCGAGGTGGCGATCGCCATCCGGTTCGATCCGACCAGCACCTCCTACCCCGCCGGCGCCACCACCGCGTCGCCGCCGGTGGGCAACGGGATCATCGTGTGCGCCGTCACGCCGATGGCCAGCCCGAGCAAGTTCCTGAGCCCGATCCTGAGCGGCAAGTACCTGAAGACGAAGACGACCATGCGGATCGAGAAGGGGTCCGGCGTCGCCGAGTCGATCGCCAACGAGGCCGACCCGACCGGCGCGAACTGGTCCTGGTGCAAGCCGTGAGCCGCCCGATCCGCCACCGCGCGCCGACCCTCCGCCGCACCCGCGAGGACGAGCGCGGCGCGGTCCTCGTGGTCGCCGCCATCTCGATGGTCGCCGTGCTGGCGATCGTCGCCATCGTCATCGACATCGGCTACGCGAAGCAGTACCGCCGGCTGTCGCAGAACTCG
>DATMGQ010000206.1:0-24299 GCA_035555395.1 Acidimicrobiales bacterium
CGCATGAAGCTCAACCCGCTCAAGGAGAACCTCCAGGGCAAGCGGGTCGTGGTCGTCGACGACTCCGTCGTGCGCGGCACCACCCAGAAGCAGCTCGTGAAGATGCTCCGGGAGGCGGGCGCCAAGGAGGTCCACCTCCGACTGACGTCGCCGCCCATCAAGTGGTCGTGCTTCTACGGCATCGACACCGGCGAGCGCTCCGAGCTCCTGGCCAACGGCCTCGAGATCGACGAGATCCGCCAGTACCTCAACCTGGACTCGATCGCGTTCATCACGCTCGACCGGCTCATCAGCTCCACGGGCACCAGCGGCGCCGGCTTCTGCGACGCCTGCTTCACTGGGAACTACCCGGTCGACGTGCCCATCACGCTGAGCAAGGGCGTCCTCGAGGCCGACGACTCCCTGGCCGGTGCCGGGTGCGACCCCACCCCGGTCGCCACCTCGACCGAGGCCCTGTTCGGCAGCAGCCTGCTCCCCGCCGACGAAGCTCGGCAGGACCAGTAGCGCCACCGCTCCACGCCCGACCCGAAGAAGAAGAAGGATCCCGCCTGATGGGTGAGACGTACGAAGCCGCCGGTGTGAGCATCGAGGCAGGTGAGGAAGCGGTCCAGCGCATCAAGGACAAGGTGCGCTCGACGTTCCGGCCCGAGGTCATCGGCGACATCGGAGGGTTCGGCGGGCTGTTCGCCTTCGCCAACCACCGCTACCGCCACCCCGTCCTCGTGTCGTCCACCGACGGCGTCGGCACCAAGGCGCTCATCGCCCAGGCGTCGGGCCGGTTCGACACCATCGGCGTCGACCTCGTCGCCATGTGCGTCGACGACCTCGTCTGCCAGGGCGCCGAGCCGCTGTTCTTCCTCGACTACATCGCCGTCGGCAAGCTCGACCCCGACCACATCGAGCAGCTCGTCGAGGGCGTCGCCGAGGGCTGCCGCCAGGCCGGCTGCGCGCTGATCGGCGGCGAGATGGCCGAGCACCCCGGTGCCATGGACCCCGGCGAGTTCGACCTCGTCGGCTTCTCCGTCGGCGTCGCCGAGCGCGACCAGCTCATCACCGGCGAGAACGTGCGCGCGGGCGACGTGATGATCGGCCTGCCCTCGCCCGGCATCCGCTCGAACGGCTACTCGCTCGCCCGTCGGGTCCTGCTCGAGAAGGCCCAGCTGCCGCTCGACGGCCCGGCCTTCCCCGGTGCGCACCACACGCTCGCCGAGGAGCTGCTCACCCCGTCGGTCATCTACGCCCCCGCCGTGCTCGCCCTCCAGCGGGCCGTCGAGGTGCGGGCCGTGTGCCACGTCACCGGTGGCGGCCTCGCCGGCAACCTCGTGCGCGTCCTCCCGAAGGGCGTCGACGTCACGGTCGATCCGGGCACCTGGGAGGAGCCGCGGATCTTCGCCGAGATCCGCCGCCACGGCGACATCGACCAGGACGAGATGCGCAAGGTCTTCAACCTCGGCATCGGCATGGTCGTCGTCGTCCCCCAGGACGAGGTCTACCGGGCCCTCGACGTCCTCCGCAGCAACGGCCAGCGCGCCGTCGAGATCGGCAAGATCGCCAAGGGCACCGGCCAGGTCCACTTCACCGCCTGACTCCTCGCGTCGGATGTTCGTCGTCGGCGGTGGGGGGAGTGCTGGTTCCGTTCTCGAGCGCCCACGAGCGGCTCGAGCCGGTCGGCCCCGAGCGCGCGGGCACACCCGGTGAGGCGCCGGTAGGTTCCGGGCGCATGGGGTTCGAGACGGTGCACGGGTACTGCTGGCCGCAGTCGCAGGTGGGGGGCGCGACGGTCGGGCTGCACCTGTCGTCGCCGGGCGGGCGGGATGTCGCCGTCGAGGTGGCCCGGTGCGGCTGGCGGCGCGAGGTGGTGTGGTCCGACACCGTGCCGGCCGACTTCCACCCGACGCCGCACGGTGCCGCACAGGACGGGTGCGGGTGGCCGGCGGCGGTCGTGATCGACGTCGACCCGACGTGGCGAAGCGGGTACTACGAGGTCGTCCTCGACGTCGACGTCGATGGGAAGCCGCGCCGCAGCCACGCGTTCTTCGTGGTGCGCCCGCCGACGGGGGCACCCACCGCGCCCGCGCTGCTCGCCCTGTCCACCAACACCTGGAACGCCTACAACGACTTCGGCGGGAACCAGCTCTACACGGGCGCCACCTCGGTGTCGTTCCAGCGGCCGATGGCACCCGGCTACCTGCACAAGCCGCCGGGGGAGGGCCGCCGGGTCACGAACCAGGCGCCCTACGACCCGCAGATGACCGCGCACCGGGGCTACCTCGCCGCGAACCACCTGTCGCCGTTCGCCGGTTCGGCGGGGTGGCCGGACTGGGAGCTGCCGTTCCTCCAGTGGGCCGAGCGCGAGGGCTTCGCCGTCGACGTCGTGCTCAACGCCGACCTGGCCGAGCACCCCGGCCTCCTCGCCCCGACCGCGGCCGAGGGCGGCTACTCGCTGTACCTGTCGGTCGGCCACGACGAGTACTGGTCGGGGCACATGCGAGACAGCGTCGAGGGCTTCATCGCCCGTGGCGGCCACGCCGCGTTCCTGTCGGGCAACACCTCGTTCTGGCAGGTGCGCCTCGAGGACCCCACCCCCGAGGGGCCGGCGGCGACGATGGTCGGGTACAAGGGCTTCTTCAAGTCCGACCCGGTGTACGGCACCGACCGCATCGGCGAGCTCACCGCGATGTGGTCCGACCACGAGATCGGCCGACCCGAGAACGAGATGACCGGCGTCAGCTTCACCCGCGGCGGCTACCACCGCATCGGCAAGCGAGCCACCCGCGGCGCGGGCGGCTACACGATCCACCGGGCCGACCACTGGCTGTTCGAGGGCACCGGTCTCGACTACGGCGACGTCCTCGGGGGCGAGAGCCGGACGGTCGGCTACGAGTGCGACGGCTGCGACCTCACCTACCGCAACGGCCTGCCGTACCCGACCGGCGAGGACGGCACGCCCCTCGACTTCGAGATCCTCGGCACGGTCCCCGCCGCCCACTTCACCCGAACGACCGCGACCCGCCCGCCGGCCCCGGACCAGCCGTCGGAGGTCGAGTTCATCGCAGCCCGCGTCGCGGGCGGCGGCCGCACGCCCGAGCACGTCGCCCGGGTGGAGCACGGCCACGCCGTCCTCGGCACGTACACGTCGCCGGGCGGCGGCACCGTCGTCACCTCGGGCAGCACCGACTGGGCCCACGGCCTCGTCGGCACCGACCCGGTCGTCGAGCAGGTCACGAGGAACCTCCTCACCCGCCTCGCCGCCCCACCCACCCGCTGACCAAGTCCCACGGAATCAGGTCGTTCGTGCCGCACAGCGCGGCTCAGGTGACCTGATTCGGCCTCGGGGGCGGGCGTCGACGGGGAATCAGGTCGTTCGTGCCGCGTGGTGCGGCTCAGGTGACCTGATTCGGATCGGGGTGGGCGGGCGTAGGCTCGATCCGTGATCCCGACGATGCTGGTGGTGGGACTGGGGCTCGGCCTCCTGCCGCGGTGGTGGTCGCGCAGCCTGGGGGTCACCGTCGTGCTCGCCGTCCTCACGTCGCTCGGCTTCGGCTTCGTCGTCGGCGAGCCGGTCGGCGGGACCGCCCTGGCGCTGGCGAACACGGCGATCGGCGTCGGTGTAGGACGGCTCGCCCAGCTGCTCGTCACGCCGCCGGCCCGTCGCCGGGCGGTGTGAGCCGGTGAGCTTCTTCGAGCGGAACCGGCGGGCGCTGATCGACGACGGGATCGACCCGGCCCGGCTGCCTCCCGGCCAGTACCGGACCGACCGCTGGCCGGTGCTGCACGAAGGACCGGTCCAGGAGATCGACCGGGCCGACTGGCGCCTGCGGGTCTGGGGCGCGGTCGATCGCGAGCTGCGGCTGACCTACGACGAGCTCGTCGCGCTGGGCGAGGTCGAGCTCACCACCGACCTCCACTGCGTCACCAAGTGGAGCCGCTTCGACACGGTCTGGCGCGGCGTGCCCATCAGCCGGGTGCTCGACGCGGCCGGACTGGCGCCGAACGCCACCCACACCCTCCAGCACGCGCCGTACGCGTACTCGACCAACCTCCCGCTGGCCGACCTGCTGCGCCCCGGATCGCTCGTGGCCACCTCGGTCGACGGCGGTCCGATCCCGGCCGAGCACGGTGGTCCGGTGCGCACCCTGATCCCGCACCTCTACCTGTGGAAGTCGGTGAAGTGGGTGACCGGCATCCAGGTCCTCGACCGCGACGTCGCCGGCTACTGGGAGCAGCGCGGCTACCACGACCGCGGCGACCCCTTCCTGGAGGAGCGCTTCCGCTAGCCCGGAGGGGTCGTTCAGTCTTGCCAGCCGATGGCGCACCAGGTGCGCTTGGCGCAGCTGGGGCAGCGCATCCAGTGGCTGTTCTTGCGGCCGGGGAGCCAGATGGTGCCGCCCATCCAGCGCAGGCCGAGGTCGGTCAGGTTGATGCGGCTGCGGGCCTCGCACGACGAGCAGGTGACGATGACCGTGCCGGCCTGGCGGGGGCCGGTGGAGTACAGGGCCTCTTTGCCGTCCCGCGGCGTGCCGGAGCGGATGGTGTCGCGCGCCGCGCTCACCGGGGTCTCGAAGAGGGCCCGCCGGCCTTGCGGGTCGAGCGACCGTCGTCGGCCGCCGCGCCCGGCGTCGTCGGCGGTCTCGTCGGCCATCAGCCCTTGCGCCCCAGCAGCTGGTTGGCGAGCTCCCGGTAGGCCTGGGCGCTGCGCGACTTCGGTGCGTGCTGCAGCACCGACCGGCCGCGGGCGGGGGCCTCGGCGACCTTCACCGACTTCGGGACGAACGGCTCGAGCACCTTGATGTCGTAGGTGTGGCGGACCTGCTCGACGACCTCGTGGGCGAGCTTCGTGCGCCCGTCGAAGAGGGTGGCGATGGCGCCGCGGACCTCGAGGTCGTCGTTCGTGTAGTCGCGGACGTCCTCGATGGTCTCGAGCAGCTGGCCGACGCCACGCTGGCTGAGCGACTCGCACTGGAGCGGGATCACGACCTCGTCGGCGGCGGTGAGGCCGTTGATGGTGAGGATGCCGAGCGACGGCGGGCAGTCGATGAGCACCCGGTCGTAGCGGTCGCCCACCTTCGACAGGGCCTTGCGGAGCACGTACTCGCGCCCGGTCTTGGTGAGCAGGTTGAGCTCGGCGCCGGCCAGGTCGATGGTGGACGGCAGCAGGTGCAGGACGCCGGGCTTGCCCTCCTTCGCCGCGGTGGGAGTGGGCAGGGCGACGATGGCGTCCTCCGCCTTGGCCCGCTTGAGGAGCACGTCGTGGATCGAGACCTCGAGCAGGTCGGGGTCGACGCCGCACGCCCAGGTGAGCGAGGCCTGCGGATCGAGGTCGACCAGCAGGATCTTGCGCCCCCGCTCCGCCATGGCGACGCCGAGCGCGTGGGTCGAGGTGGTCTTGGCCACGCCGCCCTTCTGGTTCGCGATCGCCACCACCCGCGTCATGGCAGACGAGTGTGGCACCCCCGGCTCAGTAGGGTCGATTCCCATGACCAAGGCTGCGCTCATCGACCACCTGCTCGCCCACGCGGTCAAGCGGGGGGACTTCGTCTTGAAGTCGGGCAAGGCCACGACCTGGTTCATCGACGCCAAGCAGACGACGTGCAGCCCCGACGGGATGCTCCTCGTGGCCGACGCCGCGCTGGAGGCGATGCCCGACGACATCACCGCGGTCGGCGGCCTCACGATGGGCGCGGACGCCATGGCGTTCTCCATCGCCGCGGTCGCCGCCACCCGCGGCCGCCAGCTCCGGGCGTTCAGCGTGCGCAAGGAGGTCAAGGACCACGGCGGCGGCGGCCGCATCGCCGGGGCCCTCGAGCCCGGCGACAAGGTGCTGATCACCGAAGACGCGGTCACCCGCGGCGTCTCCATGCTCGAGGCGGCCGAGGTCGTCCGCGAGGCCGGGGCCGAGCCCGTCCTGCTCATGCCGGTCGTCGACCGCGGCGGCACCGTCACCGCGATGGCTGCGGAGCAGGGCCTCCCGGTCCACGCCCTGGTGACCGCCGAGGACCTGGGCTTCCCCTTCGAGGGCCCCGTCTGACCCGAGCCCCAGCTCGCCCACCTGCCGGTTGGTAGGGTGCGGCGCACATCGACCACCCCCGGTGCATCTCGTCCGCCTCCGAAGGATGTCCACCCATGGGGACCGTTGTCGACCACACCTCGCCGGCCGTGCTGCTCAAGCCGCGCGAGGTCGCTTCGCTGTTCGACGTCACGCCGAAGACGATCGCCCGCTGGGACGAGGCGGGGATCCTCGCCAGCGAACGCACGGTCGGCGGCCACCGCCGGTTCCCCGCAGCGGCCGTCTACGAGCTCCACGCCTTCCTCGAAGGGGTTGGGGTGTCCTGAAGGGCGGGGGCTAGCGTTCCCTGCCATGGTTTCGCCCACTGCCGCCTTCTCCGTGACCATCCGCGTCCGGCTCGACAACACGCCGGGGACCCTCGGCAAGCTCGCGGCGGCCATCGGCGGTGTAGGCGGCAACATCGTGGCGCTCGAGGGCTTCGAGGCCCGCGACGAGTACCTCGATGAAGACCTCATCGTGAACTGCATCTCCGAGGCGCACATCGAGGTCGTCGTGGCCTCGCTCGACAACATCGAGGGCCTCGAGGTCATCTCGGTCAGCGACCGCACGTTCGACATGCACGACGGCGGCAAGATCGAGGTGCTGGCCCGCATGCCCGTCGCGGACCGCGACGACCTGTCGATGGCCTACACGCCCGGTGTGGCCCGCATCTGCACCGAGATCGAGCAGAAGCCCGAGCGGGTGCACGAGCTCACCATCAAGAAGAACACGGTCGCCATCGTCACCGACGGCACCGCGGTGCTCGGCCTCGGCAACATCGGCCCCGAGGCCTCGCTGCCCGTCATGGAGGGCAAGGCCCTCCTGTTCAAGAACTTCGCCGGGGTCGACGGCTTCCCCGTCTGCATCGATGCGGGCGACCGGGACACGCCGCTGCAGGACCGCATCGACGCCATCGTCGAGACGGTCGAGCGGGTCGCCCCCGTGTTCGGCGGCATCAACCTCGAGGACATCGCCGCCCCGGCCTGCTTCGAGGTCGAGGACCGGCTGCGGGCCTCGCTCGACATCCCGGTGTTCCACGACGACCAGCACGGCACCGCGGTCGTCACCCTCGCCGCCCTCGAGAACTCGCTGAAGCTGGTGGGCAAGCAGATGGAGGACCTGCGGGTCGTCATCTGCGGCGCCGGCGCGGCAGGCGTGGCCATCGCCAAGATCCTCATCGCCTCGGGCGTGACCAACATCGTGGCCACCGACACCAAGGGCGCGATCCACCGGGGTCGCACCGACCTCAACATCGCGAAGCAGAAGTTCGCCGACATCACGAACCCCGAGCAGATCAGCGGCACCCTCAAGGACGTGCTCCCCGGCGCCGACGTCTTCATCGGCGTGAGCGCCCCGGACCAGATCGACCAGGACGACCTCCGCAAGATGGCCACCGACCCGATCGTGTTCGCCATGTCGAACCCGAACCCGGAGATCCGGCCCGAGCTGGCGAAGGGCCTCGTCGCCGTCATGGCCACCGGCCGCAGCGACTACCCGAACCAGATCAACAACGTGCTCGCCTTCCCCGGCATCTTCCGGGGTGCGCTCGACGCCGGCGCCACCGACGTGACCGAGAACATGAAGCGGGCGGCGGCCACGGCCATCGCCGAGTGCGTGTCGGCCGATGAGCTGCGGCCCGGCTTCGTGATCCCCTCGGTGTTCGACACCCGGGTCGGCGAGCAGGTCGCCAAGGCCGTCGCCGAAGCGGCTCGGGCCGACGGCGTCTGCCGCGACCAGCGCTGATCCCGTGTCCCGGTCGGCCGGCCGTCCGGTGGCGGCGGTCACCTTCGACTTCTGGAACACGCTGATCCGGGCGGACAACGCCGGGTTCCGCGACCGGCGCCTCACCGCGTGGCTGGGGCTGCTGGCCGGCGAGGGCTTCGAGCTCGAGGGCGACGTCGTGAACACCGCGATGGACCACGCCGCGCACCGGTTCGACACGAGCTGGAAGGCGAACCGGTTCTACGGCGCCGCCGAGTCCGTCGACGACATGCTCGCCCACCTCGGGATCGAGGTCTCGCAGGCGACCAAGGACGAGCTGCTCGCGTCGATCACCGATCCGCCCCACGTCCCTGAGCCCACCGCCCACGTCGGCGACGCGCTCGAGGGGCTGCGCTCGGCCGGCGTCCGCATCGGGATCATCTGCGATGTGGGGCTGGCGCCGTCCTCGACGCTCCGACGGTTCCTCGAGGGCAACGACCTGCTCGGCTTCTTCGACCACTGGTCCTTCAGCGACGAGGTCGGCACGTTCAAGCCCGACCCGGTGATCTTCGACCACGCCCTCGCCGGGCTGGGCGGCATCGACCCGGCCGACGCGGCCCACGTGGGCGACCTGCGCCGGACCGACATCGCCGGCGCCCGGGGCAAGGGCATCCTCGCGGTCCGCTACACCGGGATCTACGACGATCCCGGCACCGCCGACGACGGGTCCGACACCGTCGAGGGCGACGCCGTCATCGCCGACCACGCCGACCTCCTCGCCGCCCTCGGCCTCGCCTGACCCACCGTCGAGCCGCCTCCCCCTCGTCGAACTTCGTATGCGAGAGCCCCCATCCGGGCGTTCTGCCATACGAACGTCGTGGACGGGCGGCGAGCCGAGCCGAACTTCGTATGCGAGAGCTCCCGTGCGGGCGTTGTGGCATACGAAGTTCGTGGAGGTTGGGTTCGGGGCCGGGTGAACGGACCGTCGATCTGCGGCAGGCTGGGGCGATGGTCGACCCCCTCGAACTGGCCGCCCCCGATCGCTACGCCGTCGACGGGTTCCCGCACGACGCGTGGACCGAGCTGCGGGCCACCGACCCGGTGCACTGGACCGAGCCGCCGGGCTACCGGCCGTTCTGGTCGATCACCAAGCACGCCGACGTGAAGCACGTGTCGTCGCACCCCGACCTGTTCTCCTCGCGGCCACGCCTCACCATGCAGCCCATCGCGATGGAGGAGGAGATGCTCCGGCAGTTCCCCGATGCCGCCGACCAGGGCGGCATGCCGCTGCGGATGCTCGTGACGATGGATCCGCCGGAGCACCGGGCGTACCGCAACCTCGCCGGCCCGTACTTCCGGCCGAGCGTCCTGAAGAACCTCGAGGACCGCGTGGGCGAGATCACGACCCTGCTCCTCGACCGCTTCGCCGGCACCGACGTGGCGCTCGACTTCGTCACCGACTTCGCGTCGTGGCACCCGCTGCGGATGATCTGCGAGATCCTCGGGGTGGCGGCCGAGCGCGAGGGCCTCATCCTGCGGATGACCAACGAGCTGTTCGGTGCCGACGACCCCGAGCTCGGGCGCGAGGACCAGGAGAACCTGCTGCCCGAGATGTTCGAGTTCTTCTTCAACCTGGTCGAGGAGAAGCGGGCCCAGCCGGGCGAGGACCTGGCGTCGGTGCTGGCGAACGGCGAGATCGACGGCGAGCCGCTGCCCCACATCGAGCTGCTCAGCTACTTCGTGCTCGTGTCGACGGCCGGGCACGACACCACCCGCAACGCCCTCGGCTCGGGCATGCACGCACTGCTCCACCACCCCGACCAGCTCGAGCTCCTGCGCTCGGACCGGTCCCTCGTGAAGTCGGCCGCCGACGAGATGGTCCGGTGGGCGAGCCCGGTCATCCACTTCATCCGCACCGCCACCGAGGACACCGAGGTCGGCGGGAAGCAGATCAAGGCCGGCGACCACCTCGTGCTCTTCTACCCGTCCGCCAACCGCGACGAGGACGTGTTCGACGACCCGTTCGCCTTCCGGGTGGACCGCGACCCGAACCCGCACCTCGGCTTCGGTGTCGGCGAGCACTTCTGCCTGGGCGCCGGCCTGGCCCGCATGGAGATCCGGGTCTTCCTCGAGCAGTGGCTCGACCGCCTCGACTCGGTGGAGCTCGTCGGCGACCCCGCCCACACCGCCGCCAGCTTCGTCGGCGGCTACAAGCACCTCCCCATCCGCTGGACCCTCCGCTAGCGGCTCAACTGCCCCCGAGGGCTGCGTGCGTTCGTGGGTCTCGTCGACGTGCGAGCGCACGCGGCTCGGGTCGACGGTCGGGGCTGCGTGCGTTCGTGGGTCTGGTCGACGTGCGAGTGCACGCAGGTCGGGAGACCTCGCAGGGTCAGGGGGAGAGGGCGACGGCGCTGGTCATCCAGGTCCAGGGCTTGGGGCCCTTGGCGTAGCGGCTGTCGCTCCTGACGACCTCGAAGCCGGCGGCGGCGAGCAGGGCCACCGGGTCCCGGGTGAGGTGGCAGCCGTCGGCGAGCTTCTGCTCGATCGGGTCGAGGCGGTGCTGCCACTTCGCGATCGCGGGGTCGGGGGACAGGCCGTGCTCGAGGACGTGCAGCTCGCCACCCGGCTTCAGGACCCGACGGAGCTCGGCCAGCGCGGCGGCGACGTCGGGGATCGTGCACAGCGTGAAGGTGCTGAGGGCGCCGTCGCACGAGTGGTCGTCGATGGGGAGCACCTGGCCGTCGAGGCCGACGTGGGTGATGACCGCGTGGCTCGCGGCGATGCGGTCGGCGGCCCGCTCGCGGGCGACGTGGGCGGGCTCGACGGCGAGGACCTCGGTCACCTCGGCCGGGTACACCGGCACGTTGAGGCCCGAGCCGAACCCGATCTCGACGATGCGGCCGTGCAGGCCCTCGGTCGCCCGGGCGCGCCAGCGCTCCATCTGGGGGTTGCCGCACGTGAGCTCGACGAGCCGCGGCACGACCTGTTCGCGGTACCAGCCCATGGCGGTCGCCCTCAGGCCTCGCCGGCGTCGAAGTGGCGGGCGAGGAACGCGCCCATGGCGGCGACCGACTGGGCGGCCTCGGGCACCAGGTCGGGCGGGAACGCCTGGAACACGTGGATCATGTCCGTCCACTCGACCAGCACGGCGTCGCCGCCGGCGGCCACGATGCCGTCGACGAGCGCCTGGCTGTCGTCGAAGAGGACCTCGTCGCTGCCGACGTCGACGCGGACCGGCGGGAGACCGGCGAGGTCGGCGAACACCGGCGAGGCGTAGGCCGTGCGCGCATCGGTGCCGGCCAGGTACGCCTCGGCGGACTGGGTGAGCGTGGCCGCGGTGAGCATCGGGTCGACGTCGCCCCGCGAGTCGTACGACCCGGCGGACTGCGTGAGGTCGGCCCACGGCGAGATGAGGGCGACGGCCACCGGCTGGGCCCCGTCCCGGTCGCGCAGGGCGAGGGCCGTCGCCGCCGAGAGGCCGCCGCCAGCCGAGTCGCCGGCCAGGGCGATGCGGGCCGGGGCCAGCTGGTCGAACGCGAGCAGGGCGTCGTTCAGGCCGGCGGGGAACGGGTCCTCGGGGGCGAGCCGGTAGTCGAGCACGACGACGGTGCGGCCCGACGCCAGGGCCAGCGCGCCGGCGAGGCCGCGGTGCGTGTCGGGCGAACCGGCGGTGTAGGCGCCGCCGTGCAGGTAGAGGACCACCTCGCCGTCGGGCGCCCCGTCGGGGGTGAGCCGCTCGGCGCGGCGGTCGGCCAGCTCGATGGCCTCGACGGCCACCCCATCGGGCGCGGGCGGGGAGCCGGCCAGGTCGGCGAGGCCCTGCCGGCGTTCGAGGATGGTCGACTCCTGCTGGCGGGTGTCGCCGAGCAGTTGGCGGATGACGTCGATTCCAGGATGGGCCATGGCCCGGCATCGTAGGGTCCGGCCTTGATGAGCGACCGATACGCCGGACTGCCGATCACGGACGACGACGCGGCCATCGCTGCGGCGCTCGAGGACGTGAGCGTGCCCACCCTCCTCGTCTCGCTGGTGCACCTCACCGGCGACGCCTCGATCCTGCGCGGTCCGCTGCGCCCGGCGGGCATCTACCTGAACGAGGTGCAGGGGTTCATGAGCCCCGAGGACCAGGCCGCGGCCCGCGCGTTCGCCCTCGAGAAGATCATCGAGTTCCGCGACGGGGGCTGCGTGCTGCCGCCGCCGCCGGGACCCGAGGTGATCAAGGAGATGATGGCGTTCCTCATCGCCGGCGAGATCCCCGACGAGTACGTGCCGATGATGCTCGAGGAGCTGGCGCTGCACGGCGACGACGAGCGCGACGTCGACCTCGGCGCGGTGGACGACGAGACCAAGGCCGCGTTCCACGTGGTGGTCATCGGCGCCGGCATGTCCGGCCTGCTGGCCGGCATCCGCCTCGCCGCCGCAGGCATCCCGTTCACGATCATCGAGAAGAACGCGGACGTCGGCGGCACCTGGTTCGAGAACCGCTACCCGGGCTGCCGGGTCGACGTGGGCAACCACTTCTACTCGTACTCGTTCGCGCCTGACGACGGCTGGACCGAGTTCTTCGCCCAGCAGCCCGAGCTGCAGGCCTACTTCCACCGGTGCATGGTCGACTACGGCGTCGCCGACCACGTCCGCTTCGAGACCGAGGTGCGCTCGGCTCGCTGGGACGACGCCACCAGCACCTGGACGGTCGAGACCGACGACGGCCAGCAGCTCACGGCCGACGCGGTGATCAGCGCGGTCGGCCAGCTGAACCGGCCGGCGCTGCCGGACCTCGTCGGGCGGGACTCGTTCGAGGGCCTGGCCATGCACTCGGCGCAGTGGGTCGACGGCGCCGACCTGCGCGGCAAGCGGGTGGCCGTCGTGGGCACCGGCGCCAGCGCCTTCCAGATCGTCCCGACGATCGCCGGCGACGTCGAGCACCTCACCGTCTTCCAGCGCTCGGCACCGTGGATGTTCCCCAACCCGAACTACCACGAGCAGGTCGGACCCGGCGTGCAGTGGGCGATCCAGCACCTGCCGTACTACGGCCGCTGGTACCGGTTCCTCCTGTTCTGGCCGGCGTGCGACGGCGGCATGATCGCCATGACCAAGGACCCCGACTACGCCGATCCCGAGCACGGCATCAGCGACATCAACGACGCCGCCAAGGAGATGTTCACGCAGTGGATGCGCGACCAGGTCGGTGACGACGAGGAGCTGCTCGCCAAGGTCGTGCCCGACTACGTGTGCCTCGGCAAGCGCACCCTCCAGGACAACGGGAGCTGGCTCACCGCGCTGACCCGACCGAACGTGGACCTGGTGACCGAGCCCATCGCCGAGGTCACGCCCACCGGCATCCGCACCGCCGACGGCGTCGACCACGACGTCGACGTGATCGTCTACGCCACCGGCTTCCACGCCAACCGGTACCTCTGGCCGATGGAGATCGTGGGCCGCGGTGGCGTCGTCCTGGGCGAGCAGTGGGGCGACCGGCCGACGGCGCTGCTCGGCATCACCGTGCCGAACTTCCCGAACCTGTTCTGCCTGTACGGCCCCGGCACCAACCTGGCGAGCGGCGGCAGCCTCATCTTCCACTCCGAGTGCCAGGTCCGGTACGTGATGGGCTGCCTGGCCACGCTGCTGGGCGACGGCGTGTCGGCGATGGAGGTCCGCCAGGACGCGCACGACGAGTACAACGAGCGCCTCCAGGCCCGGATGCAGGAGATGGTGTGGAGCCATCCGAGCATCAAGACCAGCTGGTACCGCAACGCCGAAGGCGACACGTACATCCTGAGCCCGTGGCGCCTCGTGGACTACTGGGCGTGGACGAAGGCGCCCGACCCCGACCACTTCGAGCTCACCTGACGGCACCTTCGGTCCCCGGCTGGCCTGTCGTCGATGGGCGGCCGCCCGCTTCGCCGGGGAGCGCGTCGAACCGGGCCGCCCGCGCCACGCCGGCTGACCGCATCCGAGGGGCAGCGGCCCTGTCCCTCGTGGCCGGGCGCCGGTAGCGTTTCGGCCATGAGCACTGACGTCGCCGCCACGATCGACCGCCTGCGGGCCACCTTCGACTCCGGCCGGACGGCCGACCTGGGGTGGCGCAAGCGCCAGCTCCAGGGCGTGATCGACCTCGTCCGCGAGAACGAGCAGCTGCTCTCCGACGCGCTCGCCGCCGACCTCGGCAAGCCCGCGTTCGACACCTGGCTCACCGAGCTCAACCTGGTGAAGGACGAGGCCGCCCACGCCATCAAGCACCTCAACGGGTGGGCCAAGCGCACCAAGCGGTCGGTGCCGCTCGTCGCCCAGCCGGCCAAGGCGTGGACCGAGCCGCAGCCCCTCGGCGTGGTGCTGATCATCGCCCCGTGGAACTACCCGCTCCAGCTGCTGCTGGCCCCGGCCGTGGCCGCCCTCGCCGCCGGCAACGCGATGGTGCTCAAGCCGTCCGAGCTGGCGCCGGCCACGTCGGCAGCGGTCGCCGAGCTGGTGCCGAAGTACCTCGACACGGACGCCGTCCAGGTCGTCGAGGGCGGCGTGCCCGAGACCACGGCCCTGCTCGCCGAGGCCTGGGACCACATCCTCTACACCGGCTCCACCCGCGTCGGGCAGGTGGTCATGGAGGCGGCGGCCAAGCACCTCACCCCGGTCACCCTCGAGCTGGGCGGCAAGAGCCCGACGATCATCGCCGCCGACGCCAACCTGGCCGTGGCCGCCAAGCGCGTGGCCTGGGCGAAGATCCTCAACGCCGGCCAGACCTGCATCGCCCCCGACTACCTCCTGGTGGAGAAGTCGGTGAGCGACCAGTTCGCCGGCCTCGTGGTCGACGAGCTGACCACCTTCCGAGACAAGGCGCCGGCCACCTCGATCGTGAACGAGCACCACCTCGACCGGCTCGAGGGCCTGCTCGACGGCCACGGCGGCGAGGAGCTCATGCCCCGCAAGACCGACCGCGACTCCCGCGTGATGGCGCCGGTCGTCGTCCGCCGGCCCGACCCGGCGGCTGCGGTCATGCAGGAGGAGATCTTCGGCCCCATCCTCCCGTTCATCGAGGTCGACTCGATCGACGACGCCGTCTCGTTCATCAAGGCCCGGCCCCGTCCGCTGGCGCTCTACCTGTTCACGTCGTCGGGCTCGACCGAGCGCAAGGTGCTCGACCAGACCCACGCCGGGTCGGTGTGCATCAACCACCTCGTGTACCAGGCCGCGGTGACCGACCTGCCCTTCGGCGGCATCGGACCGAGCGGCATGGGGGCGTACCACGGCAAGTCCGGCTTCGACACGTTCAGCCACCAGAAGTCGGTGCTGAAGCGGCCCACCTGGACCGACCCCGGCTTCGCCTACCCGCCCTACACCGACCAGATCCAGAAGGTCCTCAAGTTCCTGACCCGCTGGTAGGCGCTGGATCGGCGGCCGAGGTGGCGTGGGACTGCCCGGAGTGCGGGCGGCGGTTCGCCCGTCGGGGCCAGGGGCACGAGTGCGCGCCGGCGATGGCCCTCGACGAGTACCTCGCCACCGGGCCGCCGTTCGAGCCGCCGATCGTGCGCGCCGTGCTGGCCGTCGTCGAGGGGTTCGGGCCGGTGCACGTGGAGCCGGTGTCGGTGGGGGTCTTCCTCAAGCGGGCGCAGACGTTCGCCGAGCTGCGGCCCATGACCCGGTGGGAGACGCTGTCGTTCTGGCTGCCTCGACGCGAGCAGCACCCGCAGATCACGCGGAAGGTCAACGAGTACGGCGGCCGCTTCTGGCACACGGCGCGCCTGGACGGCCCCCACGACCTCGATGACCGCCTCGTGGGCTTCCTTGCCGAGGCCTACGCCCTGGCCCCCTCGTGAGTCGCAGCCGGGGGGCAGTCGTCGGACCGATGAGCGTGGCGATGGTCAGGCGACCCTCGCCGAGTAGGTGGGCAGGTTGAGGATGGTCTTCACGCCCGGGTCGGCGGCGACCACGTTGGGGATGGCGTTGAGGACGTGCATCGCGGTGGCGAGGCACCCGGCGTGGTTGTGGTCGCCGTGGTCCGAGCTGAGCTCGAGCTCGGCCTTCAGGTGCGGCTCGCCGCCGATGAGGATGCGGTAGCCGGCACCCTGGGGCCACTCGGGGGCGTCCTCGTCGCGGAGGCGGGTGACGTGCTCGACCACGATGCGCTCCTTGCCGTCGGCCACGCCGATGATCTCGAAGCGCATGCCCGAGATGGTCCCCTCGGCGACCGTGCCCGACGCGATCTCGATGTCGGTCGGCGCGTAGATGACCTCGTTGCGCTCGGTGATCTCGTCGAGCTGGAGCCCGATGCCGGCGGCGACCAGCTCGATCACCGCACCCCAGCCGAGCGTGGTCGACCCCGGCGACAGGAGCAGCGAGTGGCTCGGGTCCGGCTTCCCGAAGCCCATGATCTCGAACATGGTGAACGGGTTGTCCCACGTGGCGTAGTTGACGATCTCCATCATCCGGATCGTCTCGACCTCCTTGCAGAGGGCAGCCAGGTGGATGGCGAGGCCGGCGTTGCCGAAGCCCGGGTCGATGCCGCTGTTGTAGAAGCTGGTGCCGCCCTCCTGGCACGCCGCCTCCAGCCGCTCGAGCACGCCGTCGCCGGCGGCCGCCGGGAACAGCAGCGGCACGAACGAGGTGCCGACCACGTTCTTGCCGCCGGCGAGCATGCGGCACAGGTCGTCGACCACGGCGTCGGGGCGGATGTCGGAGCTGGCGGTGTAGCAGATGACGTCGGCGTCGAGGGCGAGCAGCGCGTCGACGTCCTGGGTGGCGATGACGCCCGTCGGCTCGATGCCGCAGAGCGTGCCGGCGTCCTGCCCGGCCTTCGCATCGGAGTGGACCCAGAGCCCGACGAGATCCAGGTCCGGGTGGGCGACGATGCCCGGGACGGCGTGGATGCCCACGGTGCCCGTGGCCCACTGGATGACCTTGATCGGCTCGTTGCCCGGCATGGCGGCCTGCTTTCCCCTGTGGCGCTCGCAGCGGGGGGCTCCGAGCTGAACTAGAACCTGTTCTAGTTCAGGAACCGAGGGGATGCGCATGGATGTCGGAGTGTTCGTACCGCTGGGCAACGGCAACGCCACCGCGGAGGTGCTCCGAGCGGTCGGCCGCGAGGTCGAGGACCGGGGCTTCGAGTCGATCTGGGTGCCCGAGCACGTGGTGCTGTTCGAGGACTACGCGTCCTCGTACCCGTACTCGCCCGACGGGAAGTTCCCGGGCGGCGCCGACACCGGGATGCTCGAGCCGCTCACCGCGCTGACGTACCTCGCCGCCGTGACCGACCGGGTCCGCCTCGGCACCGCGATCTGCCTCGTCCCCCAGCGCAACCCCGTCTACACCGCCAAGCAGGTCACCGACCTCGACAACCTCAGCGGCGGCCGCGCCGAGTTCGGCATCGGCGTGGGCTGGCTCCGCGAGGAGTTCGACGCCCTCAACATGCCGTTCGAGAAGCGGGGCCAGCGCACCGACGAGCACCTCGCCGTCATGACGAGCCTCTGGACCGACGAGACCTCCGAGTTCCACGGCGAGCTGTACGACCTGCCGGCGTGCTCGATGTACCCGAAGCCGGTGCAGACGCCCCACCCGCCGATCCACGTCGGCGGCGAGAGCGACGCCGCCATGCGCCGCGTCGCCCGCACCGGTCAGGGCTGGTTCTCGTTCAACCGCCTCCCCGGCGACCTGGCCGAGCCGCTGGGCCGCCTCGACGCCATCCTCGCCGAGCACGACCGCAGCCGCGACGACGTCGTCATCACGGTCTGCCCGTACTTCAACCCGGTCAGCCCCGAGATGGTCGAGCAGTACGCCGCAGCGGGCGTCGACCGCCTCGTCGTCCTGTGCCTGGCGTTCGACGTCGACACCCTGAAGGCCCAGCTCGACGGCCTCGTCCGCGACGTCCTCGCCCCCGCCCGAGCCCTCACCTGACGCCGCGGGTCGGGACCGGGGCGAGCGGGAGCGCCGTTCGCCCGGGGGCTCGGGTCAGCTGCGGTCGTTGCCCTGGAGGTGGCCGATGACGTGGGCGTGGAGGTGGGTGCGGATGCCGGCGATGCCGGGGCCGGCCTTGCTGGCGAGGGAGGCGGCGACCTCGACCGCTCGGGGGAGGACCTGGTCCTCGGCGGCGAGCTCGTTGACGATGCCCGCGGCGAGGGCGTCGGGACCGGTGTAGCGGCGGCCGGTGACCATGGCCTCGTGCGCGGTCATGGGCGGGACGCGGGCCGGGATCAGCGCGTTCATGCCCTCGGTGAACGGCATGCCGAGGTCGACCTCGGGGAGGCACCAGTAGCCGCGGTCCTCGCGCATCACGCGGTGGTCGTGGCAGATGGCGAGCATGGCGCCGGCGGCGAAGGTGTGGCCGTTCTGGGCGGCCACGGTGGCGCACGGCATCGACAGCAGCCGGGTGAAGAGGCTGTGCACCCGGAAGAGGTACGAGGTGAGGTCGCTCGGGTTGGCGCCGAGGTAGTCGAGGTCCAGGCCGTTCGAGAAGAACTTGCCGGTCCCCACGGTCACGAGGGCCTTGGGGCCGTCGGCGTCCTCGACCTCGTGCAGGACCTGGCCGATGGTGTCGAGGTTGCCCGGCGACAGCCGGTTCTCGTCGTCATCGAGTCGGAGGATGAACACGTCGCCGTCGCGGGTCAGGTCGATCATGGGCGGGCAAGGTAGCCGTCACCGCCCTGACCTGCACGGATGTCCAGGATTCGGCTACCGGGGCGTGAACCCCATGGTCAGCGACCGCACGGCGCCCACGAAGATGTTCGGTTCGATGTCGGGGGCCTCGACCACGCGCAGGTCGGTGAAGCGGCGGGTGAGCTCGGTGAACAGCAGCGCCAGCTCGAAGCGGGCGAGCGACGCGCCGAGGCAGAAGTGGGTGCCGAAGCCGAAGGCGATCTGCGGGTTGGGGCTGCGGCGGATGTCGAACGAGTCGGGGTCGGTGAAGATCCGCTCGTCGCGGTTGGCCGAGGGGTAGGCGAGGAGGATCCGGTCGCCGGCGGCGATGGGGACGCCGGCGACCTCGATGTCGGCCGTGGCCGTGCGGAAGAAGTTGTTCAGCGGCGTGACCCAGCGGATGAGCTCCTCGACGGCGCCGGGCACGAGGCCGGGGTCCGCGGCCATCGCCTCCCACTGGTCGGGGTGCTCGGCGAGGGTGGCGAGGCCGCGCGAGATGACGGTGCGGGTGGTCTCGGCTCCGCCGGAGATCACGAGGCCGGTCTCGTTGACCAGCATCTGCGCGGTGTACGGGCAGCCGGCGGCCTCGGCGTGGGCCCACACCGAGATGAGGTCGTCCTGGGGTTCGGCCTTGCGGGCCGCCTCGGTGGGGAACAGCAGAGCGGAGAACTCGCCGATGGCGTCCATGAAGCCCTGGGCGGCGTCGAGGTCGTCGATCGCCTGGTCGTAGCGCATCAGCCGCTCCGACCAGGTCTGGATGTCGGGCCACCGGTCTTCGGGGAAGCCGAGGAGGTGGGCGGTGAGCCGGGCGGGGAGCGGCGCCGCGAGCTGGGCCACCACGTCGACGCGGGCCGGGTCGAAGCCGTCGACCAGCTCGGTGATGAGCGCGCGGAGGTACGGCTCGAGCTGGCGGACCGCCTTGGGGGTGAACCGTCGGGCGACGAGCTTGCGCTGGTCGGCGTGCTGGGGGTCGTCGAGCGAGATCATGTTGTCCTCGCCCTCGGCGAAGAACGACCGGTACCCCTGGCCGCTGACGAACACGCGGCTGTTGCCCTCGACGGCCTGGATCGCGGCGTGGCCGAGGACGACCCAGAGGCGGTTCGCCGCGTCCCAGGCGAGCGGCCCGTTGCGGCGGGCGGCCCGGAACGTGGCGTGCATGGCGTCGAGGTCGGCCCAGAACGCCGGGTCCAGGGTGTTGGCGTCGATGGTGGGAGCGGTGGCGGTGGCCATCGGGCCAGGGTAGGCGACCCCCTTGACCGTCCGGTCAAGTCGGCGAGGGGCTCCGCAGGGTCCGGTAGGGTCCCGACGGTGACGGGACCCCTGGTCGCGGTGGTGGGATGCGGCCGGTGGGGCAGGCGCATCGTCGACGACCTGCGGGCCCTCGGTGCGGACGTCGTGACCGTCGATCCGCACCCCGACGCGGGCGCCGACCTGGTGGACGTGGGTGCCCTGCGCCCGCACGGTCCCATCGCGGGTGCGGTCGCGGCCACGCCCGCATCGCAGCACCTCCGCACCCTGGAGGAGCTGGCTCCCTTCGGAGTGCCGGTCTTCTGCGAGAAGCCGCTCGCCCCGTCGACCCGAGAGGCGGAGGCGGCCGCGGCGCTGCTCGGGAGCCGCCTGCACCTGATGCACGTGTGGCGGTACCACCCCGGGGTCGAGCTCCTCGGGTCGATCGCCCGCTCCGGGCGCATCGGCGAGGTGCACGGGATGCGGACCGTGCGCGACGGGTGGACGAGCCCGCGGACCGATGTCGACGCCGTCTGGACGCTGATCCCCCACGACCTCTCGCTGGCCATCGAGGTGCTCGGCCGGATCCCCACCCCACGAGCCGCCCTGGCCGAGGTGCTCGACGGGCAGGCCGTCGGCCTCTGGGCGCACCTCGGCGGTGCCGGTGAGCCGTTCCTCGCCGTGGAGGCCTCGACCCGCTTCGGGGACAAGCGCCGCGAGATCCGGGTCCACGGGTCCGAGGGGGTCGCCGTGCTGCGCGACGCCGATGACGCCGAGATCACCCTCGAGCTGGGGCGGGAGGCGTCGCCCCGGTTCGAGCAGGTGGCGTTCGCGCCGGAGCCACCGCTGCGGCGGGAGCTGGCGGCGTTCCTCGCCCACCTTGCCGGGGGGCCGCCACCGAAGTCGTCGGCGGAGGAGGGGGTCGACGTCATCCGCGCGGTCGACCGCCTGCGCGCCCTGGCCGGGCTCGAACGATGACGGCCCTCGCCGCCACCGTGATCCTGCCGACCACGGGCGATCGTGGGCCGGTGCTGCGGCACTCGGTGGCGAGCGTGCTGGCCCAGACGATCGGCGATCTGGAGCTGTTCGTCATCGGCGACGGCGTGACCCCGGAGACCCGCGACGTGGTCGCCGACCTAGTCGCCCAGGACCCACGGGTCCGCTTCGTCGACCGCCCGAAGCACCAGCGCCGCGGCGAACCGTACCGTCACGAGGTGCTGAGCGAGCAGGCATCGGGCTCGGTGGTGGCGTACGTCTGCGACCGCGACCTGTGGCTGCCGAACCACCTCGAGGAGCTGACCCGCTGCCTCGGCGCAGCCGACTTCGCCCACACCCTGCGGTTCTGGATCGACGACCAGGATCAGTACGTCTTCACGCAGCGCACCGACCTGACCGGAGCCGATCGCGATCGGTCGGTCCGTGAGCCACCCGTCCGTCCGCCCGGGCTCGTGCCGCTGTCGTTCGCGGGGCACACGCTCGACGCCTACCGGCGGCTCCCCCACGGCTGGCGGGTCACGCCGGCCGGGACCCCGACCGACCGCTTCATGTGGACCCAGTTCCTCGACGAGCCGTGGGTCCGCGTGGCGCACACCGCGACACCGACGGTCCTGGCGTTCAAGCGGGGGAACCATCCGGGGCTGCCCACGGCCGAGCGGCTCGCGGTGCTCGAGCGGTGGGCGCCGCGCGTCGCCGACGCGGCCGGCCGCGATGCCGTGCAGCGCGAGGTGCAGCTCGCCCTCTGGCTGGCGTGGCGGGACGCCGAGATCAGGGCACGGCGGCCCCGAGGTCGGACGTGGCGGTCCGTCCCTCGTGCCGTTCGACGAAGGCTCGGAGGTCGCTGAGGGCGCCGAAGCCCTCGCTGCGATCCGAGATGGTCCGGGGCGTGACCGGCCAGTCGAGGGCGAGCTCGTGGTCGTCCCAGCGGCAGCCCAGGTTGTCGTCCGTCGCGTAGTCGACGTAGGACTCCGACACCGCCTGCAGGTGGGTGACGTCCGACTCGGCGACCCATCCGTGCACCAGGCCCCGGGGCCACGCGAGGTAGCTCGGCGCGTCGCCGGACAGGCGGATCAGCTGGCTGGCGCCGACGGTGGCCGATCCCGGCCGGAGGTCGTGGAGCCCCACCCACAAGGTGCCGCTGATCACGGTGAGGTACTCGTCGTGGCGGAGGTGCAGGTGCATGCCGCGGAGCGCACCCGCATGGGACCGCACGATGCTCCACTGGGTCGGGATGACGCCGGTCGGCCACTGCGAGGCGAAGACCTCGGTGAAGCTGCCCCGGGGGTCTTCGTGCGGCTCGAGCGCTCCGGAGCGCACCCCCGCGATGACGTGCTCCATCGGCCCCCTCCCGGATCCGCCGGCCCGCGCCGGTCTCGTGATGGTAGGGCCTGCGCCGGCCGGGGACCCGGGACGCCGGCACCACGAGTGGCCGGTCGGATCCGGGGCGACGGGTAGCTTCAGCCGATCGCGTCGACGACGGCCGGGAGGTTCGAGATGGCACCGCGGATCGGGTTCCTGGGGGCGGGGCTGATCGCCCACCTCCACGCCTTCGGGCTGCACCAGACGGCGCAGCCGTCGTCGTTCGCGGGCGTCTACGACCCCGACGCCGACCGGGCTGAGGAGTTCGCGGCCGGATGGGGCGCCACGGTCTGCGGCAGCGAGGACGAGGTGCTCGACGGCTGCGACGCGGTCTACATCTGCACGTGGACCTCCGAGCACGCCCGGCTCCTCGACGCCGCCTGTGCCCGCGGCCTCCCGGTGTTCTGCGAGAAGCCGCTCGCGTTCGACGCGCCGGTCGCGGCGGGGATGGCCGAGGCCGTCGAGGCGGCCGGGGTCGTGAACCAGGTCGGCCTGGTGCTGCGCCACTCGCCGGCGTTCGCCTACCTGCGCCACCTCGTCCAGGACCCCGGTGCCGGGCGGGTGATGTCCGTCGTGTTCCGCGACGACCAGTACATCCCGGTCCAGGGCATGTACGCCTCGACCTGGCGCGGCGACAAGGAACGGGCCGGTGCCGGCACGCTGCTCGAGCACTCGATCCACGACGTCGACATCCTGGAGTGGATCCTCGGGCCGATCGCCTCGGTGTCGGCCCGGTCGGCCAACTTCCACGGGCTCGACGGCATCGAGGACTCCGTCGGCACGGTGTTCGACCTGGAGGCGGGCGGGCTCGGGGTCCACACCACGGTGTGGCACGACGTCGTCGAGCGACCGAGCCTGCGCCGCGTCGAGGTGCTCTGCGAGCGCCGCCACGTCGTGGTGGAGGGCGACTGGGACGGTCCGCTGACGTGGACCACCACCGGCGGCGACGAACAGGTCCTCGAGGGCGACGCCCTGGTCGACGCGTGCCGGGACGCCGGCCTGGAGGTCGCCGACCCCGACGGCTCCTTCGTGCGGGCGGTCGCCGATGGCACCCCGGCCTGGCCGTCGCTGCGCGACGCCGTGCGGCCCCATGAGGTCGTGGACGCCATCTACCGCTCCGCCGCTGAGGCCGGCGCCCGCGTGGAGCTGGGCGCATGACCGCCGAGACGCCCTTCGCCGCAGCGGCCACGCGCGTCGCCGACGGGGCCGATGCCCAGGCAGAGGCGGCAGCGCTCGTTGCCCTGATGACCGAGGACGAGCGGCGGTGGTGCCTCGATGGCGACCACCCGTTCTGGGCGGACCTGACCGAGATGGGCCAGGGCGGCTACCACAAGCGGACGTTCCCGGCGGCCCGCGTCGAGCGGCTCGGCATCCCCGGGTTCGCGTTCTCCGACGGCCCGCGCGGCGTCGTGATCGGCCCGGCCACCGCCTTCCCGGTGTCGATGGCCCGGGGCGCCACGTGGGACCTCGAGCTGGAGGAGCGCATCGGCGAGGCGGTCGGCGTCGAGCTGCGCGCCATCGGGGCCACCCTCTACGGCGGGGTGTGCGTGAACGTCCTGCGCCATCCGGCGTGGGGGCGGGCACAGGAGACCTACGGCGAGGACCCGGTCCACGTCGGCGAGCTCGGCGCCGCGCTCACTCGTGGGGTGCAGCGCCACGCGATGGCGTGCGTGAAGCACTTCGCCTGCAACTCGATGGAGAACACCCGCTTCGCCGTCGACGTCACGGTCGACGAGGTGGCGCTGCACGAGGTGTACCTGCCCCACTTCCGGCGCATCATCGACGAGGGCGTCGCCTCGGTGATGAGCGCGTACAACGCGGTCAACGGGGAGTGGGCTGGGCAGAGCCGGACGCTGCTCACCAACGTGCTCCGCACCGAGTGGGGGTTCGAGGGGTTCGTGATCTCGGACTGGATCTTCGGCCTGCGCGACGCCGGCGAGTCCGTGCACGCCGGCCTCGACGTGGAGATGCCGTACCGGATGATCCGGGCGTTCGGGCTCGACGACGACCTCGCGGCGGGTGCGTGCACCGAGGAGGAGATCGCCACCGCGGCGACGCGCGTCGTCGCCACCCTGCTGCGGTTCGCGCCGGTCCTCGACCAGCCCCGGCCACCGATCGACGTGCTCGCCAGCGAGCCCCATCGCGCGCTGGCCCGGGAGGCGGCGACCAAGGCCGTCGTCTTGCTCCGCAACGAGGCCGTCGACGGCACGCCGGTCCTCCCGCTCGACGCCGGTGCGCTCGGCTCCGTCGCCGTGCTCGGACGGCTCGCCGCGGTGCGGAACCTGGGCGACGGCGGCTCGAGCGACGTGTGGGCACCGTCTGCGGTGACCCCGCTCGACGGCCTGCG
>DATMGQ010000207.1:0-3692 GCA_035555395.1 Acidimicrobiales bacterium
GTAGAGCTCCCACTCGTGGTCGCCGAAGGGCGTGAGCCCCACGTGCCGGGTGACGATCTCCCAGTCGCCCTCGTAGTACCCGCGGTGGCCCTGCATCTCCAGCAGCTGGCCGCCGCGCTCGTGCGCCACGTCGGCGGACCCGAGGACGGGCACCATGCTCGTGCCGTCGATCGGCTGGAGCACGTGCCCGTTGCGCTCGGCGGGTCGGGTGACGTCGGCCAGCTCCAACAGGGTCGGGAAGAGGTCCGTGATGTGCGACCACTGGTCCCGGAGGCCGCCGTGGCCGCCTGCTGGCCAGTGCCAGATGAACGGGACCGAGTGGCCGCCGGCGTGGGTGTTGATCTTGTAGAGGCGGAACGGCGTGTTCGAGGCCATCGCCCAGCCGCGCGGGTAGTGGACGAGCGTCTGCGGGCCGCCGGCGAGGTCGATGCGGGTGCGGTCGAACTCGATGTCCTCCATGTCGGTCACGTTCTTGGACACGAGCGTGCGGAAGTACGACGTGGTGCCCTGGGCCTCGCCCTCGCGGGAGGCGCCGTTGTCCGACAGGAACACGAAGATCGTGTTGTCGGCCTCGCCCAGCTCCTCGATCGCGGCGTACAGGCGGCCGACGGACTGGTCGACGCTGTCGACCATCGCCGCGTACACCTCCATGTACCGGGCGAAGAGGGCCTGGTCCTCCGGGCTGAGGGTGTCCCACGGCGGGACGTCGTCGCCCTCCTCGGTGTTGCGGGGCGCGAGCTGCGTGCCCTCGGGGAGCAGGCCCAGCTCGATCTGGCGCTCGTGGCGGGCCTGGCGGAGGGCGTCCCACCCCGCGTCGTACCTGCCCTCGTGGTTCGCCAGGTCCGTCTCCTTGCACTGGAGCGGCGCGTGGATGGCGATGTGGGCGAAGTACATGAGGAAGGGCTTCGACGGGTTCGACGCCTTCGAGTGGCGGATCATCGAGATCGCCCGGTCGGTGAGGTCGTCCGTGACGTAGTAGCCGTCGGGGTACTGGTCGAGCTCCTGGCTGTGGTTGTCCTCGACGATGCGGTGCGGGTGGTGCAGGTTCGTGAACGCGTCGAGCACGCCGTAGTAGCGGTCGAAGCCCCGCTGGCACGGCCACGAGTGGCGGGGCCCGGCGTCGGACAGGTCGCTGTCCTTGGTGAGGTGCCACTTGCCGATGGCGAACGTGCTGTAGCCGGCGTCGCGGAACACCTCGGCCGCGGTGGCGACGTCGTCGGCCAGCTCGGCGGCGTAGCCCGGGAAGCCGGGGTCCGAGTTGGCGACGTGCCCGGCGCCGGCCCGGTGCGGGTTCACACCGGTGAGCAGCGCGGCCCGGGTGGGGGAGCACATCGGGGTCACGTGGAAGTTCGTGAACTGGAGCCCGCCGCCGGCGAGGCGGTCGAGGTTGGGCGTCGGGATCTCCGAGCCGTAGCAGCCGAGGTCCGAGAAGCCGAGGTCGTCGGCCAAGACGATGACGATGTTCGGTGCATCGGGGCCGGGGGTGGGGCGCTCGGGCCACCAGCTCTCCGATCCTGCGAACGTGTTGCCGACCCTGCCGCCGAAGCCCTCGTACGGGCCTGCTGCTTCGCTCATGGGCGGCGACGGTACCCGTCGGTCACGCCCAGCGGGCGCACGGTCGGTCGGCGAGCTCGAGCGCGGCGCGCCCGTGGACGAGGATCCGGGGCTTCGCCGGCACCGCAGCGAGCGTCCTGGCATCATGCCGAGGCATGGGTCGGGTGGTCGTCGTCGGAAGCCTCAACGTCGATCGGCCGTGGCGCGTCGGGCGCCACCCCGCCGTGGGGGAGACCGTCACCGGCTCGATGCTCGCCCCCGTCCCGGGCGGCAAGGGCCTGAACGAGTCCGTCGCCGCCGCTCGGTCCGGTACGTCCGTGGCGCTCGTGGGGTGCGTGGGCACCGACGCCGACGGCACCTGGCTGCGCGGGGTGGCGGCCGGCGAGGGGATCGACCTGGCCCACCTCGCCACCCACCCGGACCTTCCCACCGGCTCGGCGCTGATCGTGGTCGACGACGCCGGCGACAACACGGTCACCGTCTCGGCCGGTGCCAACGGTGCCGCCGCCTTCCCGGAGGACCTGGCGCTGGCGGCCGACGACGTGGTCTGCGCGCCGCTGGAGGTGCCGGTGGAGGCCGTCGCCGCCGTGCTCCTCGCCGCCCACGAGGCCGGCGCCCGGTCGGTGCTCAACCCGTCGCCCATCGGCCTGGGCGTGGCCCTCGTCCCCTCGGCCGACGTCGTGGTCGTCAACCAGCACGAGGCCGCCTACCTGGCCGGCGACGGCGAGGAGGTCGCCGTCGACGCCGCCGGGGCCTTGGCCCACGCCGGCGCGATCCGCACCGAGCAGCAGACGGTCGTCGTCACCCTCGGTGGGATCGGGCTCGTGTCCTCCGGGCCGTCCGGCGACCACGTCGTGCCCGGCCTCCCGGTCCACGCCGTCGACACCACCGGCGCCGGTGACTGCTTCCTCGGCGTCCTCGCCGCCTCCCTCGCCGACGGCCTGGACCTGCTCCCCGCCCTCGAACGGGCCAACCGCGCCGCGTCCATCGCGGTCACGAGACCCGGCGCCGTCGACGCCATGCCCCACGCCGCCGAGCTCCTCGACTGACGGCGGCTACTTCTTCTTCATCATGCCGAAGACGCCTCGGACGACGTTGTTGACCGTGGCGCGGCCTTCCCGGCTCTTGAGGAAGTCGACGATCACGTTGCCGTCGTCCTTCTCCTTCCGGGCCGGCGGCCCGGACCTCGACGACCCCTTCTTCCTCGCCGGCGGGCCCTTGGGCACCTCGACCTGGAAGTCGCCGGACGCAGGCGGGGGCGGCAGGTCGGGACGGGCGACGACCGGGGGCTCGACGCCCATCTTCTGGGCGAGCAGCTCGCGGGCGCTTGGGCGGTCGACCTCGGTGGCGTAGGTGGGCCAGAGGTCGCTGGCCTCGGCCATGGCCTTGACCTCCGCGGGGTCGACGGCGCCGATCTGGGACTGGGGCGGGCGCACCTTGGTCCAGGCGACGGGGGCGGGCGCGCCGTCGTCGCCGAGGGTCGTGACGATGGCCTCGCCGATGCCGAGCTGGGTCAGCACCTCCTCGAGGTCGTAGTCGTCGGTCTTCGGGTAGGTGGACACCGCCGCCTTGAGCGCCTTGGCGTCGCGGGGCGTGTAGGCGCGCAGGGCGTGCTGGACCCGGTTGCCCAGCTGGGCGAGGACGGCGTCGGGCACGTCGTCGGGGAGCTGGGTGATGAAGAACACGCCGACGCCCTTGGAACGGATCAGGCGGACCGTCTGGGCGACCTGCTCGACGAACTCCTTGGGGGCGTCGGCGAACAGGAGGTGGGCCTCGTCGAAGAAGAACACCAGCTTCGGCTTGTCGAGGTCGCCGGCCTCGGGGAGCGTCTCGAACAGCTCGGCCAGCAGCCACATCAGGAACGTCGAGAACAGCTTGGGCCGGTCCTGCACCGCCGCCAGCTCGAGGCAGTTGATGACGCCGCGGCCGTCGGGGGCTTGGCGGATGAGCGAGTCGATGGTGACCTCGGGCTCGCCGAAGAACGCCTCGGCGTCCTGCTGGGTGAGCTCGACCAGCTTCCGCAGCAGCACGCCGGCGGTGGCCGACGACAGGCCGCCGATGGTCTTGAGCTCGGCCTTGCCGTCGTCGCTGGTGAGGTAGGTGAGCAGGTCGACGAGGTCGACCAGGTCGAGCAGCGG
>DATMGQ010000208.1:0-6456 GCA_035555395.1 Acidimicrobiales bacterium
CTTCACGAGGTAGTCGCGCGTGCCGAGCACGAGGGCCCGGTACACCTCCTCGTCGGGGTCGAGCGCGGGGGCGATGGTGGCCGGCAGCAGCGGCGCCTCCGCCGAGTTGCGCCGGGTCTCGGTGGCCTCGACCTCCTCGCCGCGGGTCATCTCGATCGGCAGCAGCAGATCCGTGGGGCGGCCGCGGGGGTCGAGCAGGCGCTTCCGGTAGACGGGCTCGATGTCGAGGTCGACGATCATCACGTCCTCGACGAACTGCGGCGACCGGGCCAGCAGCGCGCCGCCGGCGTCGAACACCATCGAGCCGCCGTCGAAGACCAGTTCGTCCTGGCCGCCGACCTGGTTCACGTACACCAGCGCGCACGAGGCGTCGGCGGCACGGGTCGCCATCATCCGCTCGCGGCGGGCGAGCTTGCCCTCGGCGTAGGGCGAGGCGTTCAGGTTGACGATCAGCTCGGCGCCGCTGTCGGCCTGGTCGAGGATCGGGCCGGCCGGGTTCCACGCGTCCTCGCAGATGCTGACGCCCACGCTGACCCCGCCGACCGACCAGAGCTGGGCGGCCTCGGGCCCGCGGGCGAAGTACCGGGCCTCGTCGAACACGGCGTAGTTGGGCAGCTCGCGCTTGTGGTACACCCCGACGACCTCGCCGTTGGCGCAGATCGCCGCCGCGTTCCACAGGTCGCGGCCGGCATCGACGAACCCGACGACGGCCACGCAGCTGCGGGTCTCGGCCGCCACCTTCTCCAGCGCCTTGCGGTTGTCGGCGATGAAGCCCGGCTTCAGCAGCAGGTCCTCCGGCGGGTAGCCGGTGATGGCCAGCTCCGGGAACACGGCGAGGTCGCAGCCGGCCTCCTCGGCGGTGTGCAGCGCCTCGATGATGGCGGCGACGTTGTGGTCGAGCGCGCCGACCCGGGTGTTGAGCTGGCAGCTGGCGATCCGGAGGCGGCTCATGCCCGAAAGCATGTCACGGGTTTCCCGCGACCAGCCCCGGTCAACCAGATCCGACCTCGGGATGGGCCTTCCGCACCCGGGCCGGCGCCTTCACCAGCCAGGCGTCGGTGATCAGCTCGGTGAGCTCCTCGACCTCGACGGCGTCCAGGTGCACGAGCACGGTCGGGTACCCGTCGTAGTGGGGGGTGGTGAAGAAGACGGCCGGGTCCGAGGCGAGCAGCGCCTCCTTCTCCTCGATGCTCTCGGTGAACACGACGAGCCCGCCCTCGGCTTCGGTCCGGATGCGCAGGAAGAGCTTGTCCTTCACCCGGAACCCCGGCGTGTTGTACGAGGGCTTCTCGATCACCTCGGGGAGCCCCAGGGCGATGCGCCGGACGTCGTCTTCCGTGGCCATGAGACGACGGTACGTCGCGGTCGTAGGGTCGGGGCGATGGAGCTCATCTCGATCCCGCTCGCCGGCGGTCCGGCCCAGGTGATGGTCCAGGACCAGCCCGCGCTCACCGGGCCCCACGGCGTGCTCGGGATCGACGTGGCCGCCCGCACGATCGACGGCCACCACTGGACCGTCGTGCAGCTGCTGCTCGATGACGACCACCCGCTCTTCGACCGCACCCTGCTGGACGCGCCGGTCGTCGCCGAGGTCCGCACCCACGGCCACGAGGACTGCGGCGCCCCCGTCGCCCTGGCGCTCGAGCCGTTCGACCACGACGCCTTCCGCCAGCAGCTGGCCGCCGAGCACGCGGCCGGCGAGGCCACCACCCGCGGCGTCCTCGTCCGCACCGGCGGCGAGCTGCCTCCGGCGTACGTGCGCCTCGCGTTCCTCCCGATCGAGCTGGCGCAGACGGCCGGCGCCGACCTGCTGGTGCGACGCACCACCGTCGCCGAGCTGGTCGAGGGCGTGGAGTCGGCCTACGCCAAGGGCGACATCACCGACGATGACCGCCGTGCCCTGCTCATCACGATCGAGCAGCGCCACCCCACACCCGCCGCGTGAGCCGGGCCCTCGAGGACGAGCTGCCGCTTCGAGGACAGCTCGACGGGGAGGTCGCGGCATCGACCTGGATGTGGGCCCTGCTCTGGGCGGGGCTCGCGATCGGGTTCTTCGGTTCCTCATCCTGATCATGGGGGCGTTGCTGAGCGAGACCTCGGCACCCCGCGGCGGCGACTCCATCCACAGGGACCGCTACCACGTGAGCTCGTGGCTCTTCTGGTTGGGAGGGCGGCTGCGTCGTCCTCGGCACCGGCCTCTGCTGGCCTGGCTACCGTGCCTCCTTCGGCCGGAGCCGGCCCGGCCCGCGCTGGCTGGCCCCCGTCGGTGTCGGGGTCGCCCTCGCCTGCTCGCTCGCTGCGCTCCGGGTCGCGCTCGCCGCGGCACCTGCAAGCCGCCTGCACAGCCAGGCCTATGAGGTGACGGCGGTCATCTGGGTCACGGTCCTGGTCGGTTGCATCGCCGCGGTCGTCCAGCGCTCACGCGATCGCCGCCGCCAGGAAGGCGGGGGCGGTGATGGCGGGGCAGTGGCCGCCGGGGAAGCGGACGATCTGGTCCGGTGACGACACCCGGGCGGCCATGACCTCCTGCATCGAGGTCGACACCGGGCGGTCCCGCTCGTTGAGCACGTAGGTCACGGGGACGCCGTCGACCTGCGACCAGCGGATCGGCTGGAAGTAGTGGTGCACGCCGTCCGGCACGCAGCGCTGGGGGCTGGCAGCGAAGGCGAGGTCGTCGTCGCTCAGGGGGTCGCCCCCGTAGGCCGAGCGGAGGGACTCGACGTCGTCGGGCACGCCGAGCATGCGGATGACCTCGCCCCGCCCCTTCGCATCCTCCACCGCCCAGAGCAGGCCCTCGCGGTGGTGCGGCTTCATGCAGTCGATGCCGAGGTCGCCCTCGGCGGGCACGAGCGCACCGTTGAGGACGATGCGGTCGACGACGTGCCCGGCGGACTGGAGGGCCGCGACGACGCCCGGCACGGGGAGGGCGCCCGAGGAGTGGGCGACCACGACGATCGGGTCGGCGATGCCGGCGGCCTCGACGTCGGCGACCACCGACGCCACCTCGTCGTCCACGGTGGTGAGGCCGACGTCGCCCGGCTTGCCGTTGCGGCCGGGCAGGTCGATGGCGAGGGCGGGGCCGTCGAGCAGGGGGACGACGCGGTCCCAGAACCGCCCGGTGGAGCCGCCGCCGTGGATGAGCAGATACGTCACGGCGGGCACGGTACCGACCCGTCAGACTGCGACCCGTGACCGCCGCCATCCGCCTCGCCACCGACGACGACCAGGACCAGGTGCTCCGGCTGCGCCTCGCGTTCATCGCCGACGTCCGCGGCGTCGGCCTCGACTCGTTCGAGCCGGCGTTCGTGGACGTGACGCGCCGCTACCTGGCCGACGTGTCCCGGCTCGGTCGCATCCGGACCTGGCTCGCCGAACCGGTCTCGGGCGGCGGCGCCGCCACGGGCATCATCTCGGTCCTGCGCACCGACGCGCCGCCGCTGCCCGAGCAGCACCTGGCGCACGAGGGCTACGTGGTGAACCTCTGGGTGGCGCCGGAGGGGCGCCGCCGGGGCACCGCGCGCGCCCTGCTCCAGACCGCCATCGACGATGCCCCGTGCTGGGGGCTCCGAGGTCTTCACCTCCACGCCACCGAGGACGGCCGACCCCTCTACGAGGCCACCGGCTTCGCACCGGACGCCCGCTGGATGCGGCTCCGGCTCGGCGACGCCACCTGAGGGCGAGGCCCGCTGACGCACCCGCCGCATCGCACTCGGGTCCGGCAGGGGGTCTGCCAAGATGCGGGGGTGAGCGCGGGTGGGGGTGCGGAGGAGGCGGCCGCGGCCGTACCGGCAGCCGCGCCCGAAGCCGCGGGCTCCTCCGTCTACGACGTCCTCCGACCGGGTCCGCGCAACCGTGGTCTCACCCAGCTCAGGAGCGCGCTCCGGTCCTCGGTGCAGCTCGTGTGGGCCTCGGCGCGCGGACTGCTCGTGTTCGTGCTGGCGATGCAGGTGCTGGTCTCGGTCCTGCTGTTCATCCAGGTCTTCCTGGCCCGGGCGGTGCTCGACCAGCTGCTCGATTCGGAGAAGACCGGTCACGCGTCCGGGTCGCTCGTCGGGCTGCTGGTGGCCACGGCGGCGATCATCAGCCTCTACGCCATCGTCGTGGCGTGCACGCCCGAGATGCAGCGGCTGCTGACCCAGCGCGTCGCCGGCCACGCCACCGCCACGCTCCTCGGCGCCACCTCCCGGGTCGACTACGCCGCGTTCGACGACGCCGCGTTCGAGGACGCCATGCTCCGGGCCCGCATCAGCTCGCAGACCCGGCCGGCCCAGGTGGTCAACGGCCTCATCACGCTGACCCAGGCCCTCTTCACGGCTGGGGCGATGGTGCTCAGCATGCTGCTGCTCACGCCGGCGATCCTCCCCGTCCTGGTCCTCGGGCACCTGGCGGCGCCCTGGCTGGCGCGTCGCAACGCCGATGAGATCCACCAGGCCGAGGCCGACCTGACCGCGGTGGACCGGGAGCGGTACTCGCTCGAGGAGCTGATGACGCTGCGCACCGGCGCCAAGGAGGTCCGGGCCTACCGCCTGCAGCAGTTCCTCCTCGAGCGCCACGAGCGGCTGTGGAAGATCCGCATCGCGCGGACCGACGACGTGGCCCGCTCCCGGTCGCGGCGGCTCGTCCTGAGCGGCGCCATCTCCGGGGCCGCCTTCATGACCGCGGTCGGCGTCCTCATCTGGCTCGTCCTGTCCGAGCGCGTCGACGCCGCGTCGGCGGCGACGATCGCCGTGCTCATCCCGACGCTCGCCACCCGCCTCCGAGCCGTCGGCGTGGGCGCGTCGAGCGTGTACGAGTGCGCGCTGTTCACGAGCGACCTCGACCGGTTCCTGGCCGTCGCCGCCGAAGCCGCCTCCAACGACGCCGCTCGTGACGGCGAGCCCGATGCCCTCCGCGAGCTGCGCGTCGAGGACGTCGACTTCCACTACCCGGGCACCGAGCGGCTCGCCCTCGAGGGCGTGTCGGCCCGCATGCAGCGCGGGCAGGTGGTGGCCCTGGTCGGTGAGAACGGGTCGGGCAAGACGACCCTCGCGCTGCTCCTCGCCGGGCTGTACCAGCAGACCGGCGGCCAGGTCACCTGGAACGGCGTCGGCTACGAGCACCTCGCGACCGACCGGCTGGCCGCCCGCATGGCGGTCGTCAACCAGGACTTCGTGCGGTACGAGATGTCGGCCGCGATGAACATCGCCCTGGGCCGCCACGAGTGGGTCGGCGACATGGACCGGGTGCGGGCCGCGGCGAAGCTGGCCGGGGCCGACGGGTTCATCGAGGCGCTCCCCCTCGGGTACGACACCCTGCTGACCCGCAAGTTCGAGGGCGGGAGCCAGCTCTCGGGCGGCCAGTGGCAGCGCATCGCCCTGGCCCGTGCCTTGTTCGCCGAGCCGGACCTGCTCATCCTCGACGAGCCCAGCGCCGCGCTCGACCCCCGAGCCGAGTACGAGCTCTACCAACGGGTCCGCTCGCTCGCCGAGGACCGGACGATCCTGCTGATCTCCCACCGGCTCGCCAGCTGCCGTTCCGCCGACCGCATCTACGTGCTGGAGGCGGGCCGCCTCATCGAGGTGGGCACGCACGACGAGCTGGTCGCCCACGGCGGCCTCTACGAGGAGCTGTACCAGCTGCAGGTGTCGTCGTTCTCCGAGGCGACATGACCGGTCAGGAAGGCGCGGACGCCGCCCCCGGGTGGCCGCACGCCGCGCACCCGCCCGTCGCCGCGACCCACCGTTCGATGGTCGCGGCGGACCGCTCACCGGACTGCCGGGCCAGCGTCGGCGGCGCCACCAGGTCGGTGGCGACGGACCGAGGGTCGACCGGGCCGCCCGCGTCGAGGAACGTGAGGGCATCGACGAGCACGGCCGACCAGTCGGCCACCAGGTCCTCGTAGACCACCTCGTGCACGGGGAAGCCCGCGCGGGCCAGGACGCCCGGCACGCTCAGGTCGGCCACGTGCATCGACCGGTGGAGCTCCGAGATGGCGGTGGTCGACGGCTCGACCGCAGGCTCGTCGACCGCAGCACCCGCAGGCTGCGCCCAGGCGCCGGTCTGGCGGGCTCGCCACATCGACACCGCCCCGGCGACGCGGTCGCGCCGGCGCGACCAGAGCACCACCGAGCCAGGGAACGCCCAGGCGAGGAGGGCGCTCGCATCGGCGCTCGGCGCATCGGGCTCGACGGCCAGGCACCGCGCCACCAAGGGGATCGCCGACGAGTGGAGCTTGGTGCCGAAGCCGCCCCCCGGACTGGCGGTGCGGGCGCGGAGGGCGTCGAGGTACCCGAGCATCGAGCCGCCCTGCACCGGCGACCGCACCCCGAGCCGCTCGGCCCACCCGTCGATGTCGGGCACCGTGAGGTGCTCGTCGGGCGTGCCGTGCCGACCGGTCCCGGCGAGGGCGTGGGCCAGCAGCGAACTGCCGGTGCGGCCGCCGGTCACGATGAGGTACGGCCGCGCCACGGCGCCAGT
>DATMGQ010000209.1:0-10036 GCA_035555395.1 Acidimicrobiales bacterium
CGGTCGTGGTGCCCACGCTCGAGGGCGCCCGGCCGCTGCTGGTGGAGCTGCAGGTCCTCACCACGGCATCCACCCTGCCGTCGCCGCGGCGCTCGGCCCAGGGCATCGACAACGGGCGGCTCTCGCTGCTGCTCGCCGTGCTCCAGCAGCGGGTCGGCGTGCAGACCGGCCAGGTCGACGTGTACGCCCTGGCCGTCGGCGGGGTGAAGATCGTCGAGCCGGGGGCGGACCTCGCCCTGGGCCTGGCCGTCGTGTCGTCGCTCACCGGCAAGCCCGTCCCGCCCGATGTCGTGGCCTGCGGCGAGGTCGGCCTCGGCGGTGAGCTGCGCCAGGTGGCCCACACCCCCCGCCGCCTGGCCGAGGCCGCCCGCCTCGGGTTCAAGCGGGCGGTGCTCCCGTTCTCGGCGCCGGCGCCGCCCCCGGGCATCGCCGCCATCCGGGTCGGGACCCTCATCGACGCCGTCGAGCGGCTCCAGATGCTGCCCACCTAGGGCACGCCCCAGGTCCGACAACCGCTCGTGAGCAGGGCCTTCCGGTAGCCTCCAGGCCCATGGCCGCCCGATACCCCGCCGAGCTCCGGGCTGCGCTGGCCCAGGTCTCGCCGGGCCGCCCGGTGCGAGACGGCATCGACCGCATCCTCCAGGCGGGCATGGGCGGCCTCGTCGTCATCGGCGACGGGCCGGCGGTCCTGAACATCTGCTCGGGCGGGTTCCTGCTCGATGCCGCGTTCAGCCCCCAGCGCCTGTCGGAGCTGGCCAAGATGGACGGCGCCCTGATCCTGGCCGCCGACGGCAGCCGGATCGCCCGGGCCAACGTCCACCTCGTGCCCGATTCCTCGGTGCACACGTCCGAGACCGGCACCCGGCACCGCACGGCCGAGCGGGTCGCCCGCTCGCTGAACGTGCCGGTGGTGGCGGTGTCGCACCGCATGAACACCATCACGGTGTACGTGGGCGACCACAAGCACGAGATCGAGCCGGTCCCGCGCCTCGTCAACCGGGCCAACCAGGCCATCTCCACCCTCGAGCGGTACCGCACCCGCCTCGACACCGACGCCGCCGCGCTGTCCACCCTCGAGATCGAGGACCTGGTCACCATCCGCGACGTCATCAACGTCGTGCAGGTGCTCGAGGGCGTCGAGCGCATCGCCGAGGAGCTCGAGCGCTACATCGTCGAGCTGGGCGAGGAGGGCCGCCTCGTGCGCCTCCAGCTCGTGGAGCTGGTGGGCGGCGTCCAGCACGATCGCCGCCACATCGTGCGCGACTACCGGGGCGACGACAGGACGGTGCCGCTCGACCAGGTGCTCGACGACCTGTCGTCGCTCACCACCGAGGACCTCATCGACCCGTCCGAGGTGGCGCACGCCATGCGCCTGCCGACGTCGGCGGTCGACGCCAGCATCGCTCCTCGGGGCTACCGCATGCTGGCCAAGATCCCCCGGCTCCCGGACCAGGTGATCCAGAACATCATCAGCCGGTTCGGCAACCTGCAGAAGATCATGCGCGCCACCATCGACGACCTCGACGACGTCGAGGGCGTGGGTGCCACCCGGGCCAAGTCGATCAAGGAAGGGCTCAGCCGCCTGGCCGAGTCCGCCATCCTCGACCGCTACTGATCGGGCGTCGCGCCCGCCGGGTACGGTGCGCCCGGTGCGGCGGGCGATGACGAGCAGGCGGACGTGGGCGGCGAGCGTGCTGGCGCTGCTGGCGCTCGCCACGTCGTGCACCGGCGGCTCGTCGGATCCGGGGGCGGACGGGCCCCGATCGACGACCACGACCGCCGAGCCGCGACCGGCCGCCGGGACCCGGCTCGATGCGACGGGCCTGCCGGCACCGGTGTCGAACCTCGCTCGGCTGGGTGACCTCGTGACCTACCTCACGCCGGGGAAGGAGGACGACCTCCAGGTGGTCGGGGTCGACCCCACGTCGGGGACGGTGGCATGGCGCCACGATGCCGCCCTGGTCCTGGCCGACGCGACGGTCTCCCTCGAGGTGACGGCGTTCGACGGCATCGTCCCCTTCGCCCGCCGGGCGTCCGGCGACCCCCGGTACGCGCTCGATGCCGCCGAGGCCGACGGGTCGATCCGCTGGTCGGTGCCGATCGGCCGGCCGCTCGGGTTCGCCTTCCGCTGCGACCGCCGCCTCTGCATCGAGACCGTCGACGGTCCGGTGCGCGTCGATCCGACGACGGGGGCGCACGAGCGCGGCCGGGACGTCGACGAGATCGTCGGCGTCGCCCTGTCGAACGACACCGAGCCGAGCCTCCAGCGCATCGGCTACTCGGGCAAGCTCGGAGGTGAGGAGATCCTCTCGGCCCCTCAGTTCGGCAGCCACCCGCTGTGGACCGTGCGGCTCCTCGACCTGCTCGGCACCGACGACGAAACCTGGCAGGCGAGCGCCGCCTTCCGGTACGGCGACCAGTGGGTGGTGGGCGTGTACCGCGACGTCGACGGACGCACCGGAGCAGGCGGGCCCGTGGGCCCCGACGACCTGGTGGCGCTCTCGGTGGACGACGGGACGATGCGGTGGCACCGCACGGGCGCCGACGTGTGCGTCCTCGCCGGCGCCGAGGACCAGATCCTCCGGTGCGTCGACACCCTGGTCGCCTCCACCCCGGGCGCCGACGGCGGCTACCGGGTCACCGAGGTCGCCGCCCTGGACCCGAAGACCGGGGCAGATCGGATCAGCATCCCGCTCGTCCCGTACGACCCGGAGGTGGGCGGGGCCTATGCCATCACCGGTCAGGGCCGGATGCTGATGGTGACCCCCACCGGCGTGCAGGACGTCGACCTCGCAGCCGGGGTGGCCGAGCCGGCGGCGCCCGGCCAGGTGGGCTGGTGCCGGAAGCGGAGCGACCTCCCGGAGGTCCGGGTCCCCGGCGGCACGGACACCGAGGTGTACTCCCGGGCCTTCGGGCGGCCGTGCGCGCTCGACGGGACCGAGCTCGACGAGGACGCCCGGCTGGCGCCGGTGATCTCCGGCGAGCTGCCGCCCGTCGAGGGGGTGTCGAGCATCGCCGTCGGCCCGTGGGTGCTGTGGAACGACGCCGGCACGCTGGCCGGGGTGGCGACGGAGGGCTGAGCGGTGACGGCCCAGCGGGCCTGGCTCAGCGGGCGCGGCGCTCGAGCTCTTCGCGGTTGGTGATGCGGTAGCGGCGGTCCTGCTGCTCGATCCAGCGCAGGCGCACGAAGCTGGCGATGGCCTTGTTGACGCGCTCGCGGGAGGCGCCGACCATGCCGGCCAGCTCCTCCTGGGTGATGGGCAGGGCGAACTCGTCGTGCTCGCCGGCCAGCTCCAGGAGCCGCTTGGCGGTGCGGCCGGTGACGTCGAGGAACACGGAGTCGGCCAGCGCGGCATCGGTGTTGCGCAGCCGGGCGGCGAGCAGCCGGACCACGCCCCACAGCAGCGTGGGCCGCGACTCGTAGACGGCCTTGAGCGGCGCGTAGGGGAGCACGATCAGCTCCGACGGCTCCAGCGCCCGGGCCTCGGCGGACCGGCCCAGCTGGTCGAACAGGCCGAACTCGCCGAACACGTCACCGCGCTCCATCAGCGCGACCATCGACTCCCGGCCGTCGATCGAGCGCTTGGCGATGGCGATGCGGCCCGAGGCGACGACGCACAGGAAGTCGGGCTCGTCGCCCTCGGCGAACACGACGTCGCCGCGGAGGTACCGGTGGGTCTCCGCCGACGCCGCCACCCTGGCCATCTCGTCGTCGCCGAGCTCATCGAGCAGTTGCACGTCTTGGAGCAGACCGATGTCGACCACGAGGGGATCGTACCGATTTCGGGACCGCTGGCCAGGACTTCTGGGTGTCCTACCGTTGGGCGATGACCACCGACGAGCACCCCGCACCCACCCCCGTCTGGGTGATCGTCGTCGCCGCGGGGTCGGGATCGCGCTTCGGCGGGCCCAAGCAGCACGCACCGCTCGCCGGTCGGCGCGTCGTCGACTGGTCGATCGACGCGGCCCGATCGGTGGCCGACGGCGTGGTCCTGGTCGTCGCCGCCGCCGACGAGGGCGCCGACGAACCGGCGGTCGATGCCGTGGTCGTGGGCGGTGCGACCCGGTCGGATTCGGTTCGCGCCGGCCTGGCCGCGGTGCCCGACGATGCCGCCGTGGTGCTCGTCCACGACGGGGCCCGTCCGCTCGCCTCCCACGCCCTCTTCCGTTCGGTCGTCGACGGCGTGCTCGCCGGTGCCGACGCCGTCGTCCCGGCGGTGGCCGTGATCGACACGGTCACCGACCTCCACGGCGTGCCCGTCGACCGCGAGGCGCTCCGTGCCGTGCAGACGCCGCAGGGGTTCGCTGCCGGTGCGCTGCGTGCGGTGCACACCACCCGGCCCGAGGCCACCGACGACGCCTCGCTGGTGGTGGCCGGAGGTGGCAGGCTTCGACCCGTGCAGGGCGAGCGCTGGAACCTCAAGATCACCGAGCCCGACGACCTCGTCGTGGCCGAAGCGATCCTGGAGCAGCGGTGATGCAGATCCGCGTCGGCCAGGGCTTCGACGTCCATCCCTTCATCGACGACGCCGACCGGCCCCTCGTCCTCGGCGGCGTCACGTTCCCGAGCGAGCGGGCCCTGAAGGGCCACAGCGACGCCGACGCCATCGCCCACGCCTGCACCGATGCCCTGCTGGGCGCCGCCGGGCTGGGCGACATCGGCCAGCACTTCCCCGACACCGACCCGGCGTGGGCCGGCGCCGACAGCATCGAGCTGCTGGCCGAAGCCACCCGCCGCGTGCGCGAGGCGGGGTGGGAGCCGGGCAACGTCGACGCCTCGGTGGTCACCGACCACCCGAAGCTGGCGCCCGCCCGCGAACAGATGCAGCAGAACCTGTCCGGAGCCGTCGGTGCCCCCGTCACCGTGAAGGGCCGTCGACCCGAGGGCCTCGGTGCCCTGGGCCGCGGCGAGGGCGTGGCCTGCTGGGCCGTCGCCATCGTGGTGAAGCCGTGACCCCGCCCCGGGGTGGACGGCCGCCCGCCAAGGGCGGCAAGGGCGGAGGCCCGAAGGGCGGGAAGGGCCGCGGCGCGCCGCAGGGCCGGAGCGGGTCGTCGCGAGGCGCCAACCCCGAGTCCGACCGCGCTCGAAAGCCGGGCGCCGGAGTGGGCGGTGGCCGGCGCGGCGGCGGGGGCGGGGGGCGCAACCCGCTCGCCCAGATGGGCCCGCAGGGCCGGGCGCCGCGCTCGTCGGCCAAGACCGGTCTGGGCGGCGAGCAGGTCGAGGGTCGCCAGGCCGTGCGCGAGCTGCTGCTCGCCAACCGCCGCGACACCCGTGAGATCTGGCTGGCCCAGGACCTCGACCCGGCTCCGGTGCTCGAGGACATCCGCGAGCTGGCCGCCGAGGCGAGGGTCGTCGTCCGGGAGGTGGGCCGCGGCAAGCTCGACGCCGCGGCCCGCACCGATGCGCCGCAGGGGATCATCGCCTTCGCCAAGCCGCTGCCCGAGGCCGACCTCGACGACCTGATCGCCCGCCGCCCGGGGCGCCCGGCGCCGTTCCTCCTCTGCAGCGACGGCATCACCGACCCCGGCAACCTCGGTGCGCTGCTGCGCTCGGCCGAGTGCGCCGGCGTCACCGGCGTCGTCCTGCCCCAGCACCGGGCGGTCCACGTCACGCCCACCGTCGCCAAGGCGGCCGCCGGCGCGGTGGAGCACCTGCCGATGACCACCGTGGGCGGCATGCCCACCGCCATCAAGACCATGAAGGACGCCGGGATCTGGGTGGTCGGCCTCGACGAGCGCGCCGACAAGACCCTCTGGGACCTGTCGATGGACGACGCCCCGGTGGCGCTGGTCCTCGGGGCGGAGGGCCCGGGCCTCTCCCGCTTGGTCCGCGAGCGCTGCGACGAGCTGGTGTCGATCCCGATGCGCGGGCGCGTCGCCAGCTTGAACGTGGGCACCGCGGGCACCCTGGCCTGCTTCGAGATCGCCCGAGCCCGCCACCGAGGCTGACCGACGCCGCTTCGACCAGCCCGAAAGTTCGTTCCGGAGCGGGGTGCGGATCGGGTTGACTGGGCGGGTCATGGCAACCGTGCACGCCCGTGGGGTGTCCCTCTCGTTCGGCGCGGGGCCCGTGCTGGCCGATGTGTCGCTCACCGTCGCGCCGGGGCAGCGGATCGGTGTCGTCGGGCCGAACGGCACCGGCAAGTCGACCCTGCTGAAGGTGCTCGCCGGCCAGCTCGCGCCTGAGGCCGGGTCGGTCACGGCCGCACCGCCGACGGCGTCGATCGGCCTCCTGCCGCAGGAGCCCGACCGCGACGACGGCGAGTCCGTCACCGGGTTCATCTGGCGCCGGACCGGGGTCGGCACCGCCACGGCCGAGCTCGACGCGGCGACGGCCGCCCTGTCGACCGGTGAGCCCGGGTCCGACGACCGCTACAGCGACGCGCTCGAGCGGTGGCTCGCACTCGGCGGGCCGGACCTCGACGCCCGCATCGGTCAGACCCTCGCCGACCTCGGGCTCGACGGCGCGATCGTCGACCAGCCCACGGCCACCCTCTCGGGCGGACAGGCGGCTCGGGTGTCGCTGGCCGCCACCCTCCTGAGCCGCTTCGACGTCTTCCTCCTCGACGAGCCCACGAACGACCTCGACTTTGCCGGGCTGGCCACGCTCGAGGAGTTCCTCGTCGGCCTCCAGGCGGCCACGGTGGTCGTGAGCCACGACCGGGCCTTCCTCGAGCGGGTCGTCACCCACGTGCTCGACCTCGACGAGCACACCCACGAGGCCACGCTCTACGCCGGCGGCTGGTCGGCGTACCTCGCAGACAAGGCGACGGCCCGCCAGCACGCCGAGGAGGACTTCGCCACCTACCAGGCCAAGAAGGCCGAGCTCACCGCCCGGGCCAAGACCCAACGGGAGTGGTCGGTGCAGGGCGTCAAGAAGGCCAAGAGCTCCGGCGAGACCGACAAGTTCATCAAGCACTGGAACACGTCGTCGTCGGAGAAGGTCGCCCACAAGGCCAAGGCCACCGAGAAGGCGATGGAGCGCCTCGACGTCGTCGACAAGCCGTGGGAGGGCTGGGAGCTGCGCTTCGAGATCGGCCAGGCCGCCCGCAGCGGCGACGTGGTCGCGACCCTCACCGATGCGGTCGTGGAGCGGGGCGCGTTCCGGCTCGGGCCCGTGGACCTGGAGATCGGCTGGGCCGACCGGGTCGCCATCTTGGGCGAGAACGGCGCGGGCAAGACCACCCTGCTCGATGCCCTGCTCGGCCGGACCGAGCTCACCTCGGGTGAGGCCTACCTCGGTCCCGGGGTGGTCATCGGCGAGCTGTCGCAGCGCCGAGACCGGTTCTCCACCGAGGCCTCGCTGTTCACGGTGATGAGCGAAGCGACCGGTCAGCAGGCCAACGAGGTCCGCTCGCTGCTCGCCAAGTTCGGGCTCACCTCGGAGCACGTCAACAAGCCGTCACGCCTGCTGTCGCCCGGCGAGCGCACCCGGGCCAACCTGGCCCTGTTCATGGCCGAGGGCGTGAACTGCCTGGTGCTCGACGAGCCCACCAACCACCTGGACCTCGTGGCGATTGAGCAGCTGGAACAGGCGCTCGGCCGCTTCGTCGGCACCGTCCTGCTCGTGAGCCACGACCGGGCCTTCCTCGACCGGGTCACGATCACCCGCCGCATCACCGTCGCCGACGGCCAGGTCACCGAGACCTGACCGCCGACCCCGCCGACCCCGCCGACCCCGCCGACCCCGCCGAACTTCGTATGCGAGAACGCCGGTCTGGGCGTCCCGGCATACGAAGTTCGGAGCGTGGCCGGGTGGATCAGGCGCCGGCGGGGTCCAGCCACTGGGACCAGGCGGGGTCGGTGGTCCCGATGCCGACCAGCATCCAGGACCAGCCCCGCGGCGCCGCGGGGGTCATCCCCAGCGTCCAGCCCAGCTCGTGGAGGAGCCGGTCGCCCTTGTGGCCGTTGCACGGCTGGCAGGCCGCGACCACGTTGGTCCACACGTGCTCGCCGCCACGGGAGCGGGGTACGACGTGGTCGACCGTGTCGCCGCGGCCGGTGCAGTACGCGCACCGCCCGCCGTCACGGGCGATCAGGTTCCGCCGGTTCAGGGGCAGCGTGGACCGGTACGGCACCCGCACGAACCCGCGCAGCCGGATGACCGAGGGGATGGGCACGGACGTGGAGGGCGACCGGAAGTGGCCCTCGCCCGCAGACACCAGGTCGGCCTTGTCGGCCAGGACCAGCACGACGGCGCGGTGGACGGAGATGACGGTCAGCGGCTCGTAGCTGGCGTTCAGCAGCAGCGTGTGCATGGGCTCATCTCCCCTCGAAAGTGTGGCGGAAGGCGGGCCGCCGGAGGTGGCATCCCGCCGCTGGCACGATGCTGCGCCGACGCACCGCCGGCCAAGGGGTTTTCGAGCGGGCGCCGGAGCGCGGCCGCGTGTCAGCCGGCGGAGAGCTGCTGCAGCGTGGTCGTCACCGCGTCCTGGGCGGCGGGGCTGGCGAGGTGGAGGACGCGGTCGAGGCTGGTGGCGAAGCCCCGCTCGTCGGGGGTCATGCGCGCGATCTGCTCGACGGTGTCGGCCGCCCACAGCGTGGCCACGTCGGCCAGGAGCTGGGGCGCGAGGGCGATGCGCTCCTCGGTGGTGCGGTCGACGACGGTGGCGGGATCGCCCAGCTCGATGGTGTCGCGGCGGATCGTGCACCAGGCGTGCGCGATCTCCTCCGCCTCGGTGCCGATGACGGCCTGCACCGCGGCGCGGTCGACGGCCTGCTCCACGGGGAAGTACTCGGTGCCGTAGGCCGAGTGGAACAGTCCGGCGTCGCACACGGCCGGCCGCTCGCCCCACTCGGCGAGGACCCGGCGGGTGCCGACCAGGTGCGCCAGGAACGGCACGTGCGAGTCGTGCTCGAGCTCGCCGAAGCCGAGCTGCTTCAGCAGGGCGAGCCGTTCCCCCGTCGGCGGCTGCAGCTCGGTGTCGCTCATCGCCGCCCAGCCTCGCGCAGGTACCGCCCCCCGGCATTTCAGGTCACCTGTGCACCCATGGGGCGCTCAGGTGACCCGAAATCGCGAGGGGGCGGCCTTTCGGGTCGTCTGGGCTGCGGTGGGGTGCACAGGTGACCCGAAATCGTGGGTGGTCGGTAGGTTGGCGGGCATGGGTCGTGGGCGCACGGTGTCGCAGATCGTGCGGAAGGTGGCCGACGGCGACGCCGGGCGGTCGCCGGACCTGGTCATCGTCGAGGAGCCGCTCGAGGTCCGCCTCGACGGCACCCGGGTGTCCACCACGATGCGCACGCCGGGCCACGACTACGAGCTGGCCGTCGGCTTCTGCTTCACCGAGGGGCTGCTCGCCGGAGCCCCGGTCCAGACCGTCCGCTACTGCGCCACCGGGTCCGCGGTGGACACCGCGTTCAACGTGGTCACCGTCGAGACCGGCGGGCAGGCGCCCGAGCCCGCACCCCGGCTCACCACCACCACGTCATCGTGCGGGTGGTGCGGCACCGACCAGGTCGACGACGTCGCCGCGCGGCTCACCCCGCTGACCGGCGACCGGGCGTCGTTCGACCCCGAGCTGCTGGCGTCGATGCCCGAGCGGGTGGCGCCGCACCAGGAGCTGTTCGAGGCCACCGGCGGCGTGCACGCGGCTGCCGCGTTCGACGCCGACGGGGAGGTGGTGCTGATGCGCGAGGACATCGGCCGCCACAACGCCGTCGACAAGGTGGTCGGCCGACTCGTGCTCGACGGCGCGCTGCCCGCCGGCGGCCTCGGACTGTTCGTGAGCGGCCGCACCAGCTTCGAGATCGTCCAGAAGGCGTGGGCGGCCGGGTTCGGCACCGTGGTCGCGGTGAGCGCACCGAGCTCGCTGGCGATCGAGGCCGCCAAGCGCGCCGGCATCGCCCTCGCCGGCTTCGCCCGCCCGGGCCGGGTGAACCTCTACACCGACCTGGCCTAGCTGTAGATCCCATCCACGTTCGTCAGTACGGGCTCCTTGAGACTCGGGGGTGCGACCCACCCTCATCTCAAGGAGACCCGTGAAGCTGCACGGTAACGCCCGTCTGACTCCTCATGGCCGAACGCTGATGTGCCGCC
>DATMGQ010000210.1:0-5630 GCA_035555395.1 Acidimicrobiales bacterium
CACCGTCCAGTAGCTGGTCCGGCCGCTCCCCCGGGTGGGGTGGGCCGTGCGGCTCATCCTGGCCGGCTCCGGCAGATCCCGCTTCAGGTCTGTCCGGGGCCGGCCGATGGACGTGCGTGGACCGGGCCGAGCCGACAGCGCAACCGAGCGACGAGGACCTGCCCGAGCTCTCGAAGCGCACGATCGTCGCCTCGGTGGTGAAGCGGGGCGGGCCCCGGCTGCTGGAGGCCTCGTTCATCCCGACGGCGCTCTTCTACACGGCGCTCACCTTCGGCAGCATCGGCATCGCCTACCTCGTGGCCATCGCCTGGACCTACGGCTGCCTCGGCCGGCGCCTCTGGCAGGGCGCGCAGGTCACCGGCGTACTGGTGCTCGCCTCGGTCGGGATCACGATCCGGACCGCCCTGGCCGTCGGCAGCGGCAGCACCTTCGTGTACTTCGCCCAGCCGATCATCGGCACGGTGATCACGGCCGGCGTCTTCCTCATCTCGATCGCCCTGGGGCGGCCGCTGATCGGCAAGCTCGCCCACGACTTCTGGCCGATCACCGAGGAGCAGGCCGAGCTGCCCCGGGTCCGCCGCCTGATGACCGGCCTCACCGTCTTGTGGGCCGGCGTGAACCTGGCCACCGCCTCGGTGACGCTCGTCTTGCTCCTGTCGCTCGACCTCACCGCCTTCCTGGCCGCCAAGCAGGTCACCGGCCTGGCGATCACGACCACCGCGATCGCCGTGACGATCGCCTGGTCGCACCGCACCGCCAGCGCCGAGGGCATCATCGCCCCGAGCCGCCGCCGCCGGGACCGCCGGGGTGCGACCGCTCCGATGCCGGTCTCCGAGCCGGCGCTGCTGCCGCTCGCCGCCTGATCGCTCCCGGCGCGCCGACGCCGACGGCCCGCGGACCGGGACCCGGTCAGCTGGTGACGAGCTTGTTGATGGCCGTGGCGACCGTCGGCGCCCAGCCCGCCATCCCGGCCGCGTTCGGGTGCACCGGCGCCGCAGCGCCCACCGGCACGAGGCCCTCGACCCACTTGGCCAGCGGCTGGCAGAAGTCGTGGCCGACGCTGACCGCGGCGATGTCGACGTAGGTCGCGCCCGCGGCCGTGGCCCGGGTCCGGAGCATGGCGTTGAGCTCCTTGACCTTGGCCCGCAGGTAGGGGACGTCGGAGGGGAGGACCGGGACCAGCGGGTAGCAGCCCGATCCCGTCTCCGGCAGCACCGTCGGGTAGCCGACCACGAACGTCGTGGCCCGCGGCGCCCGCCGCTTGATCTCCTTCAGCACCCGGTCGATCTTCGGCGCGGTGGCGGCGATGGCCTCGCTCAGCTCGTCGCGCCCGTCGTGCACGTAGTCGCCCTTGCAGCCGGGATCGGTGGGCAGGGAGGTGCCGCAGTTGATGACGATGTCCGTGAACCCGATGTCGTTGCCGCCGATGCCGAGCGTCACGACCTTGGTCTGCCGGTCCAGCGCATCGAGCTGCGGCGCGTTCGCGGGACCGGGCTGCACGTCCTGCGGGGCGAACAGGTCCGCGGTGGTCGCCCCTGAGCAGCTGACGTCGACGAACCTCGTGACCTCGATCTTCGGGCGGACGAGCGACGGGTAGTTGCGGTTCGACCGGAGGCAGCCCGTCCGGTTGGTGGACTGGAGCGGGATCAGCGGGCCGGCGACGTAGCTGTCGCCCATCGCCACGTAGGTGTCCGGCGGGGGCTCGCAACCCGTCAGCCCCATGGTGGCGACGAGGCCCCCGACCAGCGCCGCGACCACCGCCCGGCGCGCTCCTCGCACTCGCATCGCCCTGCCTCCTCCCCGGTGACCCGTCGCACCGACCCGCCCAGGTACCCCGGGTGCCGGGCCCCCATACCCCGTGCGCACCTCGGGTGTGATCAGGCGGACACGTCCCTACGGTGGGGGGATGCGCCTGATCCTCGTCCGCCACGGCGAAGCGCACGCTGGGTTCCACGGCCCCATCGCCGGGCCCACCGGCTGCGCTGGCCTGACCCCGTTCGGCCGCCGCCAGGCCGAAGCCCTCCGCGACGACCTCATCGAGTCGCAGCGCGTCGAGGCCGACGTGCTCATCACCAGCCGGATCCCCCGGGCGATCGAGACCGCCGAGATCATCGCCCCCGCCCTCGGCCTCCCGATCGCCAGCCGCGACTGCGACCTGTGCGAGGTGCACACCGGTGAAGCCGACGGCCTCGACTGGTCCGAGTACGGCACCACGTACGAGTCCTTCGACATGGAGGCCGAGCCCGACCGGCCCTTCGCCCCCGGCGGCGACAGCCTCAACAGCTTCCACGAGCGCGTCCGGGGCGCGATGGCGCGCATCACCCGCCAGTACGAGGGCAAGACGGTGGTCGCGGTCTGCCACGCCGGCGTGATCATGGCGTCGATCCGGGTCGCGTTCGACATCCCCCGCCCCGGCACCGGCGCCCAGTTCCGCCCGTCGAACACCGGCATGACCGAGTGGAACCACGACGAGCTCGTCGACCGCTGGATGCTCCACTCGTTCAACGAGGCGGGCCACCTCCTCGACCTCGTGCCGGACCCGCCTCTCGGCTGAGCCGCCGCGGGTATCGACCGGTGGGGCCGGCGGGTACCCGGGCGCCATGGCTGATCTCCAAGAGCACCCGTACTCGCTCGACTCGGCTCGTGAGGCCGCCGAGCGCGGCGACCTCGCCGGGTGGGTGGCCGAGTTCCTCGCCAGCCCCGGCAGCGACAACGCCGCCCTGGCCGAGATCCTGGCCGAGCGGCCCGACAACTGGGCCGGCCCCGTCTCGCTCCCCCTCGACCAGCTCAACCGCCTCGCCGGCCCGCCCGGCGCCCCCGTCTTGGAGACGGTGGCGGAGGAGGAGTGGCGCGACGACGTCGAGGACCTGAAGGAGCGCGTCGAGGAGGGCTGGGAGCCGCCGCCGCTCGTCGTCACCTGCAAGGACGGCGACTTCCTGGTGGAGGACGGCAACCACCGGATCGAGGGCCTCCGGCGCGCGGGCGTCGAGGAGGCCTGGTCGATCGTGAACTTCGAAGACCCGGCGGATCGTGACCGCTTCGTGGCGGCGGGCCGAACCTGAGGAGGAGTCGGCTCGCCGCCACATCAGCGGCTCACGGCACCGCCGTGATCAGCGGAGGTCGAAGCGGTCGTTCTCCATGACCTTGGTCCAGGCCTCGACGAACTCGCTCACGAAGCGATCGCCGCCGTCGCTGGCGGCGTACACCTCGGCGAGGGCCCGGAGCTCGGAGTTGGAGCCGAACACGAGGTCGACGCGGGTGGCGGTCCAGCGCTTGGCGCCACCGTCACGGGCGGTTCCCTCGTACACGTCGTTCAGGTCCGACGCCGGCGCCCACTCGGTGCCCATGTCGAGCAGGTTCACGAAGAAGTCGTTCGTGAGCTGCCCGGGGCGGTCGGTGAGCACGCCGAGGTCGGTGCCGCCGGCGTTGGCGCCGAGCACCCGGAGGCCACCGAGGAGGACGGTCATCTCCGGCGCGCCCAGCCCGAGGGTGAACGCCTTGTCGACGAGCAGGTGCTCGGCGGCGAGCGGCGCCCCCTTCTGGAGGTAGTTCCGGAACGCATCCCAGCGGGGCTCGAGGTACGCCACGGACTCGACGTCGGTCTGCTCCTGACTCGCATCGGTGCGGCCCGGGCGGAACGGCACGGTCACGTCGTGGCCGGCGTCCTTGGCCGCCTTCTCGACGGCCGCGCCGCCGGCGAGGACGATGAGGTCGGCCAGGGACACCTGCTTGCCGCCCGCGTTCGACGCGTTGAACTCGGACTGGATGCCTTCGAGGGCCGAGATCACCCGGGCCACGCCGGACACCACGTTGACGTCCCACTCCGCCTGGGGCGAGAGCCGGATGCGGGCGCCGTTCGCGCCGCCGCGCATGTCGGTCACCCGGTACGTGGACGCCGACGCCCAGGCGGCCGAGACCAGCTGCGACACGGTGAGCCCGGAGTCGAGGACCTTGGCCTTGAGGGCATCGATGTCGGTGGCGTCGATCAGCTCGCCCTCGACGGCCGGCACCGGGTCCTGCCAGATGAGCTCCTCGTCCGGCACCCACGGCCCGAGGTAGCGGTCGACCGGGCCCATGTCGCGGTGGAGGAGCTTGTACCAGGCCCGGGCGAAGGCGTCGGCCAGTTGATCGGGGTTCTGGTGGAAGCGCTGGGAGATCTCGAGGTAGATCGGGTCGGTCTTGAGCGCGATGTCGGCGGTGTTCATGACCGGTGACTCCATCTTCGACGGGTCGGCCGCCGACGGCACCGAGTGGCGCTTCGACTCGTCGACCGGGCGCCATTGGGGCGCGCCGCCGGGACCGTCGTAGACCTCCCACTCGAGGCCGAGGAGGTTCTCGAAGTAGCCGTTGTCCCAGACGATCGGGTTGTTGGTCCAGGGGCCTTCGATGCCGCTGGTGATCGTGTCGTTGCCGTCACCGGTGCCGAACGAGTTCTTCCAGCCGAGGCCCTGCTGCTCGAGCGGGGCGCCCTCGGGCTCGGCCGCCACGTACTGGTCGGGGTCGGCGGCGCCGTGCATCTTGCCGAAGGTGTGGCCGCCGGCGATGAGGGCCACGGTCTCCTCGTCGTTCATGGCCATGCGCCCGAACGTCTCGCGCACGTCGCGGGCCGAGCCCATCGGGTCGGGGTTGCCGTTGGGGCCGGTGGGGTTCACGTAGATGAGCCCCATCTGCACCGCGCCGAGCGGGTTGGCCAGCTCGCGGTCGCCCGAGTAGCGCTCGTCGCCGAGCCAGACGTCCTCGGGCCCCCAGTACACGTCCTCCTCGGGCGCCCACATATCGGGGCGGCCGAAGGCGAAGCCGAAGGTCTTGAAGCCCATCGTCTCCAGGGCGCGGTTGCCCGCGAGGACCAGCAGGTCGGCCCACGAGATGGCCTGGCCGTACTTCTGCTTGATGGGCCAGAGGAGCCGGCGGGCCTTGTCGAGGCTGGCGTTGTCGGGCCAGCTCCCGAGCGGAGCGAAGCGCTGCGCGCCGCGCCCGCCGCCGCCCCGGCCGTCGAGCACCCGGTAGGTGCCGGCGGCGTGCCACGAGAGGCGGATGAAGAACGGGCCGTAGTGCCCGTAGTCGGCCGGCCACCACTCCTGGGAGTCGGTCATGAGCGCGTCGAGGTCCGCCGTCATGGCGTCGACGTCGAGGCCGCTGAACGCCTGCTTGTAGTCGAAGTCGGCACCGAGGGGATCGGCCGCCGGGTGGTCCTGGCGGAGGATCCGCAGGTTCAGGGAGTCGGGCCACCAGTGCTGGTTCGCGGTGATCCCGACCGCCTGGTGCCCGGCGTGCATCACCGGGCACTTCGAGTCGGACGGCTCGTCGCTGGTGGTGACGGTGCCGTGCTCGTTGTCGATGTGGTGCTCGTCGTCGAAGCGGTGCTCCTCGACGGTGTCGCGCTCGTCGTTGCTCATCGGTTCCCCTTGCTGGTTGTGCGGTAGGTGGTTGGTGTTGGCTTCTCGTGGGGTGGTTCAGGTGGCCGGAGCCACGTGGCAGTCGGGGCAGTGGCCCCAGTAGGTGACCTCGGCCTCGTCGATCTCGAAGCCCCAGTCCTCGGCGGCGTGGAGGCACGGGGTCTCGCCGGTGGCGCAGTCGACGTCTTCGATGCGTCCGCAGGTCCGGCAGACGAGGTGGTGGTGGTTGTCGCC
>DATMGQ010000211.1:0-2250 GCA_035555395.1 Acidimicrobiales bacterium
CATCGCGCTCGAAGGTCGGCAAGTCCCCCGCCCACCGGCGAAGATGCTCGTGCTCCTCGTGCCCCGGATCGGCCAGCACCGCCAACAGGTGCGCGTAACCCGGCGCGCCGCCGCAGTCCTCGGGTGGGCAGCCACCCTCGCCGTCCACGCAGGCAGGGGCCTCGCCGCCCCTCCCGAGCACCTCGACCTCGTGCGCCCAGCCGTCACCCAGGTCGTAGACGTACTCGAACCGCGACGGCAGCTCCCGCAGCCGTACCACGGCCTCGTCGCGGACCTGCAGCTCGTCGACCCAGTCCGGATCCGGCACGCCGTACCGGACTCCCTCGGCCTCGAACAAGTGCAGGTGGCTGTCCGTCCAGCCGATTGCCGCCTGGAGCAGATCGTGCAGCTCCGCCAGCGTCGCGTCGGCGGGGACGTCGATCACCCGGACGACCGCCGGTTCGACGTCCCGCATCCCGATCCGCAGCCGTGTGGTCCGCACGATCGGCACCGTACCGACGCGTCACCGGTCCCGGCCCGGGCGGGCCGACCACCCTGGTGACCCGAGGACCGGTGTCGACCGACGCCGCGATGGTGCCGCCGGGCCCGACCCGGCGGCACCACCCGACGACGACCCGTCAGTCGTTGGCGATGGCCTTGTAGACCGCGGTCTCGAAGTCCATGTAGCCGCCGAACGAGACGGGATCACCGAACGGGAGGATCTGCGTCGCCCAGTAGCCGCCGATCCCGTTGGCACGGTCGATCCAGTAGAACAGGTTCGCCAGACCGGCCCAGCCGATCGCACCGGCGGGCCGGCCGGTCGGTGCCACCTCCTCGTTGACCTGGAACGTGTACGACCACGTCTTGCGCTGGCCCGGGAAGAACTCGGCGTCGTTGGACAGCCACTCGATCACCCCGGGCAGGACCTTCACCTGCAGGTTGTCGGGCAGGTGGTTCTGCACGCCGAGCTCGACGGTCTCCGGCCTGAGCACCTGCTCACCGGAGTCCGCGCGCCCGTCGTTGAGCCACATGCGGATGAACCTCAGGTAGTCCGACACGGTCCCGAACAGCCCGTGCCCGCCGAAGTGCACCTCGGGGTCGGGGGGCAGCGCGAAGTCGCTCGGGGTGAGCGAGCCGTCGGCCTCGCGCTGGTGGGTGCGGGCTGCCCGGGCGAGCTGCTGCTCGGACGCCTCGAACGTCATGTCGGTGATGCCGAGCGGGGCGAAGATTCGCTCCTGGCACACCTCTCCGAGCTGCTTGCCGGTGATGCCCTCGACCACCTGGCCGACCCAGTCGATGTTGCTGCCGTACTCCCACTTGTCGCCCGGGTCGAACAGCAGCGGCGTGCGCAGGGCGCGCTGCGAGGCGGTGGCCACGCTGGGCTGGTCGTGCTCGTCGGCGAGCCGCTTGTAGGTCTCGTTGAAGAAGTCGTAGCCGAAGCCTGCGGTGTGGGTCAGCAGGTGGTGGGTGGTGACGTCGCGGGCCGGCGGGCGCAGGATCGGCTTGCCCGAGTCGTCGAAACCCTCGATGACCTGGAGCTCCCCGATCGCCGGGGCGTACTGCTTGGCAGGGGCGTTCAGGTCGAGGTCGCCCGACTCCACGAGCTGCAGTGCAGCTGTGCCGGCCACGGCCTTGGTGGTGGACCACAGCGAGAAGATCGTGTCGGTGGTCATGGCGGTGTCGCCGGAGAGGTCCCGGACACCCGACGCGCCCAGGTACACCTCGCCGTCGCGGTCGGTGACACCGGCGACGACACCGGGCACCCGTCCCTGGCCGGACGGCGGACCGTCCGAAACCTTCTGGACGACGGCGTCGGCGGCCGACCGGATTGCCTCACTCATGAGCCGTTCCTTCCTGATCGGACGGTCACGGCCCGGTCGGTGCCGGCAACGGACGATGCTGCCGGCGAAGGAACCAGAGGTACGTCGTACCGGCGCCGGCGAGTCGTGACCTTGATGAGCACAGCACCCCCGAATGCCTGCGACGACAGGTGTGCGCGACGCGCCCACCAGGGCCACGGTCCTCGCGAGGTGCGACCTGCGTGTCTCGCGATCATGCTACGACCGGCACATCGCGTGTGGGCTGCCCCACACGCTATTTCACCGAACGGAGCAGTCCGGCGGGAGAGGGGCACGACGGCGGGTCACAGCCACCGCGCGCCGGCCAGCGCCGCCTGCTCCCACCAGTCGAGCTCCGCCGCGTCGCCGACGGCCTTCTCCCAGCCGAACGCCGCCGCCATGCCGACGAGGCTCAGCCCGAGCTGCCGCTCCC
>DATMGQ010000212.1:0-4211 GCA_035555395.1 Acidimicrobiales bacterium
GCAGGTTCGAGGCCTGCTCGCAGGCCAGGTGGACCCCGCCGAGCTGGGCCACGGAGTCGTCGCCGTACTCGAAGAACACCCGGTCGTAGAGCTCCTCGGCCCGGCGCAGGCCGACCGTGGCGTCGATGGACTGGTCGCCGGAGATGTCGAGCTCGCCGACGAACTCGTCGAGGAACAGGCGGCGCAGGCTCTTGGACGAGCGCGAGTACCGGGCGAACAGCGCCCCCTTCACGACCTCGGGCAGGTTGACCAGCGCGAACACCGGGCTGTCGAGGTTGGTGAAGTACCGACGCAGCACATCGGCCTCGGATTCGCTGAACTCCTCAGCCACGTACACCGTCACAGGCGGTGACCCTAGAGGGTTGGACAGCCCCGATCGGGGGATGCCCCGGAGGCCCCCGTTCAGGCCTCGGGACCAGCCCCGATGGTGGCCGAACCGGTGGCCCGGCCCTCGGCCCGTGCCTGCGCGAACGCCTCGGTCGCCGCCGCCATGGCCTCCGGGCGGGCCCAGAGGTCGGCGACGGTGGCCGCCATCGCCCGGGCGCCGTCGAGCACGGCCCGGTCGCCCTCCTCGCCCCGGGCGAACCGGACGAAGTCCTGGGTGTGGATCGCCACCGTCGGTGGCGACACCGCGATCATCGGGTGGATCGAGGGGACGATGTGGCTGATGTTGCCCATGTCGGTGCTGCCCACGACCGCCTCGAGCGACGCCGGGTCGATGAGGGTGCGGCCGGTGCGCTCGATGTTCTCCCGGTAGAGGTCGATCATCGGCTCGTTGTCGACCATGTCGGCGTAGGCGGGGTCGAGCCAGGCGTGCTCCATGGTGCAGCCGGCCGCCTCGGCGCCGGCCCGGAGGCACGCCAGCACCCGCGCCTTGAGCGTGTGCAGGCCGCGCACCGTGGGCGACCGGACGTACCAGGTGGCTGCGGCGCGGGCGGGCACCACGTTCGGGGCCTCGCCGGCCTCGGTGAAGATGCCGTGGATGCGCTCGTCGGGCCGGATGTGCTGGCGCAGGGCAGCCACGTTGACGTAGCCGAGGACGGCGGCGTCGAGGGCGTTCCTTCCGGCCTGGGGTGCAGCGGCGGCGTGCGCGGCCCGGCCGTGGTAGGTGACCTCGAGCTGCTGGATCGCGATGGCGCCGAAACGCGACAGGTCGAGGCCTGCGGGGTGGACCATCAGCGCCGCGTCGACGCCCTCGAACGCGCCCCGCTCGGCCAGCACCACCTTCCCGCCGCCGCCCTCCTCGCCCGGGGTGCCCAGGATGACCACGGTGCCGCCGAGCTCCTCGGCGACCGCGGCAGCCGCGATGCCCGCCCCGATCCCAGCCGTCCCGATGACGTTGTGTCCGCACGCGTGGCCGATGCCCGGCAGTGCGTCGTACTCGCACAGCACCGCGATCCGCGGCCCGCCGGAGCCGGCGACGGCCTCGAACGCCGTCGAGACGCCGTACGCGCTCCGGGTGACGGGCAGCCCGACCTGCTCGAGCAGGTCGCTCAACAGATCGTGGGCGTGGTGTTCCTCGAACCCGAGCTCCGGGTGCTCGTGGATGCGGTGCGAGGCGTCGAGCAGGACGTCGGCGTGCTCCGCCACCACGGCGTCGATGCGGTCCTTGGCTGCAGCGAGGTCGACCATCGCCGCAGGCTACGTCCTCCCTCCGCCGACGGCGTCCGCCGCGGCGCCGCGGCCTCGCGGCCTACTCGTGGTGCAGGACGACCTTGCCGACCTGACCGCTGGCGGCGAGGTGCTCGAGGGCCCGGGGGTACTCGGACATCGGCACCTCGAGGTCGATGGCGACGGGGAGGCCCTGGTCCACGAGCGTGGTCACCCGCTCGAACTCGCCGTACCCGCCCATGGTGGACCCGATGATCTCGTGCTGCTTGAAGAACAGGCGCGGGAGGTTGACCTCGACCACCGGACCCGACGTGCCGCCGCAGACGACCAGGCGGCCGCCGGGGAGCAGCGCCTTGATCGACCGGTCCCACGTGGCCGGGCCGACGCTCTCGACGACGACCTCGCAGCGCACGGGCCAGTCCTCGTCGGACGGGAAGGCGCCGTCGGCGCCGGCCTCGACCGCCCGACGGCAGGTCTCGGGGTCCCGCGAGGTGCCGTAGACGGTGGCGCCCATGGCCTTGGCCAGGGCGAGCGCCGCCATCGACACGCCGCCGCCGATGCCCACGATCAGCACCGACTCCCCCGCCACGACGCGGGCCCGGCGCAGCATCCGGTAGGCGGTCAGCGTGGCCAGCGGGTACGCCGCGCACTCGGCCCACGAGCGCTCCGCCGGCTTCGGGACGACGTTGCGCGCCGGCACGGTGAGCAGTTCGGCGTGGCCGCCCCAGCGCTGCTCCCCCACGATCTGGAAGCCCGGGTACATGGGCGCGTCGTCGCCGTGCGCGATGACCATCTCGATCGGCGACACGGCCGGGTTGACGACGACCTCGTCGCCCACGGCCACGCCGCTCACGTGCGAGCCGACCGCCTCCACGATGCCGGCGACGTCGCAGCCGGGGACGTGGGGAAGGTGCGGGCGGGGCTTGCCCTTGGTGACCCAGAGGTCCATGTGGTTCAGCGCGCTCGCCACGGGCCGGACCCGCACGTCGTCGGGGCCGACCGCCGGATCCGCGACCTCGCCGTAGCGGTAGCTGCCCGGGGACTCGTCGAGGATCCATGCCTGCATGGACCGGACGGTACCGCCCGTCCCGCCGCCCGCCCCACCCCAACGGCGACCGGGTCAGACCACGCAGGTCAGCGCGTCGGGCTCGGTCCGGATGCTCAGGGTCCGTGCCGAGCCGATCCGCTCGCCGTCGAGCCAGATCGGCGTCGGGCGCGGGAACGCCACCTGGAGCGCGGCGACGCGGGACACGGCGATGCCGGGGTGGGGCACGTGGGTTCCGGTGGCCAGGCGCGACCGGAGCTTGAGCCGGTCGTCGAGGCCGAGGTCGCCGTCGAGGACGTCGAGCTGCCCGTCGTTCGGGTGGCCCTTCGGGGCGACGTCCCACGCACCGATCCACTGGGCGTTCATCACCGCCACCACCCGCCCGCGCCACCAGCTGCGCCGGGCCACGAGGTGGGCGACGAACCAGTGCTGGCGGCCGTCGACCAGGACCGATCCGAGGTCGACCGGCAGGGTCATGGCGTCCGCGGACCGCAGCCGCGCCTCGTCGCCCCTGCCTCCGACGGTGCGGCAGAGGTCGCCGCCGAGCAGGCCGAGCGGCGGGATGGGCGTCTGGGCCCGTCGGTTCCGCTCGACGACCGCACGGGCCTCGGCATCGCGGTGCACGAGCACGCCATCGGCCGCCAAGGGCCCCGGCGCGCCCCAGGTCTGGTGCTTCTCGATCGTCACGGGGAGGGCTCTCCGGCATCGGCCGTGCTCGACACCTCGGAGGAGGCCGCGATGATGCCCCGGTACAGACGGTCGGCGGCACCCCGCGCGGCCGAGCGGGTGCCGGCCTCCGGGGCGACCTCGCCGATCTGTCGGAGCAGGTCGATCAGCTGCTTCACGTTGCGGACGAAGTCCCCACCCGAGAGGTCCTCGTCGGCGATGACCGCCTCGAACGACTCGCCCGCCGCCCACGCGTAGGCGAGCGCCAGGAACGTCGGGTCCGGCAGCCGGGTGGTGGGGATCGCCGCCTTCTCCTCGTCGCGGACCAGTCGCCGGGCAACCTGGTCGATCTTCGTGGCCCGCTCGCGCACCAGGCGCGACGGGTACCACGGCGGGGGCGGGGCGTCCTTCGACCGGTGCTCGTAGGTGAGCAGGGACACCACACCGGCCATCGACGCCTCGTCGAGGCCGTCGAGCAGCCCGTCGCACACCACCGTCGCCACCAGCAGGTCCGACTCGTGGAACGTGCGGGCCAGCACCTCCCCGCTCGGCGTGAGCGACCAGCCCTGGATGAAGCCGCGCTTGGTGAGGATCCGCTCGATCGCATCGAAGCGTCGGCCGAGCGACGTCGTCCGGTCCTCGACCCGCCGGTCGAGCTCGGCGAGCTGGCGGGTCAGGCGGTCCCGCTCGGCCACCGCGCTGAGGTGGGCGTCGAGGTCCGGGCACGCCGCCACCGGGAGGTCCTCGGCCAGGAGGTACGGCTCGGCCAGCAGGCTCGGCTCGTCGTCGTGATCGGCGTCGGGGACCCGGTGCGAGACCCGCGCCTTGCGCAGCGCGCTCGCCGCCTGGCGCTGGAAGATGCGGTTCTGCGGGTTGTACGGATCCGGAA
>DATMGQ010000213.1:0-6866 GCA_035555395.1 Acidimicrobiales bacterium
GCCAGGGGGTGTTGGTGATCTCGGCGAGGAGGGCGTCGACGGTGGTCCCGTCGGGGGCGAAGGCGAAGTAGAAGGCGATCGGGTTGAACGACCACCCCCAGGTGCGGAGGTGGGCGAGGAGGCGGATCGGTCCCGACGGCCGGTGCCCGAGCTCGTGCTCGATCGTGTCCCGGACGGCTCGGTCGAGCGGGGTGGCCGGGTCGCCGTGGAAGTCCTGCCGGCGGAAGCGCACGGGCGCGGGCCGACGGTCCGACCACAGCGGGTGGGCGTCGAGCGCGCCGGGCACCTCGGCCAGGTCGAGCCAGGCCATGAGGACCCGGTAGTCGAACGAGTGGCTCGGCGTGCCGAAGCGGGCGTGGGCGAGCGTGCCCTCGTACAGGGCGCTGTGGGCGGGGGTCACCGGCCGGCCTCGATGGCCCGGGCGACGGCTTGGCCCGACCGGGCGCCGTCCTCGTGGAAGCCGTAGCCCCACCAGGCGCCGGCCCAGTGGAGGCCGCCGCGGCCCTGGATCTCCGGGAGCCGCCGTTGGGCGGTGATGGCGCCGGCGTCGAAGACCGGGTGGTCGTACTCGATGCGGGCGTGCACGAGCGCGGGGTCGATGTCGTCGTGACGGTTGAGCGTGACGCAGATCTGGTGGCGGGAGTCCAGGGCCTGCAGCCGGTTCATGTGGTACGTCATCGTGACCCGGCGCTGGTCCCCGTCGAGCACCTGCACGTTCCAGCTGGCCCACGTCCGTCGCAGCGATGGCAGCATCCGCTCGTCGGTGTGCAGGGTGGCGGTGTTGGGCTGGTAGCGCACCGCGCCGACGATCTCCTTCTCGTCCGGGTCGGCATCGGCCAGGAGCCGCAGGGCCTGGTCGGAGTGGGTGGCGAGGACGACGCGGTCGTAGCGGGTCGGGTGCTCGTCGCCCCGGGCGGTGACCTCGATGCCGTCCGGGGTCCGACAGACCGACGTCACGGGGGACGAGGTCCGGATCCGGTCGGCGAACGGTGCGGTGAGGGCGGCGACGTAGCGCCGGGAACCGCCGGTGACCGTGCGCCAGACCGGGCGGTCGCCGAGCGAGAGCATCCCGTGGTTGTGCAGGAACCGGCAGAAGGTGGCGATCGGGAAGCGGTCGACGGTGGTCGGGTCGGCTGACCACACGGCCGCGGCGAGGGGGACGAGGTACCACTGGAAGAACCGGTCGGAGAACCGCCGCTCGCGCAGCACGTCGCCCACCGGCGCGAGCTCGTCGACGGCGACGGTCCCGGCGAGCACCCGCTGGCCGAGCCGGTTCCACCGCAGGACCTCGCCCACCATCGAGAGGAACCGGGGGTCCACCGCGTTGCGCCGCTGCGAGAACAGCCGGCTCGTGTTCGTGCCCCACTCGAGGCCGGTGCGCTCGTCGGACACGGCGAGCGTCATGTCGCTCGGCTGCGTGGCGACCCCCAGCTCGGAGAGCAGCCGGGTGAACACGGGGTAGTTGCGGTGGTTGCAGACGATGAAGCCGGTGTCGACGTCCCAGCGGCCGTCGTCGAGCTCCACGGTGACCGTGTTGGCGTGGCCGCCGACGCGGTCGTCCGCCTCGTAGACGGTGAGGTCGTGGCGGGCGTGCAGGTGGTGGGCGGCGGTCAGCCCGGCGATGCCCGAGCCGATGATGGCGATGCGCACGGTCGATCCTCGGCGTTGCGGTGCTTGGCGGGTCTACGTGGCTCCCTACCCGGGCGGATGACGGGTCATGTCACCCGGCGGCTCGACCGGAGGCACGTAGGGTCGGACGGCGAAGCGGCCCGTGCGGCCGAGCGGCCCGGCAGGAGGACCACGTGAGCGACGACGACCCGACCGAGCCGATCCCGGGCTGGCCGGACCCGCCCGTGCCCGGCTCGGGCGCGGGCCCGGCGGCCGGTGCCGGCCCGGGCCCGTCGTGGTCGCCGAGCACGCCGCCTCCCGCAGGTCCGCCCACCTACCCACCGCCTGGCGTCCCGTCCGGCGGGGCGACGCCGCCGGCGGCACCGCCACCAGGGGCGTACGGCGCACCTGGGGCCGGCTACGGGCCGCCCGGAGGCGGCTACGCGCCCCCGCCCGGGTACGGCTACGCCTACCAGGGCGGTCGCCCCATGGCGAGCGACCACCCCGACGGCACCACCGTCCTCGTGCTCGGCATCTGCAGCTGGGTGCTGTGCGGGCTGTGCGCGCCGTTCGCCTGGGTGATGGGGAACCGGGTGCTCAAGGAGATCGACCGGAACCCCGGCATCTACACGAACCGGGGGAACGTCCAGGCCGGCCGGATCCTCGGGATGATCTACTCGATCATGGTCCTGGCGGCCCTGGCGATCGTCCTGGTCCTGGTCGTGGTCGGGCTCGCCGCCGGCTCGACGTCCTAGGCGCCCCGGGCCGCGGGCCAACCGGGTCGTCGATGCGCCGCCCTCAGCGGGCTTCGCGCTCGTAGGCGGTGCCGAGCGCCGCCGGGGCGCCGACGCGCCGGCGGGCCCAGCCCGTCGACACGAACACGAGCACGATGATCGTCATCAGGTAGGGGAGCGAGTCGAGCAGCTGCGTCGACACCTCCACGTTGCGGGCCTGCAGGGTGAGGCTGAGGCTCGAGAAGGCACCGAACAGGTAGGCCCCCACCAGGATCAGCTCGGGCCGCCAGAAGCCGAAGATGACCAGCGCGAGGGCGATCCAGCCCCGCCCGCCGGTGACGCCGTCGGACCACAGCGGGATGATCGCCAGCGGGAAGAAGGCGCCGCCGAGCCCGGCGAGGGTCCCGCCGACCACGGTGTGCACGTAGCGGTAGCGGTTCACATCGATGCCCATGGCATCGGCCGTGGCCGGTGACTCGCCGACCGCCCGCAGGTGCAGGCCGGGACGGGTGCGGAACAGGTACCACCACAGCGCGCCCACCAGGACCCACGAGAAGTAGGTGAGCACGTTCTGGTGGAACAGCAACGGGCCGACGACCGGGGTGTCGGCCAGGCCGCCGACGTCGAGCAGGTCGAGCCGGTGCGGCACCGGCCCCGACGCCAGCTCCCAGGTGCTGGCCAGGTACGACGACAGGCCGGCGGCGCCGGCGAGGATCGTGATGGCGAGGCCCGACACGATCTGCTCGACGCGGAACGTGATCACGAGCACGGCGTGCAGCAGCGCGGTGAGGCCGCCGACCACCATGGCTGCGAGCAGGGCCTCGAGGACGATCAGCCAGCCCGGTCCGCTCCCGTGGATCGAGGTCCACGCCGCGGCGACGGCGCCCATGAGCATCATCCCCTCGACGCCGAGGTTCAAGACGCCGGAGCGCTCGGTGAGCATCTCGCCGAGCGCCGCGAGGAGGAGGGGCGTGCCGTAGAAGATCGCCGAGATGGCGATGACCACGAACAGGTTGTCGTTCACGCCGTGGCCGGGCGCGAGCGACTCGACGGGCCCGGCGGCCTCGGGCGTGACCTGGGCGAGCAGGCCGGTGACCCACACGAAGGCGGCGATCACGCGGTCACCGCCGGGGCAGGCTCGATGGGCTCCGCCGGATCGGCGTGCTCGGTGACCACCCGGCGCACCCGGTAGCGGGCGAACAGCTCGCCGGCGAGGGTGAAGACGAGGAGCAGGCCCTGGAGCGTGCCGACCAGGCCGGCGGGGAAGTCCGGCCCCTGGAGCGCCCGGCCCGCGTTGGCCAGGCCGCCCATGAGGATGGCGACGAAGACGACGGCGATCGGGTTCAGGCGGGCGAGGGCGGCCACGACGATGCCGGCGTAGCCGTAGCCCGCCTGCTGGAGCGCCTTCGGATCCAGCACGTACCGGGTGTCGCCCACGTCGCTCGCGCCGCCGATGCCGGCGATCGCACCGGACAGGGCCATGAGGCCGAAGATCGTGCGCTTGGTGTGCATGCCGGCGTACCGGGCGGCGCGGGGCTCGTCGCCGATGACCTTCACCTGGAAGCCGAAGCGGGTGCTGCGGAACAGGACGAACAGGCCGATCGCGATGGCCGTGCCCAGGAAGAACCCGAAGCCGACCGTGAAGTTGCCGAAGTCCACCGACGGCCAGTGCGCGCCCTCGACGAGCGGCTTGCCCTGCGGGAACATCGCCCCGGTGCCGTCGAGCTTGCGCCAGTAGCTCTTCGAACCGAAGACGAGGTACGTGGCGAGGTTGGCGGCCACGTAGTTCAGCATCAGCGTGGTGATGATCTCGTTGGTGTTGGCCCAGGCGCGCAGGGCGCCGGCGATCGCCGCCCAGACCGCACCGCACGCCGCACCGGCGACCACCATGCCGACGACGGTGATGAAGAGGGGGCCGTCGCCCAGGGCCAGGCCGGCGGCGGAGGCGCCGACGGCGCCCATGATGAGCTGGCCCTCGCCGCCGATGTTGAAGATCCGCATCCGGAAGGCCACGGCGGCGCACAGGCCGGTGAACAGCAGCGGGGTCGCGGCCGTCAGCGTGGCGGTGAACGCACCCTGGGACGTGAAGCCGCGCTCGAGGATCCGCTGGTAGGTGTCGAGGGCGTCGTGGCCGGTGAGCGACAGCATCACCGCGCCGGCGAGGAGGGCGGCCAGGACCGAGCCGGCGGGGACGGCGACCTTCAGCCAGGCGGGCTGGTCGACGCGGCGTTCGAGGCGGATCACGCGGAGGCTCCGTCCAGGTGGCTGGTGTCGCCGCCCATGAGGAGCCCGAGCTCCTCGACGTCGGCGTCGGCTCGGTCGACCACGGCCAGGATGCGGCCCTCGTAGATCACCGCGATGCGGTCCGAGAGGCTGAGGATCTCGTCGAGGTCCTCGCTCAGCAGCAGCACGCCGACGCCTCGGTCGGCGGCCTCGGCCAGCAGGGTGCGCACCGTCTCGATCGCGCCCACGTCGAGGCCGCGGGTGGGGGAGGCCGCCACCAGCACCTTCGGGTCCGACGAGAACTCGCGTGCGAGCAGGACCTTCTGCACGTTGCCGCCCGACAGCACCCGGGTCGGGGTCGTGGGGCCGGGCGCCCGCACGTCGTAGCGCTCCATGAGGTCGACGGCGCGGGCCCGGAACCGGGACCGTCGCAGGAACGGGCCCGAGCTGAGCGGCGGACGCCGGTAGGCGGTGAGGGCCAGGTTGTCCTCGATGGACAGCGACGGCGAGAGGCCGGTGTGGAGCCGGTCCTCGGGCACGTGGGCGAGGCCCGCGGCCACCGCCTTGCGGGGGTCTGCGCCGGTGAGCGTCGTGCCGGCGACCTCGACGGTGCCGCCGGTGCGGGCGCGCATGCCGGCGATCACCTCGGCGAGCTCGCGCTGCCCGTTGCCGGACACGCCGCACACCCCGAGAACCTCGTTGGCGTGGACGGTGAGGCTGATCCCGTCGAGCGCGGCCTGGCCGCGGTCGCCGTCGGCGCGGAGGTCCTCGACGCGGAGCACGACGTCGTCCGCCGGCTGCTCGTTGCGGGCGACCGGGCCCGAACCGAGGTCGATGTCGCGGCCGACCATGAGGCGGGCGAGGTCGCGGCTGGCCGTGCCGGCGACGGGGTGGGTCCCCTCGGACCGGCCGTCGCGCAGCACCGTCACCCGGTCGGCGACGGCGCGGACCTCGTCGAGCTTGTGGGAGATGAAGATGACCGAGCGGCCCTCGGCGGTCATGCGCCGCAGGACCTCGAACAGGGACTCGGACTCCTGCGGGGTGAGCACCGCGGTGGGCTCGTCGAGGATCAGCAGGCGGGCCTCGCGGGACAGCGCCTTGATGATCTCGACGCGCTGCTGCTGGCCCACCGACAGCTGCCAGACGCGGGCCGACGGGTCGACCTCGAGGCCGTAGCGCTCGCCCAGCTCGGCGACGCGGGCCTCGGCCTCGGAGCGGCGCACCCGGCCGTGGTCGCCCAGCAGGACGTTCTCGGCCACGGTGAACGGCTCGACCAGGCGGAAGTGCTGGTGGACCATGCCGATGCCGGCTTCGATGGCATCGCGCGGGGAGTGGAACTCGACCGGCACCCCGTCGAGGGCGATGGTGCCCTCGTCCGGTCGGTACAGGCCGGTGAAGCAGTTGGAGAGGGTCGACTTGCCGGCGCCGTTCTCGCCGAGCAGGGCGTGGATCTCGCCGGCGGCGACGTCGAGGTCGACCGCCTCGTTGGCGACGACGCCGCCGGGGAAGCGCTTGGTGATGTGGCGCGCGGCGAGTGCCGGGGGTCGCCCCCCGGCACTCGCGACGACGGATGCCGTCTCAGGCACGCGCTCGGACCTGTGGCTCGATCAGCCGGCCGGGTTGCCCTCGACGCCCTTGACGAACCAGTCCATGGCGAGGAGCTCGGGCAGCGTGGCCGTCTCGCCCTCGGGGATCTTGACCTCGCCGTCCTGGTCCTCGATCGGACCGGTGAAGACCTCGAAGGAGCCGTCGGCGATGGCCGCCTGCTTCTCCTCGATGGTGGCCTGGGTCTCCTCGCTCACCAGCTCGCCGAACGGGGCGAGGTGGACGAAGCCGTCGTCGATGCCGCCGTAGTACTCGCCGGTCTTCCAGGAGCCGTCGGCCACGGCCTCGATGCGCTGCTTGTAGTACGGGCCCCAGTCGTAGAGCGAGGCGGTCAGCCACACGTCGGCCAGGTTCTCGCTCTGGTCCGAGTCGTAGCCCACGAACGGCAGGCCCTTGGCGAGGGCGGCCTCACCCGAGGCGGGCGAGTCCTGGCCGGAGGCGATGGCGTCGACGCCGTCGGCGATGAGGCTGTCGGCGGCCTTGCGCTCGTCCTCGGGATCGAACCAGGTGTTGGTCCACACGACCTTGGTGGTGGCGTCGGGGTTGACCGACTGCACGCCCAGCTCGAAGGCGTTGATGTGGCGGATCACCTCGGGGATCGGGAACGGGGCGACGAAGCCGATCTGGCCGCCGTCGGGGATGGCGGCGCCGGCGGCGATGCCGGTGAGGTAGATCGTGTCCTCGGAGGCGCCGTAG
>DATMGQ010000214.1:0-2808 GCA_035555395.1 Acidimicrobiales bacterium
CTCGCCGCCTTCTGCACCAGCCTGTTCGGCCTCGATGGCGTGGCCCCCGAGCAGGTGCTGGCCGCCCTCGAGCGGGGTCCCGGCATCACCCGGGATGCTGGTCGGGTGGGCCTTCGCTGGGGCTTGCGGGCCGTCGTGGGCCGCGCGCCGTCCTGACCGGCCCCGGCCGGCCGCGAGACCCGTGGGTCAGGCGTCTTGGCGTGGGAGCAGGCGCTCGGCGGTGCGCTGCCAGGCGGTGAACGCCTTCGGTGACGGCGACCCGGGGTAGGTGCGGTAGACGGCACGGGCGGTGCCCATGGCGGCGAGGGCCGGCACCACGAGGCGGGCCAGGGCCGGGCGGCCGGCGAGCGCCCGGGCAGCAGCGACCGTGTCGCGCGGTCCGAGCAGGCCGACCTTCTGCTCCAACCCGGGGCGGACCAGCGGTGCGGAGAACACGCCGGTGGCATAGAGGGCCTCGACCCCCTTGGGGCCGAGCTTCGTGCTCATCCGCCGGATGGCGTCGTAGCCCGCCAGCGTGGCGCCGAACTCGCGCAGGTAGGCGGCCTGGTAGCTCCAGAGCGCCGCCTCCGAGCCGGGGTCGTCGACGCCGGCCGTGGCTTCGGCGAGGACCTTCCCGGCGAGCAGCCCGAAGCCGATCCCGCTCCCGTGGCCGGGGAAGACCTGGCACGCGGCGTCGCCGACGAGGGCGATGCCGGGCGCGGTGAAGCGGTCGTACACCCGGCGCAGCGGGATGGTGCTGCCGCCGCCGAACACCGTGCGGCCCATCCAGGGGTGCCGCTCGCGCGTCGCCTTCAGCAGCTCGGGGCCGGTCGCGTGGCCGAGCGCAGGGATGGTGCCGGTGAGCACGGAGACCTCGTCGAGCGAGGCCTCCACGGTGATGTTGATGGTGGAGTACCCGCCCTCGACCCCGACGGCGACGACGGCATCGCCTGGCCGGGCACCCTGCTCGGCGAGGAACTGGCGTGCTCCGGCCTCGTCGGCGATCTCCAGGATCAGCTGCTGGGCCGAGCACAGGTCGGCAGGGGCGACGTCGGGGCAGCGGGCGGCCAACTCGGGGACCTGGTTCCGCAGCACGCCCTGGTGGCCGGCGGCATCGACGAACAGGCGGGCGCCGATGGCGAGCGCCCGGGTGCCCTGCGCGGCCCGCACCGAGGTGGGGCGGCCGTGGGCGTGGCGCAGCTCGACGTCGGTGACGCCCCAGCGGATGTCGACGCCGGCCAGCTCGGCGTCGTGCTGGAGGCGGTCGACCAGCAGGCGCATGTCGGCATCGCCGATCGGGTTCTCGGCGATGGTGAAGCGGTGGGCACCGGTGGGGCTCACCATGTGGGCGGCGCCGCCGTGGGCCCGCAGCTCCGGCGGCTTGGGCGGCTCCAGCCCGGCCCGCTCGAACTGCCAGGCGCTCGTGCCGTTGCACCACCGGGCTCCGCTCTTGCCCTCGGGCCGGCGTTCGAGCACGACGACCGATCGGCCGGTCTTGGCCAGCTGGAGCGCGGCCTGGAGGCCAGCGGTGCCGGCGCCCACCACGACGACGTCGACGTGCTCGACCGCGCTCACGACGCGGCCTCGTCGCCGTCGGCGCCGCCCTCGACCGCCTCCTCGAGCGAGTGCAGCTCGTCGAGGGCCGAGGTGCCCCGGCGCCGCTGCCACAGCAGGCCGCCGAGCACGACGGTGATCGACAGGAGCACGACGGGCACCCGGTGGTCGACGACCCAGTCGGTGAACGCCGAGATCGCCTCGGAGAAGATGTCGCCCACGACGATCACCGCCACGAGCCGCACCGTCGTGCCGATGAGGGCCCACAGCATCAGCCGGGCGAGCGGGTAGCCCACCGACCCGGCCAGCAGGCACACGGGGTTCGACGTGGTGATGATCATCACCATCCAGCCCCGCTTGGGGAAGTGGCGCTGCGCCCAGTGCACGAGCTTGCCGCCCCGCTCGGAGCGGCCGGCGACCCAGTCCACGGTCCGCGGCCCGTACCAGCCGCCCGTCAGCCACAGGAGGGGCTTGGTGCAGAGCAGCCGGGCGAGCGCGACTGGGAGGAAGACCCAGACGGCGAGGCGGTTGACCACCAGGATCTGGTAGCGGGGCTTGGCGTTCAGGAGCAGCAGGGTCAGTGGACTGCGGTCGACGAGCGACGCCCAGAACGCATCGCCGATCCACCCGAGGACGATCGCCGCGCCGATGGCCCCGAAGACGAGGTTGCGCTGCTTGCGGCTGGGTGCGGGCAGGGGAGCGGTGGCCACGGGGGCGGTCATCGGCGGACCCTCACTCGGCCTGGTGGGCGTCGTCGGCGTCCATCGTGGACTCGCCGACCAGCTCGGCCTCGGCCTCGGAGATCCCCTCCTCGAGGTTCACGAGGTCGCCGATGCCGTCGCGCCCGCCGCGGCGGTCGGACCAGACGGTGAGCGCCACGAGCACGATCGAGAGCGCCGTGATGGGCCAGCGGTAGTCGCCGATGAAGCCGGTGATCGAGCCCAGGAGGTCCTCGAACACGCTGCTGAACGCCCGGATGAGGATGAGCCGGCCGATGGTGCCGACGACGTTCGCGGCGAGGAAGGCGCCGTAGCTCATGCCGGCGGCGCCGGCGAAGAGGCACACCGGGTTGTTGGGGGCGATGGCCACCACCACGAACCGGGCCTTGTCGAACCAGGTCTCGAGCTGGCGCAGCAGCTCGCCGTACGTGGGCGCCTTGCGCTCCATCCACCGGATGGCGGCGTCGCCGTACCACCGGCCGATCCAGAAGAAGAACAGGTCCGGGGCGAACAGGCGGAGGAACCCGATGCCGAAGAAGGCGATGGCGTCGAGGTT
>DATMGQ010000215.1:0-15553 GCA_035555395.1 Acidimicrobiales bacterium
CGCTGCTCCAGGCCGGTGCGGTGGCCCGCAAGCTCGTCGGGCCCGACGCCCCGGAGCGGGACCGGTCGCCCGAGGCGGTGGCGCTCGCCGTCGGCCTCGGCGCCCTCGCCGGCATCGGGCTGGTGGTCAACGATTCCTCGATCGCGGTGCCGGCGACCATGCTGATCGTCATCGTGCCCGTGCTCGTCCTCCGCCGCACCGCCTCCGAGGCCGCGCCGTGACCGTCGTCCTCGCCCTCCTCGCCGGCCTCGCCGCGGCCGTGGTGCTCGAGCGCACCACCCGTGACGTGTTCGACCAGCCGGTGCTCACCCGCCAGAACTACCGCGGCGCCGACCTCGCCACCGCGTCGGGCCTGCTGGTGGTGGTGGCGGTCATCGCGGTGGAGGGCATCCGGACGATCGTCGAGCTGCTCGGCGCCTCCGACGGCGCCACGGCCAGCTACCGCCTCGTGGTGCTGGCCACGGTCGTCGCGTTCGGCGCACTCGGGTTCATCGACGACGTGCTCGGCGACAACGCCGAGAAGGGGCTCAAGGGCCACGTGGCCGCGGCGCTGCACGGCCGGGTCACCACCGGCTTCATCAAGCTGGGCGGCGGCGCCTCGGTCGCGCTGGTGGTCGCCGGCGCCGCCCTGGGCGGCTCGGCCGGTCGGATCCTCGTCGACGCCGCGCTGATCGCCCTGGCCGCCAACCTCGGGAACCTGTTCGACCGAGCACCCGGCCGCACGATCAAGGTCGCCCTCGTCGCCTGGGTCCCGGTGGCGATCCTGGCCGGCACCAGCGCCACCGGGCTGGCGCTCGCCGTCGTGATCGGCGCGGCCGTCGGCCTGCTCCCGTCGGACCTCGCGGAGCGCTCCATGCTCGGCGACACGGGTGCCAACGCCCTGGGCGCCGCGCTCGGCGTGGCCGTGGTGCTCACCGTGGCGCCCACCACCCGGACGATCATCGCCGTCGTCCTCGTCGCCCTGACCCTCCTGTCCGAGGTGGTGTCCTTCAGCAAGGTCATCGCCCGGGTCCCGCCGCTGCACGCCCTCGACCGACTCGGGCGCCGCCCGCAGGAGCCCGCCTCGTGAACCACCTCCGCCGCCTGCTGGCCCTGGGACTCGTGACCCTCGCGCTCGCCACCGCCCTGCCCGGACGTCCCGCCGGCGCCGAGGCGAAGGCCGATCGTCCGGGCCGGCTGCTGGTGTTCTCGATGCCCGGCGTCAGCTGGGCCGACGTGCAGGACGCCGACCTGCCCAACCTGCGGGCCTTCGTCGAGGATGCCGCCCTCGCGGACCTCGCGCCCCGGAGCGTCACGGCCCGATCCGGTCCCGGCGATGCGTACCTCACCGTCTCCGGCGGCAGCCGGGCTACCACGGTCCCGTCCATCGACGGGCAGGTGCTCGCCGTCGACGAGGAGAGCATCGGCAGCGCGGCGGGCGACATCTACCAGCGGCGCACCGGCAACGACCCGGCCGGCCCCTACGTCTCGCTCGCCTGGCCGAGCCTGGAGCGGGCGAACGACGCCGAGCCGTACGAGACCGAGATCGGCACCCTCACCGAGGCCCTCGAGCGCGGGTCGGTGGCGGCGGCCGCCATCGGCAACGCGGACGGCACCGATTCCATCGGCCCGTCCTACGAGCGCCAGGTGGGCCTGGCCGTGGCCGACCGCACCGGGGTCATCCCCGACGGCGCCCTGGGCAAGGACCTGCTCGAAGCCGCACCGGAGGAGCCCTTCGGCGTCCGCCTCGACCCCGAGGTGGTCGACCGCCGGTTCCAGGAGATCTGGGCGGCGTCGGATCCGGCCGAGACCGGTGGCGGAGGCCTGGTTGTGGTGGAGGCATCCGACCTGGCCCGCACGCTGCGCTACCGACCCATCGTCGACGACGAGCGCTACGACGAGATGTGGGAGCAGGGGTTGGAGCAGTCCGATGCGCTGCTCGGCCGCCTGTTGGCGTCGGTCGACCCCGCCAAGGACACCGTGATGGTGGTGGCGCCCTACAACCGCCGGGGCGACCGGGACCTGACGATGGTCGCCCTGCGGGGCCCGGGCATCGAGCCCGGCTACCTCCGCTCGGCCTCCACCCAGCGGGCCGGCTTCCTCACCCTGGTCGACCTCGGACCGACGATCCTCGACGTGTTCGGGCTGCCCCGCCCCACCGCGATGGAGGGCCGCCCGGCGGTGGACGTGGCGTCGGGCAGCTCGGTCGACGAGCGCATCGACCACCTCGTGACCCGAAACCGCGAGTCCCGCTACCGCGAACAGCTCCTCACCCCGACCACCACCCTCGTCGTCGTCGTGATGGCGGCGGTCCTCGCCCTGGCCATCGCCGCGCACGCCAACCGCTGGGGGCGGCGCGCCCGCTCGGCGATCGCCTTCCTCGGCCTGGTCGACCTGGCGATCCTGCCGGCCTCGTACCTGGCCCGGTTCTTCGCCCTGGAGGACAAGCCGGCGGGGTTCTACTGGGCGTTCCTGCTCGGCGCCGCGGTCGTGATCCCGGGGGTGGCCGTGGCGCTGGCCCGGGGGAGGGGCGCGTCCCGTGCTCCGCTGGTCACCGTCTTGTCGGCCGTCGGCCTCGTGCTGATCGCCGATGTGGTGACCGGCTCCAACCTCAGCCTCGGCGCCGCGTTCGGATACTCGCCCACGGGCAACTCGCGCCTCTACGGCATCAGCAACTACTCGTACGGACAGCTGGCCGCGGCCACGTGCCTGGTGGCGGCCTGGCTCGCCGCGGTGCGGCCCGGCCGGACCGGGAAGGTGGCGAGCATCGGCCTGATGCTGGCCACGCTCGTCGTGCTGGGCGTCCCCACGTGGGGCTCGGACGTGGGCGGCGTCTTGGCCTTCACCCCGGCCGTCGCCACCTTCGCCGTGCTGGTCACCGGCCGGCGCATCCGCCTGCGCACGCTCGTGGCCGGCGTCGCGGCCACCGCCGTGGCCATCTTGGCGTTCGGCCTCCTCGACCTGGCCCGGGCGCCGTCGGACCGCGGCCACCTCGGCCGCCTCTTCGAGCGCATCGGCGACGAGGGTCCCAGCCCGGTCATCGCCATGGTCGAGCGGAAGCTGGCCGCGAACCTCGCGGTCTCGACGACGTCGCTCTGGGTGCTCGCCATCCCGCTCGCGGTGGCGTTCTGGCTCTACCTGCGGCGCTCGCAGCGCCGGCCCTTCACCGCCGTGGAGGCCGCGTTCACCACGCTGCCGGCGGGGCTCTGGGCCGCGCTCGTGGCCGCCGTCCTCGGGAGCGCGCTCAACGACTCGGGGGCGATCATCGGCGGCGTGATGGCCATGGTCCTCGCCACGTCGCTGGCCGTGCTGCTCCTCGATCTGGACCCCAGGTCAGAGCCGGTGCGCGCCGAGGAGACGTCTTCGGGTTAGGGTGCGATCCCGTGGTGATGACAGCGACGCACACGGAGAACCGCCCATGACGAAGCACATTTTCGTGACGGGCGGCGTGGCCAGCTCGCTCGGCAAGGGCCTCACGGCCTCCTCGCTGGGGCGCCTCCTGAAGGCCCGTGGCCTGCGGGTCACGATGCAGAAGCTCGACCCGTACATCAACGTCGACCCCGGCACGATGAACCCGTTCGAGCACGGCGAGGTGTTCGTCACCGACGACGGCGGCGAGACCGACCTCGACCTCGGCCACTACGAGCGCTTCATCGACGAGCCCCTCTCGCGGGACTCGAACGCCACCACCGGATCGATCTACTCCGCCGTGCTCGCCGCCGAGCGCAAGGGCGCCTACCTCGGCAAGACCGTGCAGGTCATCCCGCACATCACCGACGAGATCAAGCGCCGCATCACCCGGCTGGCCCGCCCCGACGTCGACGTCGTCATCACCGAGGTCGGCGGCACGGTGGGCGACATCGAGATCCTCCCGTTCCTCGAGGCCATCCGGCAGTTCCGCCTCGACGTCGGCCGCGACAACGTCTGCTACCTCCACGTCACCCTGGTGCCGTTCATCGGCCCGAGCGGCGAGCAGAAGACCAAGCCCACCCAGCACTCGGTCACGGAGCTGCGCAGCCGCGGCATCCAGCCCGACATCATCGTGTGCCGCAGCGAGGCCGCCCTCTCGCCCGACCTCAAGCGCAAGATCTCGAGCCTGTGCGACGTCCCGCCCGCTGCGGTCGTCAACTGCGCCGACGCCGGCAACATCTACGAGATCCCGCTCGTGCTCCACGAGGAGGGCCTCGACACCGAGGTGTGCAACATCCTCCGCATCGAGGACGGCGGCCCGGACCTCACCGAGTGGGAAGCACTCGTCGACCGCGTCGAGAAGTCCACGAAGCCCGTCCGCATCGGCCTCATCGGCAAGTACGTGACGCTCATCGACGCCTACCTCTCGGTGGTCGAGGCCACCAAGCACGGCGGCTTCCACCACGGCGCCAAGGTCGAGATCGTGTGGATCCAGGCCGAAGACGTCGAGGGCCTGCTCGCCGCCGACAAGCTGCGCGACCTGGACGGCCTCGTGATCCCGGGCGGCTTCGGCGAGCGGGGCACCGAGGGCAAGATCGCCGCTGCCAGCTACGCCCGCGAGAACCAGATCCCGTGCCTGGGCCTGTGCCTCGGCCTCCAGATGATGGTGATCGAGTACGGCCGCAACGTGTTGGGCCTCACCGGTGCCAACTCATCGGAGCTGGACCCCCAGACGCCCCACCCGGTCATCGACCTCATGGACTCCCAGCGCGAGGTCACCGACCTCGGCGGGACGATGCGCCTCGGTGCGTACGTCGCCGAGCTGGAGCCCGGGTCGAAGGTGGCCGAGGCCTACGGCAAGACCGTCGTGTCGGAGCGCCACCGCCACCGCTACGAGTTCAACCCCCGGTACCGGAGCCAGTACGAGGAGTCGGACCTGTGGCTGTCCGGCTCGTCGCCCGACCACCGCCTGGTCGAGTTCATCGAGCTGCGCCACCACCCGTTCTGGGTCGGCACCCAGGCCCACCCCGAGTTCAAGAGCCGGCCCACCAACCCGGCCCCGCTGTTCCGGGACTTCGTCGGTGCCGCCCTCGAGCGCGCCCAGGGCCGGTCGCCGCACCTGTTCGACGTCGATTCGCCCGACACCATCGCCGTCGACGCCTGAGGTGAGCGGCTTCCGCCACCTCGGCGACCGCGAGATCGCCACGCTCGACCGCATCAAGGTCGTCCGCGGGTCCTTCGAGGCCCCCGACGGCTCCACCTTCGAGCGCGACGTCGTCCGCAACCAGGCCGTCGTCGCGGTCGTGCCCGTCCTCGACGACGGCGAGTCCGTGCTCCTCGTGCGCCAGTACCGCGGCCCCATCGACCGCGACCTCCTGGAGATCCCGGCCGGGCTGTGCGACGTCGACGGTGAGGAGCTCGAGGCCACCGCCCGCCGCGAGCTGGTCGAGGAGGTGGGTCAGGAGGCCGGGGCGATCGAGCGGGTCGCCGGCTACTACCCGTCGGCCGGGTTCAGCGACCAGTTCGTGAACCTCTACATCGCCACCGACCTCACCGAGGTCCCGGCCGACCGCCAGGGGCCCGAGGAGCAGCACATGACGGTGGAGCCGTTCGCGCTGGCCGGCCTCGACGCCGCCATCGCCGAGGGCACCCTCGCCGACAGCAAGACGCTGATCGGCCTCCTGCTCGTCCGGGACCGCCTGTCACGGCGATGAGCACGCCCGACGACCTCCCCGTGGAGGTCGAGGACTTCCTGCTCTCGCTGCGCGTCGAGCGCGGCCGCTCGGCCAACACGCTCAAGGCGTACACGACGGACCTGCGCACGTACGTCTCCTGGCTCGACGAGCGGGGCCTCGCCATCGCCGAGGTCGACGAGGCGGCCCTCACGGCCTACGTGAACGACCTCCGGGCGGGGGACCGGGCCCCCAGCAGCGTGAAGCGGATGCTCGTCTCGGTGCGCGGCCTGCACCGGTTCCTCGCCGAGGAGTCCGAAGGCGTGCCCGACCCCGCGGCCGACCTCGAGGTCCCCAAGTCGCCCAAGGGGCTGCCCAAGGCGCTCAGCGAGGCCGAGGTCGAGCAGCTCCTCGCCTCGGTGACCGGCACCGACCCCATCGCCCGGCGGGACCGGGCGGTCCTGGAGGTCCTCTACGGCACGGGCGCGCGCATCGGGGAGCTGAGCGGCATGTCGCTGTCGGACCTCGACCTGGACGCCGGCCTGGTCCGGCTGTTCGGCAAGGGTGCCAAGGAGCGCATCGTCCCGCTCGGCAGCCACGCCCTGCGGGCGCTGGTCGACTGGCTCGGCCCCCAGGGCCGGCCGCTGCTGGAGCCCGAGCGCTGGAAGCGGCGCGACGACGCCGACGCCGTGTTCCTCAACCAGCGGGGCGGACGCCTCCAGCGCCAGGGGGCGTGGCTGGTGGTCCGCAAGGCGGGCGACGAGGTGGGGCTCGGCGGGCGGCTCACACCCCACGTGCTGCGGCACTCCTGCGCCACCCACATGCTCGACCACGGCGCCGACATCCGCACGGTGCAGGAGCTGCTGGGCCACGCCTCGATCAGCACCACGCAGGTGTACACGCTGGTCTCGGGCGAGCGGCTCCAGTCGGTGTACCGGTCAGCGCACCCGAGGGCGTCCGCTGGGTAGCCTGAGGCCATGGCCCAGCCTGACCTCACCGCCGTCCGCGACCAGCTCGACGCTGAGCGAGCCGATCTCGCCCGTCAGCTGCAGGACCTGAGCAGCGACGGCGACGGGGCCGACGCCGACGAGAACTTCGCCGACTCCGCGCAGGTGGCCGCCGAGCACGTCGAGAACCGCACCCTGGCGGCCCAGCTGCGGGACCAGCTCGACGACGTCGAGGCCGCCATCGCGCGCATCGACGCGGGCAGCTACGGCACCTGCGAGGTCTGCGAGCAGCCGGTGGCGCCGGCGCGGCTGGAGGCGATGCCCAGCACGCGCTTCTGCATCGACCACGCCTGATGGCCGGAGCCGGCCACCTCGTCAAGCGGTTCCTCGGCTCCCTGGTCCCGTTGGGGGAGCCCAAGGACGACCGCGCCTGGGTGGAGGAGCAGCTCCTGCCCGAGGAGCTGGAGATCTGGCACCGCATGTCGCGCCAGGACCGGCGCCACGCCGCCGGCGTCGCCCGGCGCGTCGAGCGGGCCCTCGGCCACGAGGCCACCCGCCCGGTCCTGGCCGCTGCGCTGCTGCACGACTGCGGGAAGAGCGTGTCCCACCTCGGCACCACCGGGCGCGTGATCGCCACGCTGTCGGCCAAGATCGCCGGCCACGACATGGCGCCGGCCTGGAGCGAGACCTCCGGCTTCACCCGCCGCGTCGGCCTCTACCACGAGCACCCGCGCCTGGGCGCCGACCTGCTGGGCATGGCCGGCTCCGCCCCGCTCACGGTGGCGTGGGCCAAGGAGCACCACCTTCCGCCCGAGGACTGGACGGTCCCCGCCAACATCGGCCAGGCCCTCAAGGACGCCGACGACGACTGATGCCGCCGCTGCGGCCGCTGGTGCTCAGGCGGGCGGCAGCAGGCCGAGGTGGTCCCGGGCCCGGGTGAGCGTGGCCGCGGCCAGCTCGGAGGCCTTGGCCGCACCGACGCCGAGCAGGCGCTGGGTCTCGGCCGGGTCGGCCGCCAGCTCGGCGTAGCGGGCCTGGATCGGGGCGAGGCGCTCGACGACCGCCGCGGCGGTGTCGGTCTTCAGCGGGCCGTACTGGGTGTACCCGACGGCGGCCTCCTCCGGGCTGCGACCGGTGGCGGCGCCGAGGATGGAGAGCAGGTTCGACACACCGGGCTTGGCGGCGACGTCGTAGCGGACCTCGGACTCGGTGTCGGTGACGGCCCGCTTGATCTTCTTCTCGATGACCTTCGGGTCGTCGTGGAGCAGGACGGTGCCGGGCCCCTCGGCCGACTTCGACATCTTGGAGGTGGGGTCCTGGAGGTCCATCACCCGGGCGCCGGCGGTGGGGAACGTGGCCTTGGGCACGGTGAAGGTGGCGCCGTAGCGGGAGTTGAACCGCTCGGCGACGTCGCGGGCCAGCTCCACGTGCTGGCGCTGGTCGTCACCCACCGGCACCTCGTCGGTGTCGTAGAGCAGGATGTCCGCCGCCATGAGCGCCGGGTAGGTGAACAGGCCGCCGGACACGAAGCCGGCCCGGTCCGACTTGTCCTTGAACTGCGTCATGCGGCTCAGCTCGCCGTACGACGCCGTGCACTCCATGATCCAAGCCAGTTCGGCGTGCTGGTGCACGTGGCTCTGGACGAACAGGGTGCACACCTCGGGATCGAGCCCGACCGCCAGCAGCGTCTGGGCCATCCGCAGCGTGGAGGACCGCAGCGCCTCGGGATCCTGGGGGATCGTGAGGGCGTGGAGGTCGACCACGCAGTAGAGGCTGTCGGCCTGGTGCTGCTCGTCGACCCATCGCACCAGCGCTCCCAGCACGTTGCCGAGGTGGGTGTTGCCGGTGGGCTGGATGCCGGAGAAGACGCGGGTCATGGCGGGCGAGCCTAGGAGCCGCCACCCCGCCTGCCCGCACCCGAATCGGGCCTCAGGCGACGGGGGAGACCTCGACCAGCACGACCGGGTCGGGATCACCGGGGACCGTCGCCGTGAGCCCGATCGCAGGCACGGGACCGGGTTCGGGGCGACGGGCCACGCGGAGCTCGAAGCGGTCGCTGCGCAGGTCGGCTCCCTCCGCCGCATCGGCGACCAGGTCGAACCGGTCGACGGCCACCGGGCCACCCGTCCAGCCCCCGCCGGCCAGCTTGATGGGGCTGGGCACCACGAACCGCCGGCCGGGACCGCCGTCGTCGGCGGGGTCCTCCACGATGCCCACCGCCTGGCCGGTGCCGGTGAGGGCCGCGGCGGCGAGGGTGCTCACGAACACCGGATCGGCCAGCCCGTCGTAGACCCAGCGGTCGCCGAGCGCGGTGTGCACCATCGTCGTGACCAGGTGGTCCTCGGCGCCGGGGAGCGGGGCGTCACGGTAGGTGAGGGGCACCTGGAGCAGCACCCCGCCCAGGCGGACGAGGTGGACCTCGAGCCCCACCCGGCCGTCGGGGTCGTCGAACCGGAACGCGCCGACCAGCTCGACGTCGCCCGGGCCCGGTGACCAGGGCTGATGGGGCACCCAGGCGCCCAGCGCCTCGGGCTTGGTGGGCGTCAGGGTCGCTCGGTGCAAGATGGCCATGAGGTGGGACCGTAGCCACCCGTTACCAGATGCGGGAGGGAGAATCTGGGATGGCCCCTGGACGAACCACACCCGTGTAACTATCCTGACCGCCGTGGCGTACGACGTGCAGACCGAGGTGTTCGACGGGCCGTTCGACCTGCTCCTGCACCTGATCCTGAACCAGCAGGTGGAGCTGTACGAGATCTCGCTCACCCAGATCATCGACGCCTACCTGGCCGAGCTGGACCGCATGGAGGCGCTCGACCTCGACGTGGCCACCGAGTTCCTGCTCATCGCCGCCACCCTCGTGGAGCTGAAGACCCGGCGCCTCCTGCCCGAGGACGCCGACGTGGACCTCGACGACGAGCTGGCCCTCTGGGAGGAGCGGGACCTCCTGCTCGCCCGCCTCGTCGAGTGCAAGACCTTCAAGGACGCCGCCCGCCTGCTCCAGGCCCTGGCCGACCAGGCCGGCCGCTCGTTCCCCCGCACCGCCGGGCTCGATGACCGCTACCTGGACCTGGCCCCGGACCTGCTCGCCGGGGTCAGCCCCGAGGACCTGCGGGCCGCGTTCTTCCGGGCCATCGAGCCCAAGCCGGTGCCCACGGTGGACCTCCACCACGTGGCCCCCGCCCGCCTCAGCGTCACCGAGGCCGTGCAGGAGCTGGCCGACGAGCTGCCGCGGGCGGGCGTCATCACCTTCCGGGCGCTCACCGACTCGTTCGTCGAGCGGCTCGAGGTCGTGATCCGCTTCCTGGCTGTCCTCGAGCTGTACAAGCAGGGCATGATCGACCTGGATCAGCCCACCACCTTCGGTGACCTCACCATCACCTGGGTGGGCGGCGAGTCCGATGAGGACCGCTCCGTCCTGGCCGGCATCGCCGCCCGGGTCGACTCGTACGAGGGATAGAGACCGTGGCGTTGCCCGAAGACCGGCTGTCGAACGAATCGTCGCGCGCCATCGAGGCGATCCTGATGGTCGCCCAGGAGCCGGTGGAGCCGCACCTGCTCGCCCAGCTGCTCGAGGTGGCTCCGGCCCGGGTCGAGGAGCTGTGCGCCGGCCTCCAGGCCGAGTACGAGGAGCAGGACCGTGGCTTCGTGCTGGTGAAGGTGGCCGGTGGCTACCGCTTCCAGAGCCACGGCGACCTCGCCGCCTACGTGGAGCGGTTCGCCCTCGAGGGCCAGAGCGCCCGGCTGTCCTCGGCTGCGCTCGAGACGCTCGCCATCGTCGCCTACAAGCAGCCGCTGTCGCGGGCCCAGGTCGCGGCCATCCGCGGCGTCAACGTCGACGGCGTGATGCGGACCCTGCAGCAGCGGGGCTACGTCGAGGAGATCGGGCGCGACAGCGGGCCGGGCCAGGCTGCGCTGTTCGGCACCAGCAAGGAGTTCCTCGAGCGCATGGGCCTCGACCGGATCGAGGACCTGCCCGCCATCGCCGACCTGTTCCCGTCGGCCGAGGTGATGGAGGCGCTCGAGCAGACCCTCCGGGCCTCCGCGCCCGACGAGGCCCCCGAGGCCCTGCCGCTCGACGGCGAGGCGGCGCCAGCCGACGCGGACGGCGCGCCGGGCGACGCCGGCGTGCCTGCCGAGCCCGATGCCGTGGACCCCGCGCTGCTGGAGCTGTCCGACGACGACTTCCCCGAGCCCGAGCTGCCCTCGTGGGCCGTCGATCCGGCGCCCGAGGCCCCGTCGTCCGAAGACGTCAGCGGCCCCGGGCCCGACGTCGACGGCGACGGCGAGGCCGATCGGCCGGTCGAACCCTGATGGACGGCTCTCCGACGGGCCACCCCGACGGCGAGCGGCTGCAGAAGGTGCTGGCCCGGGTCGGGATCGGGAGCCGCCGGGTCTGCGAGGACCTCATCGCCGAGGAGCGGGTGAAGGTCAACGGCGAGATCGCCGAGCTGGGCCGGCGCGTCGATCCCGACCACGACCTCGTCGAGGTCGACGGGGCGCCCATCGGCATCCGCCCCGGACTGGTGCACTACCTGCTCAACAAGCCGGCGGGGGTCGTCACCACGGCCTCGGACCCGCAGGGGCGGCCCACGGTCATCGACCTGGTCCCCGCCGAGCCACGCGTGTTCGCCGTCGGCCGCCTCGACATGGACACCGAGGGCCTGCTGCTGCTCACCAACGACGGCGAGCTGGCGAACCGCATCGCCCACCCGTCCCACGGCGTCGAGAAGGAGTACCTGGCGCAGGTGGACGGCACCCCCTCCCGGTCGGCGCTGCGGGCCCTGCGCGAGGGCGTCGACCTCGACGACGGCCGCACCGCACCGGCCGCCGCCAGCCTCGTCGACGGCTCGCTCGTGAAGCTCACGATCCACGAGGGTCGCAACCGGCAGGTCCGACGCATGCTCGACGCGGTCGGCCACCCGGTCACCCGCCTCATCCGCACCCGGATCGGCCCACTCACGGACCCGCGGCTCGCGCCGGGGGCCTGGCGGGAGCTCACCCCCGCCGAGCTCCGGGCCCTGGAGGCCGCCGTCGGCGCCGCGAGCCGAACCCAGGACCGAGCGCCCGGGTCCGATCGGTAGCATCGCTCCGATGCCTCCCGCCGTACGCGCCCTCCGCGGCGCCACCACCTGCGATGCCGACGATCCGACGCAGATCGCCGAGCGGACCGTCGCCCTCCTCCAGGAGATGTTCGCCCGCAACGGCGTCGAGCACGACGACCTGATCAGCATCCTGTTCACCACCACCGAGGACCTCACCTCGGCGTTCCCGGCGGCCGGGGCCCGCACCATCGGCCTCGGCGACGTGCCGCTGCTGTGCGCCCGCGAGATCCCGGTGCCCGGCTCCATGCCGCGCTGCATCCGCGTCCTCGCCCACCTCGAGACCGAGCGGGCCCGAAGCGAGCTGCACCACGTGTACCTGGAGGCTGCGGTCAGCCTCCGCGACGACCTCCCGAGCTGAGACCGGTCCCATGGCCGACCTCAGCGTCCCGCAGCGCGCCACCATCATCGGCACCGGCCTGATCGGCGGCTCCATCGGCCGTGCGCTCCGTGCCCAGGGCTGGCACGTCACCGGCGTCGACGCCGACGCCGAGGCCGCCGAGCGGGCCCAGGCCCTGGGCGCGGTCGACGCGGTGGGCATCGATCCCGCGGCCACCATCACCTTCGTCGCCGCCCCGGTACGGGCCATCGCCGCGGAGGTGCGGCGAGCCCTCGCCGAGACCTCCGGCGTGGTCACCGACGTCGGCTCGGTCAAGGCGTCGCTCGTCGCCGAGATCGACGACCCCCGCTACGTCGGCGGCCACCCCATGGCCGGCTCCGAGCAGCTCGGCGTCGAGGGCAGCTCCGCCGACATGTTCCAGGGCGCGGTCTGGGTGCTGACGCCCGTCGGCCACACCGACCCCGACCAGTACGCCACGGTCGACGCGGTCGTCCGCTCGTTCGGCGCCGAGGTCGTGGCGCTGCCGCCCGACCGCCACGACGCCCTCGTCGCCGTGGTCTCCCACGTGCCGCACCTGACCGCCGCGGCGCTCATGAGCATCGCCGACCAGCGGGCCGACGAGCACGCCGCCCTCCTGCGCCTGGCCGCCGGCGGCTTCCGCGACATGACCCGCATCGCGGCGGGGACGCCCACGATCTGGCCCGACATCTGCGCCGAGAACCGCGGCGCCATCGTCGACATGATCGACCAGCTCACCGGCGAGCTCGGCCGCCTCCGGGCCCTCGTGGCCGAGGGGGATCGGGCCGAGCTGCTCGCCGCCCTCGAGCGGGCCCAGGAGGCCCGGCGCAACCTGCCGAGCCGGGTCACGCAGCCGTCGGCGATGGCCGAGGTGCGCGTACCCGTGCTCGACCGTGGCGGGGTCATCGCCGAGGTTGCCACCCTCGCCGCCGAGCTGGGCGTCAACATCGCCGACTTCGAGATCGCCCACTCCAGCGAGGGCGACCGCGGCGTGCTGATCCTCCTCGTCGACCGCGACACCGCCGAACCGTTCCGGCTCGGCCTCACCGACCGGGGCTACAAGCCCACGGTCACCTTCCTCCAGTGAGCGGCGACCGCCCGGCGATGTTCGGGCTCGAGCACCTGCCCGATCCGCTCCCCGTCCAGCCGGTCGACCGGCCGCTCGCGGCCACCGTCTCGGTACCCGGCTCCAAGTCGGTCACCAACCGGGCGCTCGTCTGCGCCGCCCTGGCGGAGGGCACCTCGACGCTCGTCGGCAACCTCCGCTCGGACGACACCGACGCGATGACCGTCGCCCTGGCGAGCATCGGCATCGACCTCCGGCTCCACAGCAGCACGGACCAGGTGAACACCGCGACGGTCCACGGGGTCGCCGGCCGGGTCCCGCCGACCCGGGACGTGATCGACACCCGCCAGTCGGGCACCACGTCCCGCTTCATCCTCCCGATGCTGACCCTCGGCTCGGGGGCCTACCGGGTGACGGCGCACCCGCAGATGCAGGCCCGCCCGATGGGCACGACCTTCGACGCCCTCGAGGAGCTGGGTGCCGGGGTCGAGGCGATCGGCGAGGCCGGGTACCTCCCGGCCACGGTCACGGCCGGCGCGGCCACCCGGACGCTCCGCATCGCCGGCGACGCCTCCAGCCAGTTCCTGTCCGGGCTGTTGATGATCGGGCCCTGCCTGCCCGACGGCCTCACCATCGAGCTGACCACGGACCTCGTGTCGCGCCCCTACGTGGACCTGACGATCGCGGTCATGGCCGCGTTCGGAGCCACGGTCGACCGGCCCGACGAGCGCACGTTCGCCGTCGCACCCGGCGGCTACACCGCCACCACCTACGCCATCGAGCCCGATGCCAGCGCGGCCTCGTACCCGCTCGCCGCCGCAGCGGTGTGCGGAGGTCGGGTCACGGTGCGCGGGCTGGGGGAGGGTGCGCTCCAGGGCGATGCCGCCTTCGCCGACGTCCTGGCCCAGATGGGCGCCACCGTCGTGCGGGACGACGGCGGCACCACGGTCTCGGCTGGACGCGGCGCGCTCCGGGGCGGGACGTTCGACTTCACGCACATCTCCGACACCGCCCAGACCCTGGCGGCCATCGCCCCGTTCGCAGACTCGCCGGTGACCATCACGGGCATCGGGTTCATCCGCCGGAAGGAGATCGACCGGATCGCCGCCGTCGCCACCGAGCTGCGGCGGGCCGGGGTGCGGGTCGACGACGACCCCGACGGCTGGACCATCCACCCCGGGCCGGTCGCGCCCACCACGTTCGAGACGTACGACGACCACCGCATGGCGATGAGCTTCGCCCTCGTCGGCCTGGCTGCGCCCGGCATCGCCATCGCCGGACCGGCGTGCGTGGCGAAGACGTTCCCAGGGTACTGGACGATGCTCGACCAGCTTCGGGCCTCCGCGACCGACCGATAGGGTCTCCTGCCGTGTCCGACGCCGAAACCACCGACCGTCCGCTCACCGTGATCGCCATCGACGGGCCTGCCGGATCCGGCAAGTCCACCGTCGGCAAGCGCCTGGCCGCGGAGCTCGGGCTCGAGTACCTCGACACCGGCGCCATGTACCGCGGCGTCACGTTCGCCGCGCTGCGCCGGGGGATCGACCCGGCCGACGTCGAGGTGGTGGGCCGGCTGGCGCAGCAGGTCGAGCTGGAGCTGTCGGCCGACGGCACGCTGGTCGTCGACGGCGTCGACGCCACCATCGAGATCCGCGGCCCCGAGGTGACCCGAGCCGTCTCGCTGGTGGCCGCCAACTCCGAGGTCCGCCGCGAGCTGGTCCGCCGCCAGCGCGAGTGGGCCGAGATCCGAGGGGGCGGCGTGCTCGAGGGCCGCGACATCGGGTCGGTCGTCTTCCCCGACGCCAAGCTCAAGGTGTACCTGACCGCGTCGCCCGAGGTCCGAGCCGAGCGCCGCTCCAAGGAGGTCACCGACCTCGACTACGCCACCGTCGCCGCCGACATCGCCCGGCGCGACGCCGCCGACCAGGGCCGCGACGACAGCCCGCTCGCCGAGGCCGAGGGCGCCCTCGTGGTCGACACCAGCGACCGGGCGATCGACGAGATCGTCGCCGACCTCGTGAGCCGCATCCCGTGACCGAGACCGGAGCCTCCGAGCACGCCCGCCCGGGCACGCGTGGCGAGCTGCTCTTCTACGGCGTCATCCGCGCCCTGCTCGTGGGGGCTTGCAAGCTGTGGTTCCGGGTGTCGGTCAAGGACCGCCAGAAGGTCCCGGCCGAGGGCGCGTTCATCCTGGCGCCGGTCCACCGGTCGAACCTCGACTTCGCGCTCGTGCTGGTCTGCAGCAAGCGGCGGATGCGCTACCTCGCCAAGGACTCCCTCTGGAAGGGCCAGGGCTTCTGGGCCAAGGTCTTCACCGCGCTCGGCGGCATCCCCGTCGCTCGCGGCACCGCCGACCGCGAGGCGCTGCGCACGTGCGTCGAGGTCATCGAGGCCGGCGAACCGCTGGTGATCTTCCCCGAGGGGACCCGTCAGCACGGGCCGAAGGTCGAGGAGCTCTTCGACGGGCCCTCGTTCGTGCAGAGCCGTACCGGCGTGCCCATCATCCCGGTGGGGATCGG
>DATMGQ010000216.1:0-9384 GCA_035555395.1 Acidimicrobiales bacterium
CATCGGCGCGGCGGCGTCGGGCGACGTCCGGCGTCCGCTGCGGATCGTCACCGTCGGCGGCGGCGCCCTGATCGCCCTCGGCGGCCTGGTGTACGCCGCGCTGCCGATCCAGACGATCAAGGGCCCGGTCTGCTCGGCCAGCAAGCTGCCCGACCCGATCGAGGACGTGGTCGTCGACGTGCTGTGCATCGACCGGAAGCCGGTCACCGGCGCGGACAACACGGTGAAGAACCGTGCCTCGTGGCTGTTCTTCTCGACCACCGCCGAGAACCAGGCGGGCGGGTGGGCCGCCACCGACTACTCCGGCCTGGAGTCGAAGGAGGCGCAGCCCGCGGGGTGCGACGCCGAGGGCTCCACCGTCGCCTGCACCTCCGGCGGGTGGAACGAGTACAAGCACCTCATCCAGACCATGGCGGGCATCGGCGACGACCCGCGCTACGGCTGCGGCCGCGCCTTCTGGGAGTACGACGGCGATCGGATCGGCGGCTACGGCACGCCGATGGCGCTGATGATGCTGCCGTACTTCACCGACAGCTGCATCGGGTCCCAGGAGGGCCTGTACTTCGAGTCCTCCACCACGGTCCCGTACCACTTCCTCATGCAGTCGGAGCTGTCCACCGGGCCCTCGAACCCGCAGCGAGACCTGCCGTACCCGGGCTTCGACATCGACGCCGGCGTGCGCCACCTGCAGCTGCTCGGCGTGAAGTACTACCTGGCCTCCACGCCGAACGCCGTCGACCAGGCCAGCCGCCACCCCGACCTGACCGAGATCGCGGTCAGCGGTCCGTGGCACATCTACGAGGTCGCCGACGCCGAGCCGGTCGCGGCCCTCGCCAACGAGCCCGTCGTGGTCGAAGGGGTCGACCAGAGCCAGGACGGCTGGCTGCCCACCGCCTCGGCCTGGTTCCTCGACTCGAACGCCCTCGACGTCCCGCTCGCGGCCAGCGGCCCCGACGACTGGAAGCGGGTGGAGGCCGACCCGGTGCCCACCGAGCTGCGCCACATCGTGAAGTACGCCCGAGACCAGCTGGGGCAGTCGGGCAGCATCGACCAGGTTCCCGAGCTGCCCCGCACCGCGCTGCCCGAGGTGCAGGTCAGCGACATCGAGATGGGCGACGACTCGATCTCGTTCAAGGTCGACAAGACCGGCGTACCGGTCCTCGTGCGGACCTCGTACTTCCCGAACTGGGAGGTCTCCGGGGCCGAGGGGCCGTACCGGGTGACGCCCAACCTGATGGTCGTCGTCCCCACGGACAACGAGGTGTCGATGCACTTCGGCCGGACCCCGGTCGACTGGCTCGGCATCGTGCTCACGCTGCTCGGCCTCATCGGGCTCGTCTGGCTGGCGCGGCAGCCGGCGATCGACGTCGAGCCCGAGCGCCCGCCCCGGCTGTCGCGCTGGATCGACCGCCAGCTCACGATCGAGCGGGCACCGGCGCCCGAACCCGCCGCAGAGCAGCAGGAGCTCGCAGCCGATTCGGCGGTGATCGACCCGTCGACGATGGAGCCCGAGCAGGCCGCCCGCGTCCTGCTCGCGGCCGCTGGCCTGCCGATGTCGCCCGAGGCGGTCGAGGCCGTGCTGGCCGACCGCGACCACGCCGCCGAGGTGTACCGCTCGGCCGCCCGCAACAGCCACCCGGACCAGCCCGACGGGTCCGACGAGGCGTTCCACTTCGTGACCACCGCGAAGGCCGTCCTCGACGGGGACGAGTAGGTGGCGGCCCGCAGCCGCGCCGAGGTCGTCCGCACGCTCTCGACGCCCCGCTCCCGACCGCCCGCACCCGGGGCCGTGCGCCTCAGCGTGATCGTGCCGGCCTACGGCGAGGCGGCCGGCATCGGCGCCGCGATCGGCCGGATCCGCGAGGAGCTGGCCTCGGTCGCCGAGGACGGCGGCCTCGAGGTGGTCGTGGTCGACGACGGGTCGGGCGACGGCACCGCCGACGCGGCCCGGGCCGCCGGTGCCGACCAGGTGCTCGCCTTCGCCCAGAACCGGGGCAAGGGCGCGGCGGTGCGGGCCGGGATGCTCGCGGCCACGGGCCGGACCCTCGTGTTCACCGACGCCGACCTGTCCTACGCCCCGGCTCAGATCGAGCGCCTCCTCGCTGCCGTCGAGTCTGGTTGGGACGCCGTGGTCGGCAACCGCCACCACGAGGGCTCGACCACCATCGTGGCGGCCGGGCTCCTCCGCCAGGTCGGGGGCCGGGCCATCAACCTGGCCACCCGGGCCGTCCTCGTCGGCCCGCACCAGGACACGCAGTGCGGCCTCAAGGCGTTCCGGTCCGACGTCGCCCAGGTCATCTTCGGCCACAGCCGCATCGACGGGTTCGCCTTCGACGTCGAGGTCATCCACCTCGTCGAGCGCTACGGGCTGTCGCTGCGGGCCGTCGAGGTCGAGGTCGTGAACTCCGACCGCTCCACGGTGCACGTCGCCCGCGACGCCCTCCTCCTGCTCGCGGACCTCGTCAGGATCCGCCGCAGCGACGCCAGCGGGGCCTACGACCTGGGGCCCGCCGAGCGCGAGGCGCTGGGCGTCGGGCCCCTCCGATCCGGCGAGTAAGGTCGCTGGGCCATGTCGGACCTGGATGCCATCTTCAAGGCGTACGACGTTCGGGGCACCTACCCCGATCAGATCGATGCCACCGGTTGCCACGCCATCGGCGCTGCGTTCGCCCGCTTCGCGCTGAACGAGGGCGGGCCCGTGCCCGAGATCATCGTCGCGAGGGACATGCGCCCGTCGGGCGTCGAGCTGGCCGAGGCGTTCAGCGACGGCGTCCGCTCGCAGGGCGTCGACGTGCTCGACATCGGCCTGGCCTCCACCGACCTCCTGTACTTCGCGTCGGGCTCACGGGGTGCGCCGGGGGCGATGTTCACCGCGTCGCACAACCCGGCCCAGTACAACGGCATCAAGTTCTGCCTCGCCGGCGCCCGGCCCCTCGGCCTGGACTCCGGCCTCGCCCAGGTGCGCGACGACGCCCGTGAGCTGCTCCCGGCGGTCGCCAGCCTGGGCGGCCACTCGCAGCTCGACCTGCTCGGCGCCTTCGCCGACCACGTCCGCTCGTTCGTCGACGTCACGGCGTTCAAGCCGCTGAAGATCGTGGCCGACACCGCCAACGGCATGGGCGGCCTCGTGGTCCCCGCCGTGTTCGAGGTGCTGCCCTTCGACCTCGAGATCATGTACGAGGAGCTCGACGGGCGGTTCCCGAACCACCCGGCCGATCCGCTCCAGCCCGAGAACCAGCGCGACCTGTGCGCCCGGGTCCGCGAGGTCGGCGCCGACATCGGCTTCGCGTTCGACGGCGACGCCGACCGGGTGTTCGTGGTCGACGAGCTCGGCAACGGCATCTCGGGCTCCACCACCACCGCGATGGTCGCGGCCGGCGTGCTCGAGAAGGAGCCCGGCGCCACCATCCTCCACAACCTGATCTGCTCCAAGGCGGTGCCCGAGGTCGTGCGCGAGCGCGGCGGCGTCCCCGTCCGCACCAAGGTCGGCCACAGCTACATCAAGGCCGAGATGGCCTCCACCGGTGCCGCGTTCGGTGGCGAGCACTCCGCGCACTACTACTTCCGCGACAACTACCGGGCGGACTCCGGCCTCATCGCCGCCATGCACGTCCTCGAGCGCCGCTGCCTCGAGGACCAGCCCATGTCGGTGCTGCGCCAGCCCTTCGACCGGTACGCGGACTCCGGCGAGATCAACACCCAGGTGCACGATCCCGCCGCCGTCATCGACGCCGTGGCCGAGCACTTCCGTGCCGAAGCGCCGTCCGCTGCGCAGGACCGCCTCGACGGCCTCACCGTCGACCTCGGCGACTGGTGGTTCAACCTCCGCCCGTCGAACACCGAGCCGCTCCTGCGCCTCAACCTGGAGGCCCGCACCCGCGACGAGTGCGATGATCACACCTCCGAACTGCTCCACCTCATCACCAAGGGATGACCTGATGGCCCTCGACCCCAAGCTCCTCGAGATCCTCGCCTGCCCGGAGGACAAGGGCTCGCTCCTGTACTTCGAGTCGGAGCAGGCGCTCTACAACCCGCGGCTGAAGCGGCGCTACGAGATCCGCGACGACATCCCGGTGATGCTCGTCGACGAGGCCACCACGGTCGACGACGCCGAGCACGACCGGCTCCTCGCCAAGGCCGAGGCCGAGTCCACCCCCTCCACCCTGGCCTGACGGGCGTCGTCGTGGCTGACGCCAACGACTCGCTGGGTCTCCGCGAGGCCGTCTTCGACCTGCCCGAGCAGATGGCTGCGGCCGTCCGCAGCCTCACCGTCACCGGCCCGCTGCCGAGCCACGACGAGATCGCCAACGTCCTGGTGCTCGGCACCGGCGCCGCCGGTTGGGTGGGCGACCTGCTGAACGCGGTCGCCGGCCCGTTCATGCCGGTGCCGCTCGTGGTGCACAAGGGGTTCGAACCGCCGTCGTTCGTCGACGCCTCCACCCTCGTCGTCGCCATCTCCGCCTCCGGCGACTCGCCCGAGGTCGTGGCCTCGGCCACCACCTGCGTCGAGGCCGGCGCCAAGCTCTTCGCCGTCACCAGCGGCGGCCAGCTGGGGGCCATGGCCGACGCCGCCGAGGCGCCCACGGTGTTCCTGCCCCACGCCGAGTCGGCCACGCCGGTGCCGCCGCGGGCACGCGTCGGCGCCCTTGCCGTGCCGGTGCTCAAGGCGTTCGACGCCCTCGGGCTGTTCCCGGGTGGCCGCGACTGGATCGCGGCAGCCATCGACCAGCTGCGCGCCCGCCGTGACGAGCTCGCCGTCGAGGACAACGAGGCCGAGCGCCTCGCCCGGTCGCTCGCCGGCACCATGCCCCTCGTCTACGGCGGCGGTGTCCTCGGCGGGGTGGCCGCCACCCGCTGGAAGGCGCAGATCAACCAGAGCGCCAAGTCGCCCGCGTTCGTCGGCGAGCTGCCCGACGTCGTCCACGGCGAGCTCGCCGGCTGGGGCCAGCACGGCGACATCACCCGCCAGGTCCTCTCGCTGGTGCTGCTGCGCCACGACGAGGAGCCGCCGGCCGTGTCCGAGCAGTTCGACCAGGTCGAAGCGTGGTCCGACGAGGTCATGAGCTCGATCCACACGGTGCGAGCCACCGGCGACGGGGCCCTCGCCCAGCTCCTCGACCTCGCCTTCTTCGGCGACGTCGTCGCCCTCGAGCTCGCCGCCCGCTACGGGATCGACCCGGGGCCCACGGTCGTCATCAACCCCTCGCCCGCCTTCGATCCTCCCGTCCATGCCGAAGCTCCCTGACGAGCTGCTCGAGCTGGCGGCCCGCGTCTCGAACAAGGGGCGCTGGGGCGACGGCGACCGGCGCGGCACGCTCAACCTGATCGACGCCGAGGCCGTGCGCCGCGGCGCGGCGGCCGTCCGCCAGGGCCGGTCGTTCTCGCTGGCCATCCCGTTCGACGCCGACGGCCCCCAGACCGGCGGCATCCCCGGGCGCGACAACCCGAGCCTCGAGATGATCGCCGTCAACGTGGCGTTCGTCGGACCCGACGGCTTCACCACCAACGACGACCGCTTCTCGATGGGCACCCAGGCGGCCACCCACTGGGATGCCCTCTCGCACGTCGGCTACAGCGGCGAGCTCTACAACGGCGTCCCGCTGTCGGTCGTCAGCGAGGCCGGGGCGTCGGACCTGGGCATCGAGCACTTCGGCCCGGTCGCCACCCGCGGAGTGCTGCTCGACGTGGCCCGGCTCCACGGCGTCGACCACTTCGACGACAACCACCCGATCACCGCCGACGACCTCGACGGTGCGCTCGCCGCCACCGGCGTCGAGCTCGCCCCCGGCGACATCGTGATGGTCCGCACCGGTCACTTCCACTTCCTGCGCATCGGTGAGAAGGACCGCTACCGCATGACCTGCCCGGGCCTGTCGGTCGGCACGATCGAGTGGCTGCACGACCACCAGGTCGCCGGCGTCGCCACCGACACCCTCGTGCTCGAGTGCTTCCCCGGCGAGGACCCGGCCGCCCTGCTCCCGGTCCACATGATCCACCTGCGCGACATGGGGTTGGCCCAGGGTCAGATCTGGGCGCTCGACGAGCTCGCCGCCGACTGCGCCGCCGACGGCCAGTGGGACGTCCAGCTCGTCGCCACCCCCATCCCCCTCACCGGCGCCAGCGGCGGCCTCGTCGCCCCCACCGCCATCAAGTAGCCCCCCCCCGAATCAGGTCGCCTGTGCCGTGTGGTGCGGCTCGAACGACCTGATTCCTCGTGGATCGTGCGTACCGGGGGATGGATCCGGCGATTTCGGGTCGCCTGTGCCGTGTGGTGCGGCCCGAACGACCTGATTCCTCGTGGATCGGGTGGGCGCGCGCCAGGTCAGCGGGTGGAGGGCTGGCTGACGGTGGTGGGGGCGGTCTCGCGGGCGGTCGCGACGAGGCGGCGGTGGGCGGCGGCCTGGGCCTCCTCGTCGACGGGCGGGAGGGTGAAGCTGGTGTAGAGGACCCGGCGCTCGCCGGTGGTCGGGGGCTGGGCCATGTGGAGCGTGCAGCTCAGGTGGAGCGTCACGTCGCCGGTCTCGGTGGCGAGGCCGACGTCGGGCAGGGGGAGCGCGGCCACGTCGACGAGCGACGGCCACATCAGGGCCCGGTGCGAGCCGGGGACCACGCGCAGCTGTCCGGTGGTGGGGCCGGCCCCGGTGACCGACACGCCGACGGTCACCCGCATGCACTCGTAGCTGTGGCGGCCGAGGCTGCAGTCCTTGTGCCAGGGCACGTCGGAGATCCCGCTCGTGACGCCGATCGGCTTGAACAGCGCCTCCCACCGGCTCTCGGCGAAGCCGCCGAACCGGTGGCCGCAGCCGGGGATGGCGCCGAGGGCGGTGAAGCGCTCGTCATCGAGCAGGGCGGCCGCGGTGGGGGAGTGCTCCTCGAAGAACTGCATCCGGACCAGGCGCTCGCCGTCGCCGGTGCCGGCCCACCAGCTGCGGCCGTCACCGGGCGCGTAGGTGTCGGCGGCGCGGTCCATGTCGGCGCTGATCCGAGCCATCTCCTCCTCGGTGAAGACGCCTCGGAGGTGGACGAAGCCGGCGTGCTCCAGGAAGGTCCGGATCTCGGCCGGGTCATCGGCGAGGGTGAAGGACCGGGTGAGGTCGACGTCGAGCTGGACCTCGTCGGGGCCGGGCAGCGGATCGTCGTCGAGGGCATCGCGCAGGACGACCCACCAGTCGAGGAGGAGGCCCAGGCCACCGCCCGTCGACAGGTCGAGCGTGCCGCCGGTCATCATGCCGATCGGCGTGATCTGGTCGGTGGCGAGGTCCTGGAGCAATGCGTCGGTCAGCCGCACCTGCACCGCACCGTCGGCGGCGCCGGGCCGCAGGACGGGTTCGTCGCCGTCGAACGCGAGCGTCCAGGCCGAGCCGGCGACGTCGAGCACGAGCGGGGCGAGGGCGGCGTGCGGGCGGCTCCGCTCGGCGTGGCGCCGGGCGAGCGCGTCCGGGAGGCCGGCGGCCAGGAACGCGGCGGGGTCGAACGCGATCGGGTCGGCATCGGAGCGCGTGCGCAGGTCGACGGACATGGCTTCCCCCTGGGCCGCTCCCACGGCGGCATCGTGCGGTCAAACTAGGCGCCGCGGCGGTGCTCGGCGTCGTGCGGTCGTGCCGCATCGGCGGCGTCTGCTTGGATGACCGGGTGCTCCGCCCAGATCGTCGTCTCGCCGTCCGCCTCGTCGCTGCCTCGCTGGCCGTCGCCGCCCTCGTCTCCTGCTCGTCCGGGACGAGCGACGAGGCCAAGGCGTCGACCACCACGACGGCCGCGTCGAGGGAAGCCGGCGTGATCGAACTGCTGCCGCTGTCGACCTCGAAGGACCGCCGCATCGTCGACTCCGACGGGCGCGACGTGCTGCTCCGCGGCGCCAACGTCAACTCGCTGGCGCTCTACTGGCAGGGCGTCCCGACCGTCGACACCACGATCCCGGTGAGCGCCGAGGACTGGGACACGATGGCGGCCCACGGGTTCTCCGTCATCCGGCTCCTCGTGACGTGGGCGAACGTCGAGCCCACCAAGGGCGAGATCGACGAGGACTACCTCGAGCAGGTCGACGAGTACGTCGCCGCCGCCGCCGAGCACGGCATCTACTCCGTCATCGACATGCACCAGGACGCCTACACCTCGTTCCTCTCCACCGAGGACGCGGCGGACTGCGAGCCCGGCACCACGCCGGCCAAGGGCTGGGACGGGGCCCCGGAGTGGGCGGTGCTGAGCGACGACCTGTCGACCTGCCTGACCGGCAGCGATCGGAACAGCTCGCCGGCGGTCAACCGGGCGTGGAACCACTTCTACGACGACACCGACGGCATCCGCACCGCCTTCGCGGAGATGTGGGGCAAGGTCGCCGAGCACTTCGCCGGTCGGCCGGAGGTGGCGGGCTACGACGTGCTCAACGAGCCCGAGACGTCGCTCCCGGAGCCGGAGCTCGCACCGAAGTACCAGGCGCTGCTGGTCGACGTGATCGGCGCGATCCGCGACGCCGAGGCCGACGCCGACTTCCAGCACATCATCTTCGTGGAGCCCACGGTCCCGGCCGGCGACCCGGTCAACGGCATCGTCATCCCCGACCCGAAGGCGGCCGGCGTCGACATCGCCAACATCTCGGGCTCGGTGCACAACTACTCCGAGTCGATCGGGGGCGGCAGCATCGAGGGGCTCAACGACGGCATCGAGGGCATCACCGCCGGCATCGGCGTGCCCAACTGGGGTGGCGAGTACGGCTTCTGGGACACCTCGCCCGAGACGCTCGAGAAGGCGGGCCGCTACGCCGCCGACGAGGACGACCACCGGTGGGGCGGTGCCTGGTGGCAGTGGCGCCAGTCCTGCGGCGACCCCCACGCGGTGCAGTGGGAGGGCGACGAGGTCGTCGCGCCCACCGACGACTCGGTCCACCTCAACCTGCTCGGCTGCCCCGACAACGAGGACCTCGGGCCGAACGACGCCTTCCTCGACATCCTCGGACGCGGCTACCCCCGGGCGACGCCCGGTCGGCTGACCGAGCTGCGCAGCGAGGTCGAGTCGGGCCGCCTGCTGGTGCGGGCCGACGCGACCGAGGCCGGCGGCGAGCTCCTGGTGTGGACGCCGACCGAGGACGACGCCGACCATGCCGTCACGGTCGAGGGCCTGAGCGACGTGGTGGAGCACGAGGTCGACGGCGGCCGGCTCGTCACCGCCACCGTCGACGCTCCGGGCGAGTACGTGCTGCGGGTGGGACCCGCCTGACGCCGCGGCGTCAGAGCGACTCGACGCGCTCCTGCATGAGGCCGCCGAGGTCCGGGATCAGGTCGTAGTCGCCCGCGACGGGCTCGAAGGTGGCGTCGTCGAGACCGGACGTGGCCACCACCGAGACGGTGGTCCCGCCCACGCTGAAGATGAGGCCGTGGAACTCGATCG
>DATMGQ010000217.1:0-16726 GCA_035555395.1 Acidimicrobiales bacterium
GATGAGCAAGACGAACCCCGGCAACTTCTTCGAGGACTTCGAGCTGGGGCAGGTGATCCCCCACGCCACGCCCCGCACCATCACCGAGGGCGACCGGGCGGTCTACGGCGCGCTCTACCCCACCCGCTTCGCCATCCCGTCCTCCGCGGCGTTCGCGGCGGCCAGCGGGCTCGACCCGGCGCCGGTCGAGGAGCTGATCGGCTTCCACATCGCGTTCGGCAAGACCGTGCCGGACGTGTCGCTCAACGCCGTGGCCAACCTCGGCTACGCCGAGCTCCGGTTCCACCGGCCGCTCGTGCCCGGGGACACGCTCCGCACGTCCTCCGAGGTCATCGGGCTCAAGGAGAACTCGAACGGCAAGACCGGCGTCGTCTACGTGCGCTCCACCGCGGTCGACCAGCACGGCGACGTCGCCATCGACTGGGCCCGCTGGGTGATGGTGCACAAGCGCGACGTCGAGGCGCCCACGCCCGAGCCGGTCGTGCCCGAGCTGGCCAAGGTCGTCGCCCCCGAGGACCTGGTCATCCCGGCCGGGCTCGACTTCACCGAGTACGACTTCGCCGCCGCCGGCGAGCCGCACCGGTTCGACGACTACGAGGTGGGCGAGAAGATCGACCACGTCGACGGCGTCACCCTCAGCGACGCCGAGCACATGATGGCCACGCGCCTCTGGCAGAACACGGCCAAGGTCCACTTCAACACCGAGGCCCGGCCCGACGGCCAGCGCCTGATCTACGGCGGCCACGTCATCTCGATGGCTCGGGCCCTGTCGTTCAACGGGCTGGCCAACGCCCAGCTGATCTCGGCGATCAACGCCGGCGCCCACACCTCGCCGGCCTTCGCCGGGACCACCGTGTACGCGTGGTCCGAGGTGCTCGACAAGGCCGAGACGTCGGCCCCGGGCGTCGGGGCGCTGCGCCTCCGGCTGGTCGCCACCAGCGGCCGGGACGAGTCGATGACCCTGCGGGGCGAGGACGGGAAGTACGCCCCTGGCGTGCTCCTCGACCTGGACCTCTGGGCGCTCTGCCCCCGGTAGACCGCCGGTCACGGCACCGCCGGAGCCCCCGATGACCGATCGCCGCCCGGCGGCGATGCACTCGGAGCACCGACGGCACGTCGACGCCACGCCCGAGGCGGTGTGGCGCACCCTGGAGCAGGTCGAGCGCTACCGCGTGTGGTGGCCGTGGCTCCGCCGCTTCGACGGGCGCACGCTCGCCACCGGGGAGCGGTGGACGTGCACGGTGAGGTCGGCGCTGCGCTACCCCGTCCGGTTCTCGGTCGACCTCCAGGAGGTCGTGGCCGAGGCGCGGGTGGGCGCGCTCGTCGACGGCGACGTCGCCGGGCGCGCCGTGCTCCACCTCGTGCCGCAGGGCCGCGGCACCGATCTGGTGCTGGTGGCCGACCTCCACGCCGCCCACCCCTGGCTGCAGCGGCTCGAGCGGTGGGCCCGCCCGATCGCCCGGTTCGGGCACGACCGCATCATCGAGCGCGCCCTCGCCGAGCTCGCCGGCCGCGTCCGGTAGGGCCTCGGCCCCGACGCGTCAGGGGGTGAGTCCGTCGGGCGGGCAGGCGAGGGCGAGGGCGGCGCCGCGAAGGACCAGGGGGTTGCGGCCCGACGCGACCCAGTTGGCGTCGAGGACGCTCCCGAGCGGGGTGGACGGGGCGCAGGCCTGGGCCACCGCGGACGCCACCGCGACACGGGTCGCCTCGGGCACGCGGCCGAAGGTGGTGGCGGTGTGCTGGCGGCCGGCTCGCGTGTCCGCCGCCGCGACCCGAGCGGTCCAGTGCGCCAGGCCGCCGGGATCGGCGGAGCGGGCCAGGTGGACGCGGTACAGCGCGAGGGCGATGCCCTCGGGGTCGCTGCCGCTGCGCTGGTAGGCCTCGGGCGAGGCGAGCACGCTGGCCAGGAGGTCCTCCGCGGTGAGGCCGGACTCGAGCCGCTGGACCCAGAACGCCCGCCCGTCGGGGTCGACCGATCGGCCGAGGGCCCGCTGGAAGGTCTGCTCCACGAGGCGCCGCCGGCCCTCGGGCGACGTGGCGAGGCGCCGGGTGATCAGCGTCGGAGGTGCGCCGCCTTCGAGGCTGCGGACGTGGTGGAGGACGCCGGCGGCATCGGCGGGGCGGCCGAGCACGAGCGGGTAGGCCCGGCGGACGAACGCCTCGCGCGGCTCGTAGACGGTCAGGTCCTCCGTGTCGCTCGAGGGCAGGAGGTCGTCGTCGCCGCTGAAGGTGGCGGTCAGCGTGCGCTCGCCCACGGCCAGGTCCGGCAGCGTGGCGGTGGCCTCGCCGTCGCGGTCGAGGGCGATCGGGCCGCCGACGTCGGCGCCGTCGAGGGCGAGCTGGACCGTCCCGCCGGCCGGCGCCGGCGAGACCGAGAGGTCGACCGTGGCGTCCTCGCCGGCCGAGAGGATGTCGGGCCGGACGTCGAGCACGGTGGTGGACGAGTCCCGCTTCGCCACCGTGAAGGTGGCGGTGGCGGAGGTCGACGGGGCCAGCTCGTCGTCGCCCGAGTAGGTGGCGGAGACCGTGTGGTCGCCGGCCGTGAGGTCGTCGGTCGAGGGGCTGGTGGCGGAGCCGCCGCTGACCGCGACCGGGCTGCCGAACGGTGCGCCGTCGACGCGGAACTGCACGGTGCCGCCACCGGGGGTCGGATCGACCTCGGCGGTGAACTCGACGTCCTCGCCGCGCTCGGGCGAGGACGGGTCGACGGAGACCGTCGTGGTGGTGGCGCGACGGGTGACGGTGAACGAGACCGGGCCGCTGGTGGACGAGGCGTAGGTGGCGTCACCGGAGTAGACGGCTTCGACGACGTGGCCGCCCCGGGTCAGGCCGGCGAGCTCGGTGCTGGTGGCGGTGCCGCCCGACACCGCGACGGGTCCGCCGAGCGGGGTGCCGTCGACGGTGAACTGCACGGTGCCGGTGGCCGCGGACGGCGCGACCGTGGCGGTGAAGCCCACGTCGTCACCCACCTTCGGCGCCGCCGGGTCGACGGTCACGCCGGTGGTCGAGACGACCTTGCCGACCGAGACGCTGCCGTTGCCGACCGAGCCGGCGTGGTCCGCGTCGCCCGAGTAGGTGGCGGTGACCGCGTGGTCGCCCGCGACGAGCGAGCTGGTGGACGGGCTCGTGGCCGAGCCCCCGGACACCGCGACCGGGGATCCGAGCGGCGTGCCGTCGACGGCGAACTGCACGGTGCCGGTGGCGCCGGACGGCGCCACGGTGGCGGTGAAGCTCACCGCCTGGCCGACCTTCGGTGCCGCCGGGCTGGCCGAGACCGAGGTGACGGTGGCGATCTGATCCACGGTGAGCTGAGCGGCGTCGGTCGTGGTCTCGCCGCCGCTGCTGTTGGCGAACACCGCCCGGTACTGGTTGCCGTCATCGGCGCCGTGGGCGGTGAACGCCAGGGTGGTGGAGGTCGCGCCCGGGACGTCGTCGAAGCTGCCGCCGCCGTCGGTCGACACCTGCCAGCGGACCGAGGCCGCGCCGGTGGCCGCCGCGCTGAACACCGCCTGCTGGCCCGCCGTGACGGTGGCGTCGTCGGGCTGGTCGGTGATGGCGGGGAGCGCCTGGGGCGAGACGGTCACGTCGGTGAAGACGGTGCTGCTGCCGGGGATGAGGCTGGACTCGACCGTCGAGGCGATCGTGCCGGTGCCGCCCTTGCGGCCCTCGCCGGTGACCTTCCAGGTCACGATCGGCGCCGGCTGCGGCGACCCGGAGCTGGTGACCACGTAGTGGCTCGTGGGCAGCTGACCGGCCGGACGCATGCCGCCGACGGTTCCGGCCGAGTTCTCGGCCGCGATGCGGAACGGCCGCGCCGGCGCTGCCGTCATCGTCGAGAAGTCGTACGTGAAGTAGATGGTCTCGGGCGGCACCGGGTCCGTGGCGCACTCGGGGTCGTCGGCCTGGATCCAGATCTGCGCCTTGCGGTTGGTCGTGGTCCCGAACTCGAACATGTCCCACTGGGCCACGAACCAGTAGGCCCGCTCGCACGGCGGCTGCGCGGTGTTGGCCACCGTGGCGACCCGCAGCGATCCGCCGCCGGCCGGCGTGAGGTCGGTCCAGAACGGGGCGAGCACGTTGTTGGGACGACCCGCGTCGGGCACGTCCTGCGGCGCGGCGGTCGCGTCCTTCGAGGTGTCGGCGCCACCGACCACGACGTACCCGTTCGCCGACACGCCGAGGCTCGTGTACGTGGCGCCGTTCCAGCGGAAGGGCTGCACCGTGTAGTTGAGGATCTGGTCGTCGCTGATGGTCTGCGGGTTGATCGGGATGGTCTCGAGGGCGTAGTACCCGGCGAAGGTGCTGCCCGGGTTGATCTGGATCGGGCTGGAGGTGCGGGGCGGCAGCGCCACGTCCTCGGCCCGGGCCGTGCCGCCGGTGACGGCCGCGCCCTGGTCGGCGCCCACCACGGCGAGCTCGTCGTCGCCGGTGGCCTGGAGGTCGACGGTGGTGGCCGTCTGGGTCTGGTTCTGCACGGCGTAGGTGCACGTGGTCTGGGCCCCGAACGCCACCGGGTCGGGCGTGCAGCCCTGGGCCTGGATGGTCACGTCGCCGACCGCGTTCGGCGTCGCCCCCTCGGCCGGCCCCGACGGCGCCTTGGTGCCGTCGAAGCGCGCGGTGATGGCGTCCGCTCCAGCAGACGTGCCACCGAGCGTCGGCGCCGGCTGGGCGCGGCTCTCGGTCGGCGACGCCAGGAGCGTCACGCCGACGGCGACCACCGCGACGACGGCACGGATGCGACGAGACCTCTGCATGACGGACCCCTCCCGATCACGTCGGGGTGACCAGCGGATCACCCCTCCCACCAGGCCCTCCGCCCGGCGGCGCGGCCGACCCTACACGGCTCCTCCAGCGGCGCTCCGGGACCACCCCGGGCCGGGTAGCGTTCGCGGCCGAGCCGGGGGAGGGCATCGGGGATGGGAGCGGGTCGACCCGCGGCAGCGCAACGTGCGGCGGTCCGGCCCGAGCCGGTCGAGCCGACGGGCCGGGCCGACGAGCCCGGGGCGACGGAGCGCGCCACGTCCTCGGCGCCGAAGCCGGCCGTGCCGGTCTGGGCCATCGCGGCGGGTGCGATCGCCGTGCTCGCCCTGCACGCCGGGCACCACCTCCCCTTCCTCGCCGACGACGCGCTGATCTCGCTGCGCTACAGCCAGCGGCTCCTGGCCGGCGACGGGCTCACCTGGACCGACGGGCCGCGGGTCGAGGGCTACTCCAACCCCACGTGGGTGCTCGCCACCGCACTCCTCGGGTGGCTGGGGATCGACCTGATCGCCGCGGCGCGGATCCTCGGCTTCGTCGGCTTCGCCACCGCGATCAGCGCGGTCGCGTGGTGGTTCCGACCGGCGCGCCGGGGCGACGCCCTCGCGGCGACGGCGTCGAGCCTGGCCCTCGCCCTCACCGGCTCCTTCGCGGTGTGGTCCGTCGGCGGCCTCGAGCAGCCGCTGCTCGTCGGGCTGCTGGCGCTGGCGACGGTGCGCCTCCTCGGCCTCCTCGACCAGCCTCGTCCGGCCACCGGCTCGGTGCTCGTGACCGGCACGCTGTACGGACTGGTCGCACTGAGCCGGCCCGACGGGGTCCTGTTCGTCGGCGCCGCCGCGGTCTCGGTCGTCCTCGTGCGGCGGTTCCGGTCCGACGGCTGGCGGCTCGCCTTGCTGCTCGTCGCCGTGCCCGTGGCGCTCCTGCTCGCCCAGCTGGCCTTCCGCCTGGCGTACTACGACGACTGGCTGCCCAACACCGCCTACGCCAAGCTCGCCGCGACCTCGACTCGGATCCGGTCCGGGGCGCGCTACACGGCGACGGGGCTCGTCCCGCTCGTCGGGCTGTGGCTGCCGGCGCTCGCTGCGGCCGTCGCACTCCGGCGCACCCCGGCCGTGCGGCGCCGGATCCTGGCCCTGGTGCTGTCGCTCGCGGTGTGGACCGCGTACGTCGTGGTGGTGGGCGGCGACACCTTCCCGGGCCGACGGCACCTGGCGGTGACCGCGCTCTTGCTGGCCTTCCTGGCCGGCGAGTGGTGGCGGTGGATGCAGCACCACCCGCAGGGCCGGGTTCGACGCGCCGCCTGGCCCCTCGCCCTCGCCTCCCTCGTGGTGCTGGGCCTCGGCCAGCTCGTGCTCGACAACGACATCCGGCGCGCCGAGCGCGAGCGGTGGGAGTGGGACTGCAAGGTCATCGCCGACCCGCTCCGGGAGGGCTTCGAGGACGAGCAGCCCCTCTTCGCGGTGACCGCGGCCGGATGCCTGCCCTACTTCAGCGAGCTCCCCGCGCTCGACCTCCTCGGGCTGACGGACCGGTACCTCGCCCACCACCGACCCGCCGACATCGGCAGCGGAGCGCTCGGCCACGAGCTCGGCGACGGCCGCTACGCCCTGGGCCGCCGGCCCGACCTGGTGAGCTTCTGCGGACCGTTCGGGTCGGCCCACGGGTGCTACGACGCCGATCGCAGCATGGAGGACCTCGCCGGCTTCCGGACCGGCTACCGGCTGGTCCCGTTCGTCGCCGAGGGAGCCGACGGCACCACGCACGCCTCGCTGATCTGGGTCCGGACCGCGAGCCCGCGCATCGGGATCCGACCGGTGGCGGACGGCCTCGTCGTGCCCGGCCTCGTGTTCGGTCGGGCCGTCGCCGAGGACGAGCCGCCGCCGTGCGTGGTCGAGGGCCGGTGCGTCGCCGACGGGTCCACGGTGGTCGCGGTGCGGGGCGACGACGTCGTCGCCGTCGTCCCGACCGGCGGGCAGGCGACCACCACCGTCGACCTCCCGGCCGGCCGGTGGACGATCGACCTCGGCGCATCGGGGCCAGCCGCCGCCACGGTCCGCGACGCGGCCACGGGCCGGCTCCTGTCGGGCGGCACGCGCCTGGACCTCGACGAGCCCACGCGGGTGGAGGTCGCCGTGGAGGCCGGCGGCCGACCGGTCGAGCTGCGGTCGGTGACCTTCCGCGCCACGCCCTGACACCCCGCAGGCCGGGTGCCTGGGGCGACGGGGTTTGTAACCTCACGGTCACAACGACGTGGAGGTTGGTGCCGGTGGCGACGCGAGGTCCGTACCGCAAGGGCGAGGTGGTCCGCGAGGAGATCCTCCAGGCCGCCGACGAGCTGCTCGCGGAGCGGATGCCCTCCGAGGTGTCGGTCCGCGACGTCGCCGAGCGAGCCGGCGTCCAGCACTCGGTCGTGCACCGCCACTTCGAGACCAAGGACAAGCTCCTGGCCGAGGTCGTGAAGCGCACCGCCGCCCGCTACGCGGACGCCATCGCCGAGGCGGACGATCCCGCCGAGGGGTTCGTGACCGGCATGGCCTACATGGCCGACCACCGGGCGAGCTTCACCGCCCTCGCCCGAGCGGTGGCCAGCTCCGAGGTGCTGGGCGACGTCGACCGCTTCCCCGGCTTCGCCATCCACCTGCGCCGGCTCGCGCCCGACGCCATCGGCACCACGGGACCGCCTGACGCCCCGACCGACGGGACCGTCGACCCCCGGGCGCTGGGCGCCGTCCTCATGGCGCTCACCTCGGGTTGGGCGTTCCTGGAGGACTGGTGGCTCGCGTCGGCCGGCTTCGAGGGCACCGACCGCGAGGCGGTCCGGGCCCAGGTCGCCACGGTCATCGAGCAGCTCGTGGACCACCACGCGCCGCGGGCCTGACCGCCCCGGGCGCCAGGAGCGGCCCGACCGGTGAGCCACGGCGCCGGCTCGGACCCGCTCGGCCGCCGCGCGGGAGCTCAGACCGGCGACGACGGAGCGGGCCGACCCGCCCCGGCCTCAGGCCGGGGCGAGCGGCTGGCTGAACCGGATGCTGTTGCCGAACGGGTCGCGCAGGCCGCAGTCGATGCCGTAGGGCATCTCGGTCGGCTCCTGGGTGAACTCGACCCCCTTGCCCTTCAGGTCCTCGAAGGTCGCCTGGCAGTCCTCGGTGGTGAAGAAGAGGTGGCCCCCGGTGACGCCCTTGGTGAGGAGGTCGCGGACCTGGCCGGCGGTGGCCTCGTCCATGGACGGCGGCCCCGGCTTCTCGAGGAGGATCTGGCGGTCGGGCTGGCTGGGCACGGCGACGGTGAGCCACCGCATGAAGCCGAGGTCCTGGTCGGTGTGGACCTCGAGGCCGAGCTTGCCGACGTAGAAGTCGAGGGCGTCGTCTTGGTCGAGGACGTAGATCTGGGAGATGGCAAGTGCGTTGAACATGGTGGTCAACGTACGGAACCCCTGCGCCGGCCGCTTCTCCGAACCTGCGGTCTTCAGCGGCCGCGGCCCGGTCAGTCGCGCGGGCGGGACCAGCGCATGGCGAAGCAGGTCGGCACCGCCGGGATGGGCCCTCGGGCCCGGTACGCCGACGGAGGCTCGCCGACGATGTCACGGAAGGTGCGGCTGAAGGTGCCGAGGCTCCCGAAGCCCACGTCGAGGCAGATGTCGGTGATGCTCCGGTCCGTCGAGCGCAGCAGGAACATGGCCCGCTCGACCCGCCGCCGCTGGAGGTAGCGGTGCGGCGACTCGCCGAAGGTCGCCTTGAACGTGCGGCTGAAGTGGGCTTCGGACGTGTGGGCGATGGCGGCCACCGCCGCCACGTCGAGCGGCTCGGCGAAGTGCCGGTCCATGGCGTCTCGGGCCCGCAGCATCCGCCGGTTCGACTCCTCGGATGCCCGGCTCACCACCCCATGGGTAGCAGCCGCTGCGATCATGGGCCGATGGAGCGAACGAACGGCGCCGCGTCGGAGGTCGAGCGGGTCACGGACCTCCTGCGGGCCGAGGTCCTCGACGGGTCCCGGCCGCCGGGGAGCAAGCTGGTCGAGCGGGACCTCGCCGAGGAGCTCGGCGTGAGCCGGGTGCCGGTGCGCGACGCGCTCAAGGCGCTGGCGGCCGAGGGCCTCGTGACGCTCCGACCCCGGACGTGGGCGGTGGTCAGCGAGTTCAGCGCAGAGGACATCGCCGACCTGACCGAGGTCCGCGAGGCACTGGAGGGCCTGGCGTTCCGCCTCGCCGCCCAGCGCCGCACCGAGGAGGGCCTCACGAGGCTGCGGGCGGTGGTCGACGACGAGGCCGCTGCGGCGCACCGGGACGACGCGGCCCGAGCCCGGCGGAGCGCCGCCGCGTTCCACGAGGTGGTGTTCGACCTCGCCGGCAACCGCCTCCTGAGCGAGGTCGAGGCGCTCACCCGCAGTCGGATGCGCCGGTTCCTCGGCCTCCACGACGACCTCGTCCAGGTCGCGCAGGAGCACCGGGGCCTCTACGAGGCGATCGCCGCCGGCGACGTCGACGCGGTCGAGCGCCTCAGCGCCGCGCACCTCACCTCCAGCACCGCCCTGCGCGAGGCCCACGAGGCTTCGCGACGAGGGGGCGACTGACCCCGACCCCGGCCCCGGTGGAACCGGCGCACCTTTGGTATACCATTTCTGGCATGACCGACCTCGTGCTCACCGACGTGCGCCCGTGGGACGGCGAGCCCGTCGACCTCGCCATCTCGGATGGGACCATCACCGACCTCCGACCCACCGGCTCGGGTCCGCCCCCCCGACCCGGCGGCGACCGAGGTGGTCGACGGCCGGGGCCGCCTCGCACTCCCCGGCTTCGTGAACGCCCACGCCCACGTCGACAAGAGCTGGCTCGGCCACCCGTGGCAGCCGTTCGCGGGCGAGGCCACCACGCAGGGCCGCATCGCCCACGAGCGCGCCGAGCGCGACCGGCTCGGCATCCCGAGCGTCGAGACCGCGGCGCGGGTGCTCCGCGAGCTCCTCCGCTACGGCACGACGGCCATCCGCACGCACGTCGACGTCGACCTCGGGGTCGGCATCGACGGGATCGGCATGGTCCGGGAAGCCGCCGAGGGCCTCGGGGGTGCGGTGGCGGTCGAGGTCGTCGCCTTCCCGCAGGACGGCGTGATCCGCCGCGGCGGGGTGCTCGACCTGCTGGAGCAGGCCGCTCGCGCAGGCGCGGACGGCATCGGCGGCCTCGATCCGAGTGCGATCGACCGCGACCCCGTGGCCCAGCTCGACGGGCTGTTCGCCATCGCCGAGCGGTACGGCTGCGGGCTCGACATCCACCTCCACAGCAGAGGCGAGCTCGGTGCGTTCGAGTTCGAGCTGATCGCCGAGCGCACGCGGCGGGCCGGCCTCCAGGGCCGGGTCAACGTGTCGCACGGCTTCGCACTCGGCCAGCTCCCGCTCGACCGGCAGGCCGCGGTGCTCGACCAGCTCGGCGACGCCGGCATCTCCTGGGCGACGGTGGCGCCGATCGGGTCCGCGCCGCTCCCCTGGCGGGCGATGCTCGACCGCGGCATCGCGATCGGGCTGGGCACCGACGGCATCCGCGACCTGTGGTCGCCCTACGGCACCGGCGACCTGCTGCGCGTCGCGCTCGACTTCGCCCGGCTCCACGGCCTCCGCCACGACGAGGACCTCGTCGAGGTGGCCCGGCTGGCCACCAGCGCAGGCGGGCGGTTCGTGAGCCGTCCGGTCCACGACCTCGTGGTCGGCGCGCCCGCCGACGTCGTCCTGCTCGACGCCGAGAACGTCCCGGACGCCGTGGTCCGCGCCCCGGACCGGGCCCTCGTGGTGGCCGGCGGGCAGGTCGTCGTCGAGGACGGCCAGGTCCTCCGGTGAGCGTCCACCGCCTGGGCCTCGGGACCCGCCTGCGGCTCCTCGCCACCGGTGCGTCCACGGCCGCACTGGCCCTGGTGCTCTTCGCCTGCTCGGACGCCGACGGGCCGGACCCCTCGTCGCCCGAAGGCAGGGCATCGGTCGCCCTGCTGCGCGCCGCGGCCGACGGCGACGTCCCCGCGGCTCGCGCCGCGCTCGACGACGGGGCCGACACCGAGGTCCGCAACCGGGCCGGGCGCACACCGCTCCTGGTGGCGACGCGGGCAGACCAGGCCGACGTCGCCCTCCTGCTGCTCGAGTCCGGCGCCGACCCGAACGCGACCGACCACCTCGAGGACTCCGCGTTCCTGTACGCCGGCGCCGAGGGCCGCGACGAGATCCTGCGAGCCACGATCGAGCACGGCGCCGACGTCACCAGCACCAACCGCTTCGGCGGCACCGCGCTCATCCCGGCCAGCGAGCACGGCCACGTGAGCACCGTACGGATCCTCCTGGCCGCAGGCGTCCCGGTCGACCACGTGAACGACCTCTCGTGGACCGCCCTCCACGACGCGATCGTGCTCGGGACCGGATCGCCGCAGCACGTGGAGACGGTCCGCCTCCTGATCGAGGCCGGGGCCGACGTGACCATCCCCGACGGCAACGGCGACCTCCCGGTCGAGCTCGCCGCCGCCCGCGGCTACGACGACATCGTCGATCTCCTCGAGCAGGCCGGCTAGGCGGCTCGGTCCGCCCGACCTCCGCACGCCGACGGCCTCGCGCTCCGCATGGACGAGCGCCACCACTACGAGGTCGCGCTCACCGCCACGGAGGTCCTCGTGCTCGCCGAGCTGGACGGCCGCTACCTGTCGACCGAGGTCGCCGGCGGCATGCTCGGCCGGGTGGTCGGCGTGTACGCGATGGGCGGAGACGCCCACGTCAGCGCCGTCGCGCTCGACCTCGGCTGACGGGCCGAGCCCGCCGACACCGGCTCACCGCCAGGAGCCTCGCTGGTAGCGTCCGGGCAGCCGGAGGTGGCAGTGCGGGAGGACGGGATCGACGGGGCGGCATCGGAGCCGGCCCGGTCGCGCCTCATCGGACGGGACGACGCGCTCGACCTGCTGGGCCAGGTCGTGCGCCGGCCCGATGTCCGGGTCGTGACCGTCACGGGACGCAGCGGCGTCGGGAAGACGGCGCTGGCGGCGACCGTCGCCGCTGCCATCGAGGCCGAGGACGGCATCCACATCACCCGGGCCCAGGTCGACCGCCACGGCGCCGGTGCCGGCACCGACGAGGTCGCCGCCGCGCTGTCGCAGGCCAGCGAAGGCGTGGCCGGCCCCGCCCCCGCGGGCCGTCGCCGCCTGGTCCTGCTCGACGGCCTCGAGGCGGTGTCGGGGTCGTCGGAGCTCGTGGCCGCGGCGCTCGCGGCGGACCCCGGCCTCACGGTCCTGGCCACCAGCGTCGTCCCCCTCTCGCTTCCCGGCGAACAGGTCCTGCGGCTCGATCCCCTCGCCCTCCCGGATGCCGGCGACGCGAGCGCAGCCACCCAGCGCGCCGCACCCGCCGTGCGGCTGCTGCTGGCTCGCATCCAGGAGGCGGGTGGCGACCACCGCGAACCGGACGTCGCTGCGGCGGCGGCCCTCACCCGCCTGCTCGACGGGCTGCCGCTCGCACTGGAGCTCGCCGCAGCCCGGTGCGCCGACCGGACGCTCGCCCAGGTCCTGGACGAGGTCGAGCGGAGCAGCCCGCTGCACGCGCTCGCCTCCTCGCCCTCGGCGGCCGAGCCGCACCACCGCAGCCTCCGCTCGACGATCTTGTGGAGCTACGGGCTCCTCGACGAGGACCACCAGCGGACGCTCCGGCGCCTCGGCGTGTTCACCGGATCGTTCAGCCCGGCGAGCCTGGAGGCGGTGACCGGCGGACGAACCGACCACCTGCCGCGCCTGGTCGCCACCGGCCTGGCCCGCGAGGTCGGAGGCGGCAGCGACGACGGGCGCTTCGAGCTGGTGCCGTCGGTCAGCCTCGTGGCCCGCGAGCTCCTCGACGCCGACAGCGATCTGGTTCCCACGCAGGACCGCCACGCCGAGCACCACCTCGCGCTCGCGGCGGCGTCCGCTCCCACGCTGCGGTCACCGGCCACGCCTGCGGTGCGCCGGGCACTGCTCGCCGAGCTCGACGACCTCGTCGCCGCCGTCCGCCACCTCGAGCGGACCGGCCGCCACGACGACGCCCTGCAGCTGCTGGTCGACCTCGGGCTGATGTGGGAGGAGTCGAGCGCGGCGGCCCGCGCCGCCCAGCTGCTCGCCGACCTGCTGCCGGCGCGCTCCGACGACCTCGACGACGACCTGCCGACGGTCGCCCAGGTCCGGGCGCTCGCCGCGATGCTCGCGGTGTGGGGCCAGGCGTCGACCAGCCCCTGGGCCGACCAACTCGATGCGCTCGCGCACGATGCCGCGCTGCTCGGCTCGGAGTCGCCCGGCGTCCCCCTCCTGATGGTGCGTCGGTCCCAGGTGGCGCTGCACCTGGCGGCCGGGCAGACGGAGCCGGCGACCGCCGCGGCCGAAGCCGGGCTCGACGCAGCCCGGGCCCTCGGCGACACGTGGTGGACCACCCAGTTCCTCGGGTGGAGCGCGGCGGCCCACGCCAAGGCCGGCGACCAGGCGCGGGCGGAGGGCGAAGCGGTCGAGGGCCGCGACCTCGCGCTGCTGGAGGGCGACACCGCGCAGCTCCTGCGGCTGTCGCACATCCTCGTGGGCATGTCCGTGATCGGCGGTGCGGCCGAGGGCGGCCCGATGTCCGAGGACGACCTCATCGTCCTCGCCGCCCGGCTCGACGACGCCCACGCCGAGGGCCTGCTCCACATCGGCGCGGCCATCCGGGGTGCGGGGACGGGTGACGTGCCCGGCGCCGCCGCCCACCTGGTGGCGGCGCTGGACCTCGGCCGCCGTCACGACCTCTGGTACCTCGAGGAGCTGGCGCTCGTGGCGGGCGTGGTCGTCACCACGGTCGGCGGGCGACCCGAGGACACGGCCCGCCTCCACGGCGCCATGCACGACGTGCTCCCCTGGCTCCAGCGGGCGCTCGCTCCCGAGTCGGTGCAGCTCTACGGCGCCGTGATCGCCCGGGCACGCGCCCAGATCGGCGACGAGGCGTTCGAGCGGGCCGAGGCCCGCGGCCGCCTCCTCGACTGGGAGGACGCGACCGTGCTCGCCGCCGCGGTGGGCGACGAGCTCGCCGCCGCCCGCTCGGCCCCCGGACCGAGCGATCCCGACGGACCGCTCAGCCCCCGCCAGGCCGAGGTGCTGGCGATGCTCGCCCTCGGGCGCACCAACAAGGAGATCGCGCTCGAGCTGGGCATGCGGCCCAAGACCGTCATGCACCACACCTCGGAGATCTACCGGCGCCTCGAGGTGCGCAACCGCACCGAGGCCGTGGCCGAGGGCCAGCGCCTCGGCCTCCTCCGCACCGCCGGCTGAGTCCGCCACCCCGATCGGCCCGATCGCCTCGGGGCGGGCAAATGCCCGATGGCGGCAGCGGGAGCCGACTGGTTGGATCGAACCCTGGACAGCTGTCGGGCCCCGATTGAGCCCCGACCTGCGGGAGGAGCACCCATGTCGGCCACGTCGAGCCCGGTCCGCCGCATGCGTTGGGACGTCCGCCTCCCGCTCGTGACGACCGTGACCTCGGGCGCGGCGACCCTCGGGACGGCCTCGGCCACGATCACCGTCACCCGCTGACGGCGATCGAGCGGAGACGACGCCGTGCCGGCACGCAGCTGGGTCCGACCGCCGGGTCGGCCGATCGAGGGCGCCCGCCAGACCCACCCCGGCTTCCACGAGGCCCGGTGGGTGACGGCGAGCGGCCACGTCGGTCGCCTGCTCCTCGGCGACCAGGCGGCAACGGAGGTCGGCGGCCTCGGCGTCTGGTCCCTTGCGCTGGGCTCGGGGACCAGGATCGACGTGGCCGACGTGGTCAGCGCCTCCCCGCTCGCCCGCGCGTGGATCGACGGCTTCCTCGCCGGCCAGGACCTCGGACCGTTGGCTGGGGAGGCCACCGGTGCAGCCGGGTCCCCGACGTAGCGGCTTCCCCGCTCCAACCCCGCTCCGTGCCCGGAACCCGGTGACGCGGCGGCCGGAAGGGGCGACCATGTCCGACGCGGCCGACTGGCGGCCGCAGCCCGCAGCACGCGGGTGGGGAGGAGCCTCATGTCGTCCAAGACCAACTCGTTCGAGCCGCGCCGGAGCCTGCGCCGTCGGCGGGCCGCCCTCGTGGGACTGGTCGCGCCGCTCGCGTTCGTGGCCGCGTGCGGCTCCGGCGGCAGCGAGGCCGACAGCACCACCACCGCGGCGCCGACGACCACCGAGGCCACCACGACCACGGAGGTCAGCGCCGACGAGGCCGGCGAGGCGTTCCAGGACCTGGTGGAGGACGCCGATGACGCCATCGCCGACGAGCAGGCCGACCGGGACGCCTTCGCAGCGGAGAACGACGTCGACGGCGCCGTCGAGAGCGCGGCCGGGCTCCAGGCGGACATCGAGGACTTCCAGGCCGAGCTGGCCCACCTCGAGGTCCCGACCGACGCCCAGGACGCGATCGACGAGCTCGACGACGTGACCACCGACTACGTCGACGCCCTCGCCGGCTACGAGGACGTGGCCGAGGTCTCCGAGTACAACGACCAGCTCGACGAGGAGCGCGACGCCGAGTCCGCGTGGCGCGACGCGGTCGCCGAGGCCGCCGACGTCCTCGGTGTCGACGGCCTCTCGGGCGACGACGAGCGCGACGACAGCGGTTCGAGCTCCGGCGTGTCCGAGGCGGACTCGGACGACGAGTCGGCCTCGTCCGGCCCGATCACCGGCGACGGGAGCGAGTACTGCCTCCAGGACGGGGACCTCCCCGCGGGCTTCCTCCCGCTCACCGGCGACGACAACGCCTCGAACGCCCTGACCTACACGTTCGACGAAGGCCCCGAGGCCGACTACGCCGATGCGCTGGTCGCGTCGTGGATGGTGCTGCCCGAGGGTGGCGCGCAGGAGACGGACCTGACCGCCGACTGCATGATCCACATCTTCGACAGCGCCGAGTCGGCCGAGGGCTTCTACGACGTGTGGACGTCCGACTACGGCGCGAACTCGTTCCCGACGCCGGAGCCGGCGGACCTGCCCGACGGCGCCCCCGGGGAGGATCCGCTGGCGTTCACCAAGGACGTCGGCGGCCGCCCCAACGCCGAGCAGGTCTTCCGGTACGAGAACGTGGTCGTCAGCGTCGGCATCTCCGGCACGCCCGCCAACGACAGCGATTCGGTCCTGCTGGCGACCAACGACCTCGCCACCCTGGTGTTCGAGCGCCTCGAGGCCGCCGCCTGACCGTCGGCTGATCGCCCCCGGGCGAGACGCGACATCCCGCCCCGGGGCGGCGCGCTCGTCCTCCCCATCCTTCGTCCGCCACCGGGACGTGTCCATCCGGGCACGTCCCGGTGGCGCGCCCGGGGTCGCGTAGGACATCTGGCCCATTGGGTTCCGGAGTCCTCAACCGACCCCTCCGACCCGCCGATGGGCCGCCGTCCCCAAAAGATGACGAAGGTGTCAGTTTTGTCCCCGCTCCCCTCCCTCCGCCCCCTCCCCACCGTCGCGCCCGGCCTGATCGTGGAAGCCGTCGGCGACGAGCTGCTGGTGTGCGCACCCGACGGTGGCGAGGTGCACCGCCTGGCCGGCCCGGCCCGCGGCACGTTCGAGGCGGTCGCCTCCGGCGCACCGGCGACCGACCAGCCCGCCCTGCACGCGCTCGAGGCGCTCGGCCTCGTGGCCTCGACCCGCTCGAGCCTCACCCGGCGGCAGCTGCTCGTGGGGGCGGCGACGACGCTCGGCGCCGTCGGCATCGCCACCGTGATCCTCCCCGACGCGGCCGCGGCGGCCTCGAGCTTCACCGGCGGCACCGACGACGGCACCCCCGCGCCCGGTGCCAGCGAGCCCACGACCACCACCGCCCAGCCGACCACGACCACCACCGAGGCCGCGCCCACGACGACCACCACGTCGGCCCCGCCCACGACGACCACCACGGCCGCTCCGACGACCACGACCACCACCCCGGGCGGGACCCTCAACGGCGGCGGCACGATCACCGGCCTCGGCACCTTCGTCGACTCGGCCAAGGGCGTCACGTTCGT
>DATMGQ010000218.1:0-22020 GCA_035555395.1 Acidimicrobiales bacterium
CCCGGTGACGTGCTCGTTCAGGTTCTCCCCGGCGCCGAGGCCGAGGGTGAAGCGGCCGTCGGCGAGGAGGGCGACGGTGGCCGCCTTCTGCGCCACGATCGCCGGGTGGTACCGCTTGATCGGGCAGGTCACGTAGGTCATCAGCTCCATCGACGACGTGACCTGGGCGACGGCGCCGAGCACGCTCCACGCGTAGGGGGAGTGGCCCTGCTCCTCGAGCCAGGGGAAGGCGTGGTCGCTGATGACGGCGAAGTCGAAGCCGGTCCCCTCGGCGCCCGCCGCGTCTCGGACGAGGTCCTGCGGCGTCGACTGCTCGCACATGAGGGTGTACCCGAAGTCCATGGAGCGGAACTACCCGGAGTCCGTCCGGCCGAATCACCGGTGGTCAGCGGTGTGGAACCCCCCGCCTGGCGGGTACCGGAAGGCGTGATGGACTCCGTGCACCACGTCGCGCTCCTCGGGCTGATGGGCAGCGGCAAGACCACCGTCGGCCAGCTCGTGGCCGACGAGCTCGGCTGGCCGCTGGTGGACAGCGACGTCGTCGTGCAGGAGCGCACCGGGATGACCGTCGCCGAGCTGTGGGAGCGGGGCGGCGAACCGGCCTACCGGCCCCACGAGCGCGAGGCGGTCACCCAGGCGCTCGCCGGCCCCGGCCCCGACGTCGTCGCCGTCGCCGCCGGCGCCATCGAGGACCACGTCGCGGTGGCGTCCATCCGCCAGCACGGCGTGTTCCGGGTGTGGCTGCGCGCGGAGCCCGAGACCGTGGCCCAGCGGGTGACCCTGAGCGACCACCGCCCGCTCATCCCCGATGACCCCTTCGCCGTGCTCGCGACCCAGGCCAAGGAGCGCTCGGAGGCGTACGAGGAGGTCGCCGACCTGGTGCTCGACGTCGAGGACGGGGAGCCCGAGGAGCTCGCCGACCGGATCGTCGACGAGGTCCGGGCCCGCTCGTAGCCTGGCTCGGGTGACCGCACCCGGGGATGTCGACGACGAGGTCCTCAGCGCCATCCGGGGGATCTGCTCCGCCCTCCCCGAGACGTACGAGGAACCGGCCTGGGTCGGCGTCCGGTGGAAGGTGCGGACCCGCACCTTCGCCCACGTCCTCACCATCGACGACGGCCGCCCGGCCTCCCACGCGCAGGCGGCGGGCACCGACGGCCCGGCCACGGTGCTGACGTTCCGGTCCCAGGGCGACGAGCTCGAGGTGCTGCGACGCAGCGGCCCGCCCTACTTCTTCGGCGGCTGGGGCCGGGAGGTCGTGGGGCTCGTGCTCGATGACGGCACCGACTGGTCCGAGGTGGGCGAGCTCCTGACCGAGAGCTACTGCATGCTCGCCCCCAAGAAGCTGGCCGACGCCGTGGTCCGTCCACCCGGGTGACGTGGGTCGCTGGACGGGGCGCGATCGGCGGAAAAGGGTTGGTGCGGGACCAGCGTGGGAACGGGTCTGCCATGGTCTCGGTCCCGCAGCCCGATCCGGTGCCGGAGGGCGTCGACCCGGTGCTCCACCTCGCCGTCCGAGCAGGGCTCCACGCCCCCTCGATCGCCCGGGCCTTCATCCGGTGCGCGGTGGAGCTCCTGGGAGCCTCGGCATCGGAGGACGTCCTCCTGCTCACGAGCGAGGCGGTGACGAACTCGGTGGTCCACGCCTCGACCGAATCGGTCGGCGTGTCGCTCTGGCGATCCGAGGGGCACGTGCACGTGAGCGTCACCGACAACGACCCCGTGGAGCCGCAGATCCAGCCCGACGACCCGACCCGGGCAGGCGGCTTCGGGGTCCGGCTCATCGACATGCTCGCCGACGACTGGGGCGTCGCCCGGATCGGCGACGACGGGAAGTGCGTGTGGTTCGAGGTCCCCGTCTCGGGTGAGCTTGCCGCCGTACCCTGAGCGCACGGCGGGGTCTCCGCCGCCCGCGTGAACGGGAGGCGCCATGGCCCACGCGATCGAGATCGAGCAGCTCACCAAGCGCTACGGGAGCGTCGCCGCGATCGACGGCCTCGACCTCACCATCGAGGAGGGCGAGGTCTTCGGCTACCTCGGCCCGAACGGTGCGGGGAAGTCCACCACCATCGCCATCCTGCTCGGGTTGATCCGGGCGTCGTCGGGCTCCGCCCGCATCTTCGGCCGCGACGTGTGGCGGGAGGCGCCGGCCCTGCACCGCCGGATGGCGTCGGTCCCGAGCGAGGCCAACCTCTGGCCGTCGCTGACGGGGGAGGAGGCGCTGCGCTTCCTCGGGAACGTGCACGGCAGCGTCGACGAGGCCTACCGGGCCGAGCTGATCGACCGGTTCCAGCTCGTCACCGACAAGAAGATCCGGGCCTACAGCCACGGCAACCGGCAGAAGGTGCTGCTGGTCGCTGCCTTCGCCAGCCGTCCGGACCTGCTGATCCTCGACGAGCCCACCACCGGCCTCGACCCGCTCATGGAGCAGGTGTTCCAGGCGGCGGTGCGCGAGGCGGCCGCCAACGGGCAGACGGTGCTGCTCTCCTCGCACATCTTGAGCGAGGTCGAGGCGGTGTGCGACCGGGTGGCGATGCTGCGTGAGGGCCGGCTGATCGAGACCGGCCACCTCGACGTCCTGCGGGGACTGGTCGCGCTGCGCGTCCACGCCGGGTTCGACCGCCCGCCGCCCGACCTGACCGCGGTCGAGGGGGTCAGCCGGGTGACCGTCGAGGACCACAGCATCGAGTGCGAGGTGACGGGCTCGGTCGAGCCGCTGCTGCGGGCGCTCGCCGATGCGGGCGCCGTGCGCCTGACCACCCGTGAGCCCTCGCTCGAGGAGCTGTTCGTCTCGCACTACGGCGCGGGCAGCGAGGCGTGACCGCTTCGCCCGAGGCGGCGATCGCCCGGCGGTCGCTGAAGCAGCTCTGGGTCGGGGCCCTGGTCTGGTCCGTCGCGTTCGGCGGGACCGTGGCGGCGTCGGCACTGTCGTACGTGTCGACCTTCCCCACGGAGGCGGATCGCCAGCAGGTCGCGGCGGCGACCAGCGGCGATGCCGGTCTCTCCGTGCTGCTCGGCCCCACCACGGCCATCGACACGGTCGGCGGCTACACGGTCTACAAGTGCTTCGTCTTCCTCACGACGATCGGGGCCATCTGGGGGCTCCTCGCCGCCACCCGGCTGCTGCGCGGGGAGGAGGACGCCGGCCGCTGGCAGCTCGTGCTCTCGGGCAGCACCCGGGCACCGCGGGCGACGGCCGCGACGCTCGTCGCCCTGCTGGGCGCGGTCGGGATCCTGTTCGTCGGGACCACGGCGATCACCCTGGCCGCAGGCCGGGACCCCGACGTGGGCTTCGGAGCGGCCGAGACCGTCCTCTACGGCCTCAGCATCGCCATCGCGCCGGCCGTCTTCGTGATGGTGGGCGCGGTGGCGTCGCAGCTGTGCCGGACCCGGCGCATGGCCAACTCGTGGGCGATGGCCGCGTTCGGCGTGTGCTTCCTCGTCCGCATGGTCGCCGACGCCGGCCCGGACACCCGCTGGCTCCGGTGGGCCACGCCGTTCGGGTGGACCGAGCTGATCCAGCCGTTCACCGAGAACGACCCCTGGCCGCTGCTCCCGGCGGCCGCCACCGTCGGCCTCCTCGCGGTCGCCGCGGTCGTCTTGTCGTCGCGGCGCGATGCCGGCAGCTCGGTGTTCGCGACGAGCGACGTCACGCCCCTCCGCCCCTTCGGGCTCGGGTCGCCCGTCGGCCTCGCGGCCCGCCTCGACCTCCCGGTGCTGGTCGCCTGGTGCCTCGGGGCCGCGGTCACCGGCCTGTCGTTCGGGTTGATCGCCAAGATCGCCACCGGGTCGGTGCCCCAGTCGCTGGGCGACACGCTGGACAAGTTCGGCGCCGAGGGCAGCTTCGTCGACCAGTACTTCGGCGTGGCGTTCCTGCTCGCCGCCACCGTGGTCGCCCTGCTCGCAGCCGGCCAGCTCGGCGCCGCCTCCGACGAGGAGTCGTCGGGCCGGCTCGTCCACCTGCTCGCCGGTCCCGTGCGCCGGGTGACGTGGTTCGGCGGGCGTCTCGGCCTGGCCGCCGCCGGGATCGTCGTCGCTGGGCTCCTGGCCGGCATCGGGGCCTGGGCCGGCGCTGCGACCCAGGGGGTGGACCTCGGCTTCTCGACGCTCGTCGGCGCCGGGCTGAACGTCGTGCCCACCGCCCTGCTCGTCCTCGGCATCGGGGCCGTCGTCCTGGCGCTCGCACCCCGGGCCGCGGCGATCACGGTCTACGCCGTGGTCATCGGCTCGCTGCTCGTCGACCTGCTCGCCTCGATGGTCGACGGCCTGGCCTGGACCGCCCACATCTCGGTGTTCCACTACATGGCGCTCGCCCCCGCCAGCTCGCCCGACCTGGGCACCCTCGTCCTCACCACGCTCGCCGGCGTCGGCCTCTGCGTGGTGGCGACGCTCCTGTTCGTGCGCCGCGACGTCGCCCTCGGCTGAACCCCGGCCGGCCCCTCGCCACCCGTCAGGCACCCTGGCGTCGCACAGCCCGTTGACACGTGACTAAAAGGTCACGTATCGTCCTCGGCGTGGACGAGGTGTTCAAGGCGCTGGCCGATCCGACCCGGCGGGAGTTGCTCGACGAGCTGTTCCGCCAGGACGGCCAGACCCTGACGGCCCTGGAGGAGCGGTTCGCCATGAGCCGCTTCGGCGTGATGAAGCACCTCAAGGTGCTCGAGGACGCCGGCCTGGTCGTCACCCGCAAGCGCGGCCGGGAGAAGCTGCACTTCTTGAACCCCGTCCCGATCCGGCTCGTCCACGACCGGTGGGTGAGCAAGTACGCCGAACCGTGGGTCGCCGGCCTGAGCGACCTCAAGCAGCGATTGGAGACGACCATGGAGCAGATCTACGAGATCTACATCCGCACCACCCCCGAGCGGCTGTGGGAGGCGATCACCAGTGAGACCGAGCGGGCCAAGTTCAGCTTCGGCAACACGATCCGGTCCGACTGGACCGTGGGCAGCAGCGTGGTGATGGGCAACCCCAAGGCACCCGGCCCCCTCGGCGACGGCGAGGTCCTCGAGATCGACCCGCCCCGCAAGCTGGTGCAGACCATGCGGGCGCTGTGGAGCGACGAGGTGGAGGCCGTCGGCTTCACGCGGGTCACCTGGGAGATCGAGCAGGTGCAGGACTCGTGCCACCTGACGGTCACCCACGACCAGCTGCCCGAGGGCTGCAACCCGGAGATCTACGGCGGTTGGCCGATGATCCTCTCGGGTCTCAAGACGTGGATCGAGACGGGCGACGTGCTCACCACGCCCGGGTCGATCATGTACGGCTGACGCTCCTCGGCGGAGGAGGCGGCCCGTCAGTCCTCGGCGCCGCCCTTGGGGCCGGTCACGATCACCGTGCAGGGCGCGTTGCGCACGACGTGGTCCGACACCGACCCGAGGACCGCCCGCTTGATGCCGCCGTGGCCGCGGGATCCGATGACCACCGCGGCGGCGTCGAGCTCCTCGGCCAGCAGGCAGATGGCGGCGGCAGGGTCGCCCTGGAGGACCTTGATCTCGGCTCCGGGCAGGTCCAGGTCCCGCTGCACGTGGGACGCGATGTCGTTGGCGTCGGCGCTGGCCTCGACCTCCAGCTCGTCGAACGCCTCGGGCGACATCACGCCGCCGGCCATGCCCGAGCCGGTCACCAGGGTCGGGTCGGGCTCGGCCATCACGGTGACGATGACCAGCGGCGTCGCCGGATCGAGGAGGGCGACGCCAGCCGCCAGGGCCGCGGTCGAGTGGTGGGATCCGTCGGCGCACAGGAGCACGGGAGCAGTCATGGCCGAACGGTACCGCGCCATCCGCTGGCAGACTTCGACCATGGCCACCGAACTCACCCCCGCTGAGGCGCTCGACTGGGTGTTCGCTCAGGCCCGCACCGCGAAGATCGGCATCGTCACCAAGTCCGGCGCCCCGCTCGTCGCCCCGATCTGGGTCGCACGGGACGGCGACGCCATCGTGTTTAACACCGGAGCCGGCACGACCAAGGGCCGGGCCCTCCGGCGTGACCCGCGGGTCTCGCTCTGCTTCGACGACGAGACGCCGCCGTTCTCGTTCGTGACCATCGCCGGCACCGCCGAGATCATCGAGGACCTGCCCGAGGTTCGGCGGTGGGCGGCCGTCATCGGCGGGCGCTACATGGGCGAGGACCAGGCCGGGGCGTACGGCGAGCGCAACGGCGTCCCGGGCGAGCTGCTCGTCCGCGTCACGCCCACCAAGACCACGTCCGCCATCGACATCGCCGACTGACCTCGGCCGCGTCGCGGCTCAGTCCACGAGCGCGGCGACGTCGGCCTTGACGACCTTGCCGAGGGCGTTGCGGGGGAGGGCCTCGACGAACACGATCCGCCTGGGGCGCTTGTAGGGCGCCAGCTCGGCGCGGGTGAGCGCGAGCAGGACGTCGAGGTCGGCGGCGCCGCCCGGCCCCTCGACCACCGCGACGACCTGCTCGCCCCACTCGGGGTGGGCGATGCCGACGACCGCCGCGTCGTGGACCCCGGGGTGGGTGCGGAGGACGTCCTCGACCTCGCGCGGGTACACGTTGTAGCCACCCGAGATGATGAGCTCCTTGCGGCGGCCGACGATGCGGACGTAGCCGTCGTCGTCGAGCGCTCCGACGTCGCCGGTGGAGAACCAGCCGTCGTGGAAGCTCTCGGCGGTGGCGTCGGGCCGCTGCCAGTAGCCGGAGAACACGTTCGGGCCTCGCACCTCGATCTCGTCGCTGCCCTCGGCGAGGCGGAGCTCGACGCCTGGGATCGGGAGCCCGACGGTGCCGGCGCGGCGGTCGCCGTCGTACGGGTTCGACGTGAGGATGACCGTCTCGGTCATGCCGTAGCGCTCGATGAGGTGGTGGCCGGTGCCGGCGGCGATCGCCGCGTGGAGCCCCGGGTCGAGCGGTGCCGAACCGGACACCCCCAGGCGGAGGGCGGCCAGCTCCTCGATGCGGCCGCTGGCGACGAGCCGGCTCCACATCGTCGGCACGCCGAAGAGCAGCGTGGCCCGGTGGGCGCCGACGGCGTCGATGGCGTCGGCGGCGTCGAACGACGGCCGGATCACCACGCTCCCGCCCGCGGTGAGCGCGCCGTGGAGCGCCACCCCGAGCCCGTGGATGTGGAACAGGGGGAGCGGGAGGACGAGCCGGTCGTCGGGGGTCCACCGCCAGGCCAGGCCGAGCGCCTCCACCGACGACAGCAGGTTGCCGTGGGTGAGGGCCGCGCCCTTGGGCGCGCCCGTGGTGCCCGACGTGTAGGCGAGGACCGCCGGGTCATCGGCGGTGACGCCGTCGATCCACGCCGGGTCGGGGCCGTCGGGCAGGGCCACGTCGGTGCCGGTCACGACGACCGGCTCGTCACCCGCTGCCGCGGCGATCCAGCCGGCGCGCTGCTCGTCGTCGACCACCGCGAGGGCCGGGGTGGCGTCTCGCACGATGTGGGCGAGCTCGCGCTCGAGGTAGGCGGTGTTGGCGGGGAGGACCACCAGGCCGGCGCGGAGGGCGGCGATGTGGGCGACCACGAGGTCGATCGACGCCCCGGCCGACAGGAGCATCCGGTCGCCGGGGTGGATGCCGGCGGCGGCGATCCGTCCGGCGACGGCGCGGGTCCGCTGCTCGAGCTCGGCGGCAGACACCCAGCCGGTCCGGTCGTCGAAGAGGGTCGGGTGCGCGGGGTCCGCGGCCCAGCGCTCGGTCCAGGCCGCGACCAGGCTCCGGCGGCCGAGGCGCTCGGCCGCGTCGGCGGGCGTCCCCGCAGGCAGGTGCACGTCCCAGGCCCTCATCGGTCGTCACCGTACCGACCGGTGCCCCGTACGATCGCCCCCGTGCCCGACCTGCGCCGCCACCTCGTGCCGATGGTCGGCCGGGACCCCGCCGAGGAGCACCGGGCGTCGACCCCGCTCGAGCTGCTGTTCGACCTCAGCTTCGTGGTGGCCATCTCCGTGTCCGCCGGCGAGCTCCACCACGAGATCGCCGCCGGCCACCTGCACGACGGGCTCGTCGGGTACCTCTCCACCTTCTTCGCGATCTGGTGGGCGTGGATGAACTTCACCTGGTTCTCGTCGTCGTTCGACACCGACGACGTCGCCTACCGGCTGCTCACGTTCGTGCAGATCTTCGGCGTGCTCGTGCTGGCCGTGGGCGTCCCCGACGCCTACGAGGGCGACTTCGGTCTCGTCACCTACGGCTACGTCATCATGCGCGTGGCGATGGTCGCGTTCTGGCTGCGCGCCGCGCGGGCCTCCGAGGATCGCCGGCCTGCGGCCATGCGGTACGCCGCCGGCATCGCCGTGGTCCAGGTCTTCTGGATCGCACGGCTGTACGTGCTCCAGGACCACGGCGCCTGGACCTTCCTGGCGCTGGTCGCCGCCGAGCTGTGCGTGCCGATGTTCGCGGAGCCCGACGCCTCGGCCACGGCGTGGCACCCCGAGCACATCGCCGAGCGCTACGGCCTGTTCACGATCATCGTGATCGGCGAGTCGATCCTGGCGGCCACCGGCGACATCCGCACGGCGCTCGACGACGGTGTGTCGATGGAGCTCCTCGCCGTCGCGATCGGCGGTCTGGTCCTGGTGTTCGGCCTGTGGTGGCTGTACTTCGAGCGCAGCGCCCACGAGCCGCTCGCCGAGATCGGGCGCGGGGCGTTCCTCTGGGGCTACGGGCACTACGCCCTGTTCGCGTCGCTCGCTGCCCTCGGGGCGGGCATCGCCGTCGCCGCCGACGTGCCGGGCGAGAGCGGCATGGTCATCTCGCCGGTGGGCCAGGCGCTGGCGGTCGCTATCCCGGCGGGGATCGCGCTGGCCACGATGGCGCTGCTCCAGGCGTTCCTGCACCGCGAGCCCGTGTCGCGCACGCTCCGGCTCCTGGCGGGCGCGGCGGCCATCGTCGTGGTGGGCGGCATCGCCGAGATCCCGCTCGGCATCGACGTCGCCCTGATGGGTCTGATCATGGCCGTGACCGTGGCGGTCGACGTGGTGCTGCTCGCCGAGCGCGAGCCTCAGCCGGTGTAGGTCGGCGACCCCGGCACGGCGGTGGCGGGCTGGGCGCCGGGGTCGGTGCCGGGCGTCGTCGGCGCGGTGGTGGTCGGCGTCGGCGTCGGCGGGGCGGCCTGGCAGCTGGGCAGGGCGCCGAGCGTGTCGATGGTGAGGTCGGGCGCGGGCGGCTTGGACCCGTCGGGGTTCGGCGCGGCCACGGCCACGACCATCACGAACAGCTGGCGCGGCGGCTCCTCGCCCTGGCAGGTGCCGACCTCGGCGCCTGCTGCGGTGTTGCCCTCGACGGTGGTCCGGTCCTCGCCGTGCACCCAGCGGTACGGGCTGTCGTTGGCGCCGGTGGTGACGTTGCCGCGCAGGACCGTGCCGGTGACGGGCTGGTCCAGGACGTTCGTGCGGTAGGGCGTCCCGATGATGACGGGGTGCTGGTCGGTCGCGGTGGCCTCGAACCGGTTGCCCTCGATGGTGGTCCCGTCGTCCTCGACGCGCACGCCGTAGGTGACGTCCTCGAAGCGGTTGTCGCGGATCGTGTTGTCCGGGGCGTGGTCGAGCGACACCTTCTTGCCGGGTTCGTCGACGTACGCCGGGTCCGAGCAGTCCATGGGGAACAGGTTCTCGCCCATCCGGGAGCCGACCCACACGCCGTTGAGCTCGTGGCTGATGTCGTTGCCCTCGATGAGGTTGCGGGCGGCGGGCACCCGGCGCTCGAACCAGTTGGGCTTGCTCTTGAACTCGCCGCAGTTCTCGTAGAGGAAGATCGCCCCGAACGAGTTGCGGGCGAAGGTGTTGCCACGGACGACGTTGTCGGTGGACCCGTCGATCGACAGCGCCTCCCGGCCGGTGCCCCAGTACCAGACGGTGGTCCCGCCGATGTCGAACGTCGAGCCCTCGGGCCCGTTCTCGGTGAAGCCGTTGTGGACGAGCGAGTTGCCCTCGATCCGGTTCTCGCGGGAGCCGGCCTCGAGGTAGATGCCGGAGCTGCCGGTGTCGTGGATGTCGTTGCCCGTGATGGTCACGTCGCTCACGTACGCGTCGACGTAGACGCCCACGCCGCGCGACCCGCTGAACTCGTTGCCGGCCAGCACGATGTCCGACGTGTTCGCCAGGTACTCGCTGCCCGGGGGAAGGAAGCGGGCGTCGTCGCGCCGCACGCGCAGGTTGTTGAGGAAGCCCTCGACGTGGCAGTTCGTCACCGTGACGTCGGTGAGGTCGACGTCGTCGGGTGTGCTGATCAGGATGCCGACGCCATGGTCGACCGCCGCGTCGATGGTGGCGCCTCGGCAGTCGAGCGTGACGTGCGAGGTCGAGATGTCGAAGCCGGCCGTGTAGGTGCAGGACGGGTCGAGCACCGAGTCCGCGGTGATCTGCACGCGGACGGCGGCCTGGTCGCACCCGACCAGCACCGGGTCGGCGCTCGCCGCCCGGGGCACGCCCACGAGCGATGCCGCCGCGGCGGCACCAGCGATCAGGACGGCCACCCCTCGTCGGCGCATCCGCCGAAAGGTAGCGGAACCCCCAGGTCAGGCGGGGAGCGTCTCGCCCGTGGCCGACGTGATGGCGTAGTGCGCCGGGTCGAAGCGGCGGGTCTTGTGCCGGTACACGAACGTGAAGTCGGGCCACAGCGAGGTGTTCTTGCCCGTCTTGTCGAGGTACCAGCTCTGGCAGCCGCCGGTGTTCCAGACGGTCCCCGCCACCTTGGCCTGGACGTCCTCGTTGTAGGCAGCCAGGGCCTCGGGTCGGACCTCGACGGTGGAGGCGCCGAGCCGGTCCATGGTGCGCAGGGCGTCGAGCACGTAGGTGACCTGCGACTCGATCATGTAGACGATCGACGTGTGACCCAGCCCGGTGTTGGGGCCGACCAGGAAGAACAGGTTCGGGAAGTTGTCGACCGTGGCGCCGAGGTACGCCGCCGCGCTCTCGGACCACTGGTCGGCGAGCTTGACGCCGTCGCGGCCCCAGATGCTGTGGGCCGCCGGGATGTCGGTGACGTGGAAGCCGGTGCCCAGGATGATGGTGTCCGTCGGGACCTCGGTGCCGTCGCTCGTGATGATCGACGTGGGCGTGATGCGGGCGATGCCCGAGGTCTCGACGGTGACGTTCGGCTGGGTGAGCGCCGGGTAGTAGTCGTTGCTGAGCAGCACCCGCTTGCAGCCGAGCGTGTAGTTCGGGGTCAGCTTCTCCCGGAGCTCGGGATCTTGGACCTGGGCGTGGAGGTGGGCCCTGGCCAGCTTCTCGCCCCGCTTCAGGATCGACGGCTTCTTCGTGAAGCCCACGGCGGTGAGCTCGCGGATGGCGTAGACGAACGCCCGCGTCAGCGCGAGGGCGCCGGGGACGTGGCGGAAGGCGAAGCGCTCCAGGGGCTTGATGGGCCGGGCGGTGCGGTGCATCACCCACGGCGGCGTCCGCTGGAAGAGCGTGAGGTGCCCGACCTCGGGCTGGATCTTCGGGACGAACTGGATGGCCGACGCACCGGTCCCGATGACCGCGACGTTCCGCCCGGCGAGGTCGTGGTCGTGGTCCCACTGCGCCGAGTGGAAGACGGTGCCGGTGAAGGAGTCGATGCCGTCGATGTCGGGGAGGCTGGGCTCGCTGAGCGGCCCGAGCCCGGCGACGAGCACCTGGCCCTCGTACGTGCCGTCGGTGGTCTCGACGATCCACACCCGGCGGTCGTCGTCCCAGCGGGCGCCCTCGACGGTGCGGCCGAAGCGGATGTGGGGGAGCAGGCCCTCGTCGCGGGCGACCTTGCGGAGGTAGGCCCAGATCTCGGGCTGGGGCGAGTAGGTGTTGGACCACTCGGAGTTCAGCGCGAACGAGAACGAGTAGAGCGCGCTCGGGACGTCGCAGGCGCACCCGGGGTAGGTGTTGTCCCGCCAGGTGCCGCCCACGTCGTCGGCCCGCTCCAGGACGAGGAAGTCGTCCATGCCGGCTCGCTTCAACCGGGCCGCCATGCCGAGCCCGGCGAAGCCGGTGCCGACGATGATGACCCGGGCGGAGGTGGCGGTCGCATCCGGGGCGGCGGTGCGGGCGGGGGAGGCCGTGGGCATGGGTTCGCTCCTGTCGCGGACCTTGTTGATCCGTGGTCAACAAGGTATGGCAACGCTGACCGCTGGTCAATAAGCTGGGGTCGTGACACCCGACACCCCGGCGGTCCGCAGCCGCCTGAGCCCCGAGGAGCGGCGAGCCCAGCTGATCGGCCTCAGCCTCGAGATGCTGCGCGACCGGGCCCTCCACGAGCTGTCGGTCGACGAGCTGGCCGCCGCGGCCGGGATCTCCAAGGCGCTGGTCTTCCACTACTTCGGCTCCAAGCCCGAGCTGCTGCAGGCCGTGGCCGCCGCCGCAGCCGACGAGTTCATCGCCGTCACCGAGCCCGACCCGACGCTCCCGCTCGAGGACCAGCTCGAGCAGTCCATGGCCGCCTTCGTCCGCTACGTGGCCGACAACCAGGTGGGCTACGTGATGCTCGTGCGCGGCCCGGCCAGCACCGACGACGCCATGCGGGAGCTCTTCGAGCGGACCCGGACGCGCGTCGTCGACCGCATCATCGACAAGCTCGGCCCCCTCGACCCGCCGCCCGCCGGCTTCCGGCTCGTCGTCCGCGGATGGGTCGCGTTCGCCGAGGAGGTCACCACCACGTGGGTCAACGACCCGTCGGTCGACGAGGACGCGCTGCTCCGCCTGCTGCGCGACTCGCTGACCCGCCTGGTGGAGCTGGTGTTCACCGACCCGCTCGGGCAGGGCGGCGAGGCCGGTTAGGCCGGGTCGGCCACCACGCCTCGGAGCCCGTCCTCGCCGAACAGCGGCTCGATGGCCCCCGCCAGCGACGGACCGCGGCGCAGGCCCTGGCCGCCGTCGACGCTGATGACCTGGCCGGTGAGCCACGTGGACTCGGGGCCCACCAGGAAGCGGACGAGCGCCGCGATGTCCTCGGGCTCGCCCACCCGGTCGATGGGCGTGTTCTCCCGGTAGGAGTCCAGGACCGGCCCGCCCGCGGTGATGAACTCGACGAGGTCGGTGCGGATGAGGCCCGGGCACACCGCGTTGACCCGGACCCAGCTGGGCCCGAGCTCGTCGGCGGCCTGGCGGCACAGCTGGTTGATGCCCGCCTTGGCCGGGCCGTAGGCGCCGAACCAGGGGTGGACGAGGGACCCGGCCGTGGACGAGATCGCCACGAACGAGCCGCCTCCGCCACGCACCAGCGAGGCGGACCCGTGCTTGAGGGCGAGCATGGTGCCGGTGAGGTTGAGGGTGGTGGTGGCCGCCCACTCGTCGACGCCGAGCTGGGTCACCGGGCCGATCGACGTGCTGCCGCCCGCGTTGGCGACCACCGCACCCAGCGGCCCGCCGGCGTGCTTCTCCGCCGCGGTGACCGCGGCCGCCACGGCGGCCTCGTCGGTGACGTCGGCGACCACGGCGTGGAGCGACCCGGCACCGTCGCCGAGGTCCGTGTCGGCGATCGCGGCCTCGAGCCGTTCGGCCGACCGCCCGCAGATCGTGACGGTGGCGCCGTCGGCAGCGAGCCGGGCTGCGATGGCCAGGCCGATGCCGCTGCCGCCGCCGGTGACGAGGGCGCCGGTGCCCTCGAGGCCGCGGGAGCCGCTCACTTCTTCTTCGCCGGCATCAGCGCCGAGGCGAACACCAGCACGCCACCGGCGATCGCGAAGTAGAAGCCGACGGCCGTGGTCGCCTCGAAGCTCGACGGGAAGTTGTCGGTGACGAAGCTGGCGATCTCGCCCCAGTTCGCCGCGGTGGCGCCGATGATCGCGAGGCCGAGGAGGGCCGCCACGATCCGCGCCAGCGTGCGGGCGATGCCCGTGAACAGCACGAGCGACACGACGACCGACGCCGCGGCCAGCACGAGGATCGCGTAGGGCGTCTGGGTCTTGAGCAGGCCCTCGCCCTCGGTGAGCGACCACGCCGTGACCGTGCCGGTGCTGCCCAGCTTCACCCAGCCGGAGAACACGCCGATGATGACGAGCACGGCGCCGATCAGGCCGATGAGGCCGCCGAACACCGAGCCGCCGGTCTGCTTCTTCGGTGCGGCGTCCGCTTCGGTGGCAGCACCCCAGGGAGCGGCAGCGGCGGCGCCCGCAGGCTGCCAGTCGGCGCCCGCCGGCGGGTAGCCGGCCGGTGCCGGAGGCGCGGTGGGCTGCTGCCACGACGGCGCGGCCGGCGCGGCGGGGCTCGCAGGCTGGCCGGTCGTGGTGGGCGGCGACCACGGGGCGGCGGTGGGCGGCTCCGAGCTGCTGGGACCCCACGGGCCCGACGCCGGGGCGGCCGGGGGCGGCGGCGCCGGCGCGGCGTACGGGGACGGCGCCGGAGCGCTGGGTGGCGGAGGCGTCACCTGGGTGGCGTCGTTCAGGCCCGGGGTCTCCACCCGCGTGGCGTCGTCACCCGAGGTGGGCTCGGCCGCCGGAGGGGGAGGAGGGGGCGGAGGTGCGGCCGCCGCGCTCAGCGGCTGGCCGCACCCCGTGCAGAACGAGGCCGTCGGCGGCACCTCGGTGCCGCAGTTGGAACAGGTAGTGGTATCGCTCACTCGACCAGCCTTCCTCGGTGCAGGGTCGGGCCATTCTGCCCGAGGACGACGAGGTCAGCTGACCGAGCTCAGTTCCGCAGCTTCGAGAGCAGCCGGAGGATCTCCAGGTAGAGCCACACGAGGGCCAGCATGAGGCCGAAGGCGGCGAACCACTCCATGTACCGCGGGGCCTTGTAGTCGACCGCGGTCTTGATGAAGTCGAAGTTCAGCAGCAGGTTCAGCGAAGCGACGATGACCACGACGACGCTGAAGCCGATGCCCCACGGCGAGGACGAGTTGACGATCGGGAGCGAGCTGCCGAAGAGGCTGGCGATCAGGTCCGCGATGTAGACGAACATGATCGCCCCCATCGAAGCGAAGATGCACATGCGGAGCTTCTCGGTGACCCGGATGGCGCCGGTGGCGAACAGCACCATCATCGTGATGAAGACGCCGAAGGTCAGCAGCACGGCCTGGACGACGATGCCGGGGTAGGCGGCCTCGAAGATGGCGGAGATGGAACCCAGCGCCAGGCCTTCGCCGACGGCGTAGATCGGGGCGGTGATCCGGGCCAGGCGGGGCTTGAAGATCGTGACCATGGCCAGCACGAAGGTGCCGATCCAGGCCAGGAAGATCCACGACGGCGGATTGGCGTCGTAGACCTTCTCGCCCGACGCGGTCATGCCCTGGTACACGATGTCGACGGCCTGCCAGCCGAACCAGCCGGCGACCATGAGCAGGAGGAGCAAGATGCCGGTGGCGGTCATCGTGCCGCTGATCCGCATCGTGTCGCCGCCGCCGGTGACCGGCGGGCGAGTGGTCTGGCCGGCCCCGACGCCGGCCGCACCGGCCTGGGCGTCGAACACGTTCGGCGGCAGCTCGTCGGCCGGGGACCCCCAGCCGGGCTCGAAGGCGCCCGGCTGCTGGTTGGCCGCGGTCTCCTTCTGAAAGATCTTCGGGTTCAGGGCCGGGTTGGTCATGGGGCCATTGTGCCCGATGCGGTCACCGATTCCCGGCCAGAACGCGAAGGACCGCCGGCCAGAGGCCGGCGGTCCTTCGAGCGATCGCGTTGGCTATCAGACCACGCGGACGTTCTGGGCCTCTTCGCCCTTGCGGCCGGGGGCCACGTCGAACTCGACGTGCTGGCCCTCGTCCAGGGTCTTGTAGCCGGTGCCCTGGATGTTGGAGAAGTGGACGAACACGTCGTCGCCGTCCTCGCGGGAGATGAAGCCGTAGCCCTTCTCGGAGTTGAAGAACTTCACGGTGCCAGTAGCCAAGGTATTTCTCTCTCTGTGCTTGCGCGAACACATCCGAGCGACGTGTCCGGCCCACAGGGTAGGACAGAAAACCCAGCGGTGAAAGGGTTCTTCCCCGACGCGGCCCGACCGGGGTGCGCTGCACCCCGGTCGGATCCGTCTGGAGGTGGCGGCGGGAATCGAACCCGCGTGGACGGCTTTGCAGGCCGTTGCCTCAGCCACTCGGCCACGCCACCAGGCCGAGCCACCCTAGCGGAGGCGGCTCCGGGCCCCGGACGAGATGGCGCGACGCGGGGTCCGAGAAGGACCTCCGAGCAGCGGTCTGGGTGCCCCGAGCCGCGCCCCCTACCCTGAGGCGGTGTCCGGGGGAGAGCTGCTGCTGATCGCGCTCGCCGGGCTGGCGTGCGGTGCGGTGAACGCCCTCGCTGGCGGCGGATCGCTGATCCTCTTCCCGGCCCTGATCGCCACCGGCATGGGCCCCCTGGCGGCCAACGTCACCAACTCGGTGTCGACCTGGCCGGGCTACCTGGGCTCCACGCTGGGGTTCCGCCCCGAGATCGAGGCGCAGCGCCACCGCCTCCCACCGCTGGCGGTCGCCACGCTGCTCGGCTCGATCATCGGCTGCGTGCTGCTGCTCATCACGCCACCGGACGCGTTCGACGCCATCGTCCCGCTGCTCGTGGTGGCAGCGGCGCTCCTGCTGGCCGTGCAGCCGGCGGTCGCCCGCCGGGTGGGCCAGCCCGTCGACGGCCACCGCCGCACCAAGCAGCTCCAGCTCGGCGGCGTGTTCTTCGCCAGCATCTACGGCGGGTACTTCGGCGCGGCGCTCGGCGTCATCTTCCTCGCCGTCCTCGCCCTCACCATCGCCGAGCCGCTCAAGCGCCTCAACGGCCTGAAGGCGGTCCTCTCCGTCGTGGACTCGACGGTGAGCCTGGTGGTCTTCGGGCTGTTCGGGCCCGTCGACTGGGTGGCGGTGGCGATCGCCGCCCCCGCCGCGCTGCTGGGCGGCTACCTGGGCGCCCGGGGGGCGCGGCGCGTCGACGACCAGGTGCTGCGGACCGGCATCGTGGTCTTCGCCATCGGTGTGGCGATCGTGCTCGCCGTCACCTGAGCGGGGCGCTCAGGCGGTGCAGGCGACGACGGCGTTGGTGTAGATCCGCATCGCCTCGCTGTCGGCGGGGACCGTGCCGTCCTTGTCGAGCGCGGCGATGGTGGGGCCGTCGAGCACGTCCATGATGCAGGCCGCCTGCGACCGGGAGAACGTGTCCTCGATGCGGTCCTGGACGCGGGTCTTGCGCACCTCGGCCGGGTCCTTCGGCTCCGACGAGCACGCGGCGGCCGAGGCGCCGAGCACCAGGGCGAGCGCCAGTGCGGCGAGCCGGTGCCTAGTCGTCATCGATGCAGGCCTTTGCGGCGTCGCGGTACTGCTGGCTCTCGGTGAAGGCGTTGAGGTCGGTGGCCTCGACGACCGCGTCGGCCCCCACCTCCTGGGCGATGCAGTCGGCTTGGGCATCGGTGAGGCCGAAGTCGTGGAGCCGCTCGACCGCCTGGTTCTGGGGGCCGGTGGACTCGGGATCGCCGCCGTCGCTCTTGGCGCACGACGCGCCGACGGTCACCAGCGACGCCGCGACCAGCGAGGCTGCGGCGAGGCGCAGGGTTCGGACGGGCACGGCACCTCCTCTCGAGGTCGGGGCGGGGTGCGTGCGAGGACCCTCGCATCCTCGCGCAGCCCATCTTCGAGCTGGCGTACCCCGCCTCGTCGGCCGTCCGGCGGCGGTCTCAAGTTGCGCCAGCCGGTCCGGTCGACTGAACTTGGAGGCCACGTGTCCACCGTGTGAAGGGGTTCAGGACAGGCTCATGGCTATCGAGGTCGAGACCAAGGACTGCACCCAGCTGGGCGACGCCGAGCTCGCGGAGATGGCGGACCTCTGCGCCGATGCGCCGAGCCGCTTCGAGGTCGGGGTGCTCTCCAAGGCCGCCGAGGCCTGGGTGCTCGTCACGCTGGCCCGAGACGCCGGCAAGCTGAAGGGCTTCTCGTTCAGCACCCTCGAGCGCATCGGGGGCACCCCGAGCGTGATCGTCGGGCTGGCCTCCGTGAAGCGCACCTCCAAGCGCGACACCGTCCTGCGGGCGATCGTCCACGACCAGCTCCGGCGGGCCGTGCTGGCCTTCCCCGACGAGGACGTCCTCGTCGGCACCCGCTTCGCCACGGTGTCGGGGTACGAGGCGTTCAAGACCCTCGTCGACATCGTGCCGCGGCCCGACTACCTGGCCACGGGCGAAGAGCGGGCCTGGGGCCGGCGCCTGGCCAAGCGCTTCGGCATCAACGCCAGCCGCTACGACGAGCGCTCGTTCATCGTCCGGGGCGACAGCACCTACCCCGAGGTGCTCGACCACGAGTCGCTCAAGCCCGAGAAGCTCGACGCCGGCTTCGAGGCCTTCTTCACCGAGGTCGACGACGCCCGGGGCGACGCGCTGATCGCGTTCGGCTGGGCCACCGCCGACGACCTCCTCAAGCTGACCTGATCTTCCGGCTGCGGCAGCCGCCGCGCCGATCGGTCCCCCGATGGAGCTGAACGACGCCATCCGCGCCCGCCGGATGGTCCGCGCCTTCACGTCCGAGCCGGTCGACCCCGGCGTCCTCGACCGGCTGTGCGACCAGGCCCGGCGCGCCCCGTCCGCGGGGAACAGCCAGGGCCTCGACCTCCTGGTCCTCGAAGGCCCGGAGCAGGTCGGGGGCTACTGGGACATCACGTTGCCCGAGCCCCGGCGGTCGGGGTTCCGCTGGCCGGGGCTCGTCGCCGCGCCGGCGCTGGTGCTCGTGATCACGGACCCGGACGCCTACGTGGCCCGCTACGGCGAGGACGACAAGGCCGCCACCGGCCTGGGCGCCGGTGCCGAGGCCTGGACGGTGCCCTACTGGTGGGTGGATGCCGGCGCGGCGATCGAGCACGTGCTGCTGGGCGCGGTCGACGTCGGGCTGGGTTCCTGCCTGTTCGGCCTGTTCGACCACGAACCGGCGGTCGCTGCCGCGCTCGGCGTGCCCGAGGGGCACCGCATCGTGGCCACGATCGCCCTCGGGCACCCCGCTCCCGATGGGCGCGGGCGGTCCGCAGACCGCCCGCGCCGGCCGCTCGGCGACGTCATCCACCGGGGTCGCTGGTAGGCCCTGCGCCGTCTCGTCGCGAGGTCCGGATCGGACGTTCGTGTGGGTTCGGTGCAGGTGTGCACCGCCCCCACACGAAGCTCGGAGGGTCGGCCCCCGCATCGGTGGACCGCGGACGCGGGGTTCCGCGGCGCATCGCCGCAGGTCAGGGGCGCAACGGGGGAGTGGGACGGCGCGGCGACGGCTTCGTCGAGACCGATGAACACCATCGTTCAGGACGATGACACGGAGCGTGAGGATCGCATGTGACGATTCTCACGTGTCGATTGGGTTACGAAATCATGGAATGCGTGACACAATGGCCGACACCCCCTGTGGGCGCAGCGGTGCTCCATGCCCCCGCCCACCCCCGTCTCCGCAAAGGGAGCTCATCCAATGAACAAGGCAACTGCGCGCGCCAAGCGCGACGAGAACCCCCCGAGTACCCCCGGCACGTCCGCTGGGCGTGCCCGCTTCTGGCCGCTGGCCGCCGCCCTCGTGGCGCTCGGCCTGGTGGCTGCGGTGGCCCAGGTCGCCTCCGCCGACCCCATCGGCGACGCCGTGACCACCACGGCGCACGTGGCCTCGTCGGCCACGGACCAGGAGGCCCGTCCGGCCAAGGCCGTCGCCCAGGCGCCGAAGTCCACGGTGTTCCGCGAGCTCGGTGACGTCACCCTCGTCAGCGGCGCCACCGCGTCGGGTGCGGCCGACCGCGTCGACGTGACGCCCCCGCCGCCCCCGCCCACGACCACCACGACGACGACGGCGCCCCCGGCACCCGCGCCGGCCCCCGCTCCGGCTCCGGCCCCCGCCGCCGAGCCCGCCACCGGCCGCTGCGGCGGCGACCTGCCCCCGTGCTACGTGATGATGCGAGAGTCCGGCGGCAACATCCGGGCCCAGAACCCGTCGTCGAGCGCCTCGGGCAAGTGGCAGTTCATCAGCTCCACCTGGGCCGGCTACGGCGGCTACTCCGAGGCCTACCTGGCCCCCGAGTCCGTGCAGGACGCCAAGGCCCGCGAGCTGTGGGCCGGCGGCGCCGGCTGCGGCCACTGGAACGCCTGCTAGCGAACCTTCGCAGCGATCTCGAGCCGGATCCCGCAAACTCCCCGGCTCGATCACCGAAACCCCCGGACCCCGGTCCGGGGGTTTCGTGCTTTTCACCCCCCGCCCCCTTTCACCGAAAAGTTGACTGGATTACTCGGGTATCCGTATTGTCCTCCATTCCCATAGGAATTAGCCGGTTGCCGGTGGGGCGCCGGATGGAAGGACAGCACGATGAAGAGGACTCGCACGCTCGCACTCTCCCTGGCCGTGGTCGGCTCGCTGGTGCTGGGCGCCTGCGGCAGCTCGGACAGCTCCAGCAGCTCCAGCAGCTCGGGTGGGGACACCACCTTGTCGATCGTCGGGTTCGCCGTGCCCGAAGCGGCCAACAAGGCCATCGCCGAGGAGTTCAACAAGACGCCGGAGGGCGAGGGGGTGAAGTTCAAGACGTCCTACGGCGCCTCGGGCGACCAGAGCCGAGCCGTCGAGGACGGCCTCGACGCCGACTACGTGCACTTCTCGGTGCCCAGCGACGTGACCCGCCTGGTGAAGGCCGGCCTGGTGGCCGACGACTGGGACGCCGGCGACAACAAGGGCATCGTGTCGACCTCGGTCGTGGTGTTCGGCGTCCGCGAGGGCAACCCGCTCGACATCGAGGACTGGGACGACCTCACCGAGGACGGCGTCGACATCGTCACGCCCAACCCCGCGTCATCGGGTGCGGCCCGCTGGAACGCGCTCGCCGCGTGGGGCCAGGTCATCGAGAACGGCGGCACCGAGGAGGAGGCCGAGCAGTACGTGACGGACCTCTACAACAACGCCGTGGCCCTGCCGAGCAGCGGCCGTGACGCCACCACCGCCTTCGCCGGCGGCACCGGCGACGTGTTCCTCACCTACGAGAACGAGGCCATCCTCGCCCGTCAGAACGGGCAGGACATCGACTACGTGATCCCGCCGACCACCCTGCTCATCCAGAACCCCGGTGCGATCCTGGAGGATGCCGACCCGAAGGCCCAGGACTGGCTCGACTTCGTGCTCTCCAAGGAGGGCCAGACCCAGTTCGCGCTGAAGGGCTTCCGGCCGCTCGAGGGCTCCGGCGTCGAGGTCGACGAGGTCGAGGGCGCCGAGGATCCGTCGAACCCGTTCCCGGAGCCCGAGCAGCTCCTCACCGTCGATGCAACCTTCGGCAGCTGGTCGGACCTGTCGGACAAGTTCTTCGACGAGGACGACGGCATCGTCACCCAGATCATCGCCGGCACCGGCAAGGGCGAGTGACGACGGCGCTCGCCGCGCCGCCCGAGACGCGGGCCCGAGCCTCCCGGTCCTCGACCGGGAGGCTCGGGCTCGGAGCGGGGATCGGGCTCGGCCTCTCGATGATCTGGTTCAGCCTGCTGGTGCTGGTCCCCCTGATCGCGATCGTCGTCACCGCGAGCGACGGGGGCTGGTCCGGCTTCCGCGACGCGCTCACCAACGAGCAGACCGCGGCGGCGATCCGCCTGACGGTGGGCATGGCGTTCCTGGTGACGGCCGTGAACGTGGTGATGGGCACCACCATCGCCTGGGTGCTGGTCCGCGACCGGTTCCCCGGCCAGCGCTTCCTCGAGGTGCTGATCGACATCCCGTTCGCGCTGCCGACGATCGTCGCCGGCCTCGTCCTGCTGTCGCTGTACGGCCCGGACAGCCCCGTCGGCGTCGACATCGCCAACAAGCGGTCCGCGGTGTTCGTGGCGTTCCTGTTCGTCACGCTCCCGTTCATCGTGCGCACCGTCCAGCCGGTGCTCGAGGAGCTCGAACGAGACGTCGAGGAGGCTGCCATGTCGCTCGGCGCCAGCCGCTTCACGACCTTCCGGCGGATCACGCTCCCGTCGATCACGCCGGCCATCGCCGCCGGTGCTGCCCTCGCGTTCGCTCGGGCGGTCAGCGAGTACGGCTCGCTGGTCCTCCTCTCGGGCAACCTCCCGATGAAGACCGAGGTCACCTCGGTCCGGATCCTGAGCAGCATCGAGAACGACAACCTGGTCGGCGCGGCGGCGGTCGCGACGATCCTCCTCGCCATCTCGCTGCTCGTGATCGTCACCTTCGACGTCCTGCAGCGCCGGTTGGTGC
>DATMGQ010000219.1:0-4652 GCA_035555395.1 Acidimicrobiales bacterium
AGCAGCGCCAGGATCGCCTCCACCGCGCCGGTCGCCCCGATCAGGTGGCCGGTGACGCCCTTCGTCGACGTGGTCGGGGGCGCGTCGGCCCCGAACACCTTGGCCATGGCGAGCGACTCGGCTGCGTCGTTGAGCGGCGTCGAGGTGCCGTGGGCGTTCACGTGGCCGACGTCTCCGGGCACCAGCCCTGCGTCGGCGAGCGCCTGCTGCATGCAGGCCACCGCGCCGGCGCCGTCAGGATCGGGCGCGGTGATGTGGTGGGCATCGCAGGTCGAGCCGTAGCCCGCGACCTCGCCCAGCACGGTGGCGCCCCGCTCGGCCGCGTGGTCCGCCGCCTCCAGCACGAGCACGCCCGCGCCTTCGCCCATCACGAAGCCGTCGCGGTCCCGGTCGAACGGGCGGGAGGCCGCCCCCGGGTCGTCGTTGCGCGTGCTGAGCGCGCCCATCCGGGCGAACGCGGCCATCGCGGTGGGCGTGATGGCGGCCTCGGCGCCGCCGGCGACCACGACGTCGGCGCGACCCGACCGGATCAGGTCGAGCCCGGCTCCGATGCCGTCGGCGCCCGATGCGCAGGCGGTGGCCAGGCTGAACGCCGTGCCCCGGAAGCCGTGGCGCAGGGCGATCAGGCCGGACGTGGCGTTGGCCATCATCATGGGGATCAGCAGCGGGCTCACCCGGTCGACGCCTCGGGTGACGCGGACGGTGATCTGGTCCTCGAGCGTGAGGATGCCCCCGACGCCGGAGCTGACGATCACCGCCACGCGGGTGCGGTCGATGGCGGCCGGCGCGGCGTCGCCGCCGGCGAGGCCGGCCTGGGTCAGCGCCTCCTCCGCGGCGACGAGGCCGAGCTGGCTCACCCGGTCGATGCGGCGGGCCTCCCGCGGCTCGATCACGCCCGAGGGGTCGAAGTCGGTGACCTGGGCAGCGAACCGGACCGGGTGGCCCTCGGTGTCCCAGGTGCCGATCGGCGACGCGGTCGAGCGCCCGGCGAGGGCGGTCGCGAACGTGGCGGGCGCGTCGGCACCGGCCGGGGTCACGGCCCCGACGCCGGTGACGACGACGCGCCGCGCCGTCGACGGCGCCACGGTCACGCCGCCGCGAGGTGCGAGGCCACGAGGTCCGCGGCGGCGCCGATGGTCGCCACGTCGTCGAGGTCGTCCTCGGGGATCCGCAGGTCGAACTGCTCCTCGAGCTGCATCACCACCTCGACGAGGGCGAGGCTGTCGGCGTCGAGGTCCTCCGCGAACGAGGTGCCCTCGCCGAGTTCGGCCTTGTCGACCTTGAGGATCTCGACGCAGGCGTCGTAGACGGCGTCGAGGATGTCGGTGCGCTCCATGGTGGTGTCGTTCCTTCTGGGTTGGGGGGGTGGGAGAGGGGAGGGGGTCAGTGGCCCATGCCGAGCCCGCCGTCGACGGGCAGGACGGCGCCGTTGATGAAGCCGGCGGCGTCCGAGCACAAGAAGGCGATGGCGGCGGCGACCTCGTCGGGCCGGCCGAGCCGCCCGGCCGGGACGAGGGCGGCGAGCTGGGCGGCGCGCTCGTCGCCGGCGGCGGCGAGCATCTCGGTCTCGATCGGTCCCGGCGCCACGACGTTGGCGGTGATCGGGCGGGTGCCCAGCTCCCGGGCGAGCGATCGGGTGAGCCCGACGAGCGCGGCCTTGGAGCTGGCGTAGCTGACCTGGCCGGCGGAGCCCATGAGCCCGACGACCGACGAGACGTTGACGATGCGGCCCCAGCGGGCCCGCAGCATCCCCGGCGCCACCCGGTGGATGACGTGGAAGGCGCCGTCGAGGTTGGTGCCGAGGACGCGCCGCCAGTGCTCGGGGTCGGTGCGGATGAACAGGCCGTCGTCGGTGATCCCGGCGTTGTTGACGGCGATGGTGATCCGACCCAGCTCGGCCTCGATCCCGGTGACCGCGGCGTCGACCGATGCGGGGTCGGCCACGTCGACCTGGACCGGCAGGGCCCGGCCTCCGGCGTCCTCGACCTGCCGTTGCACGACGGCCGCGGCCGGCTCGTCCGAGCGGTAGCCGATGGCGACGGCGTGGCCCGCAGCGGCGAGGGCGGTGGCGGTGGCGGCGCCGATGCCGCGCGATCCGCCGGTCACGAGGGCGACCCGGTCCGTGCTCATCGGCCCCACCGGACCAGGAGGGTCGACCACGCGAGGCCGGCCCCGATGCCGCTGAGCAGGACGAGCGAGCCGGGGGCGAGGCGGCCGGCCCGGTCCGCCGCCTCGAGCGCGAGCGGGATCGACGCCGACGAGGTGTTGGCCCGCTCCTCGACGTCGGACACCACCCGCTCCGGTGCGATGCCGAGGCGGCTGGCCGCCGCGCCGATGATGCGCTGGTTGGCCTGGTGGGGCACGTACAGGTCCACGTCGTCGCCGGTCCCGCCGACGGCGGCGAGCGCGGCCGAACCGGAGCCGACCAGTCCGCGCGTCGCCCGGCGGAACAGCTCCGGGCCGTCCATCACCAGGTGCTCGCGCCCGGGCGGGACCTCCACCACGCCGACGGCACGGGCATCGCCGCCGAGGTCGGTGGCGAGGATGCCGGGTCCTCCCGGCACCGCGGGCGTGGCCGTGATGAGGGCAGCCCCGGCGCCGTCGCCGAAGAGGATCGCGGTGTTGCGGTCCTCGGGGTCGATCAGCGCGGTGTAGCGGTCGGCCCCGATCACGAGGACGGTCGTGAGCCCCGGGTCGGCGAGCAGCGCGGCGCCGACGTGGAGGGCGTGGGCGAAGCCGGTGCACGCGCTGTTCAGGTCGAAGCCCGGCGTGGCGAGGCCCAGTTGCTCGGCCACCCGGGCCGCGGTCGACGGGCACGGCGTGTCGGGGGTGGACGTGGCGACGATCACCAGGTCGACCTCGGAGCCGTCTCGACCGGCTCGGCGCAGCGCCGCCCGCGCCGCGTCGCATGCCAGGGAGGTCGTGGACTCGCCGGGGCCGGCGATGCGTCGCGCTGCGATGCCGGTGCGCTCGCGGATCCACTCGTCGGACGTGTCGAGGTGGCGGGCGAGGTCGTCGTTGGCCACGCGCGTCGCGCCCACGGCACCGCCGACGCCCACGATCCGGATGCCCAGGATCGGTGTGCGGTCGTCGAGCCGACCGGCGGCCGGTGCCGCGGCTCGGGCGTCGACGGCGGTCACGATGCAGCCCGGGGGTGGCTGGCCAGCTGGTCGTGCGGGTGGAGCCACGCGATCGGCTGGTGGAGGCGAACCCGCTCGCCGGGGACGGCGACGAACCGCACCAGGAAGCCGGCGCAGAAGCTGGTCACCGGTTCGCTCCGGCCGGGTCCGTCGATGTGGCCGAGGAGGCCGCCGGCCTCGACCAGCTCGCCCTCGGTGGTGACCTCGCCGACGGCGCCGGGGTGGAACACCCCGGCGCTCGGTGCGATCACGAGGCGGACGTCGATGCGGGTGTCGTCGCCGTCGTTGGTGGCGTGGACCGAGGTCATCGCTCCACCCCGAGCGGCAGCTGGTCCGGCGCGGCGATCGAGCGGGCGTTCACGTCGGGGGCGATGCGCCCGGCCAGGCCGGTGAGGGTCGTGCCCGGGCCGGCCTCGAGGATCGTGTCGGCACCCCGGTCGACCAGCTCGCCGACGACGGCGTCCCACCGGACCGGGCGGACCAGGTGGTCGGCGAGGCGCTGGGGCCAGCCCTCGCCGTCGCTCACCGCGACGCCGTCGTTGGTCACGATCGGGATCGTCGGCGGCGCGAACCGGATCGAGCCCAGCTCGTCGAGCAGCGCGTCGGCCGCCGGCTGCATCAGCGGCGTGTGGAACGCGCCGTCGACGGCGAGCTTCCGCACGCGCCGCACGCCGACCGCCTCGGCCTCGGCGGCGACCAGGTCGAGCACCTCGGGAGCGCCGCCCACCACGACCTGGCCGGCGCCGTTGACGTTCGCCACCCACGCCTGGTCGGGTGCGGCCCGGCACGCGGCGAGGGCCTGGTCCTCGGTGCCGCCGAGCAGGGCGACCATCGCCCCGGGCCGGGCGGCTTGGGCGGCCGAGGTCGCTTCCGCGCGGGCCACGGCGAGGCGGATGCCATCCGCGACGCCGACCACCTCGGCCGCGATCAGGGCGGTGATCTGGCCGAGCGAGTGACCGGCGACGGCCACCAGGGCGGTGCGGTCGAGGCTCGGCTCCAGCCCGCGCCAGGCGAGCAGCGAGCTCAGCAGCACCGACAGCTGCGCCTCCCGGGTCGGTCGGAGCTCGTCGTCGGACGCATCGAGGACGAGGTGCGCCAGGTCGAGCCCGGTGGCCGCCTCGGCCTCCTCGATGACCGACCAGGCGGGATGGTCGAGCCACGCTCGCCCCGCTCCTGCCGATTGGCTGCCTTGGCCGGGGAAGACCACCGCAACGCCCACGTTCTGCTCCTTCGCTTCAGGTACGGAGGCCTGAGACAAGGGGCGTCGCGGAAGGGTTTCACCGTACCCGCGGGTAACCCAGAACTTACCCGTGGGTAGCCGCTGACCTGGGCTTTCGCGATGTCACCAAGTGCCCCGGACGGGGGTCCGAGCCGTCATGGCCGACCCCGCCCTCCCCGACCCGACGCCCCCCGACGGCCGCTCCTCCGACGAGCTCGTCGCACGGCTCCCGCACCGTCCGCCGTTCCGGTTCGTCGATGCTGTGGACCGCTGCGAACCGGGGCGCGCCGTGG
>DATMGQ010000220.1:0-8569 GCA_035555395.1 Acidimicrobiales bacterium
CGCGTTCCTCGGAGCGGTAGAACGCGAACCCGCTCACGCAGTGCTCCATCAGCTCCGGGCTCTGGGCCACCACGGTCCACCAGTTGCCGGGCGTGCCGTTGTTCAGGCCCGGCTCGGCGACGGGGTCGCGGTCGCCGAAGATGAAGTCGTACATGACGGTGACCATCCCGTCGGCGGCTTCGGCTCTGGGTACCTGGCGCAGTCTGGGCAACGGTTCGGCTCCTCGATCGATCCGGGGCGTGGGCGGGACCGTACGCCGCGTGGGCGCCGTCGTCATCGGATCGCGCGCAGGTTGCAACCGAAAGGCGCAGGTGGAACCTTCGGACGGATCGGTAGCTTTTCCCTGGCTGGACAGCGTGAGAGGTGATGGGTGGAGAGCAGGCGCGGCGCGCTGATCGGTGGAGCGGTCGTGGTGGTCCTGGTGCTGGTGGCGGCTGCGGTCGTCTGGTTCCAGGTGGCTGGGTCCGAGGACGAGCCGTCGCGCCCCGGCATGAAGGACGGCGACCCAGCGGCGGAGGCGGCCGATGCGTTCGCCCGGAACTGGGCCGCCGGCAAGCTCAGCGACGTCCTGTTCGTCGAGAGCGACGGCGACGTCAACGCCAAGTCGCTCGCCATCACCGCCGGCCTCGGCTCGGGTGTGGCCGGCAAGCCGGCCAAGGTCGAGGTCACCTCGCTCGAGGACGTGCCGGCCGACGAGGGCGACGGCGGCCGCCGCGTCGCCGCGGCCCTGCACGTCACCTGGCAGGTCGATCCGGCTCGGGCGTGGAGCTACGACACGACGGTGGAGCTGGTCGAGGGCACCGGCGCCGGCGAGGGCACGTGGCTCGTCGACTGGACGCCCGCGGTCGTGCACCCCCGCCTGGCCGAGGGCGACACCCTCCAGACCGTGCGCCTCCCCGCGGCGCGCGGCGAGATCCTCGGGCCCGACGGCAAGCCGCTCGTGTCCCTCCGACCTGTCGTCATGGTGGGCATCCAGCCCGGCGCCACCGTCGACCGCACCTCGACTGCGCAGCAGGTCGCCAACCTCGTCGGCGTCGACAGCGCCGCTCTGGTGCAGCGGGTCGAAGCGGGCAACGACACCGACCTGATCTCGGTGATCACCCTGCGCGAGGAGGCGATCGGACCGGTCCGCGCCCAGCTCGAGGCGCTCCCGGGCGTCGTCCTCCAGGAGGACGAGATCCCGCTGGCGCCCACCCGCGACTTCGCCCGGGCGGTCATCGGCACCATCGGCCCGGCCACCGCCGAGATCGCCGCCGACTCCGACGGGCGCATCGCCGAAGGCGACCTCACCGGCCTCTCCGGCATCCAGCGGTCGCAGGACGTCGCGCTGGCGGGCCAGGCCGGGCTCTCGATCCGCGTGGCCCCCGCCGACGGGTCGGGTCGGGAGGCGTACGTCCTGAAGGACTTCCCCACGAAGACCGGCGAGTCGATCACCATCACCCTCGACCCCGAGGTGCAGGCCGCCGCCGACGAGGTCATGGCCACCGCGCCCAAGCCCGCGGCGCTCGTCGCCATCCGCGCCAGCACCGGCGACGTGCTCGCGGTCTCCAACGGGCCGGAGGGCGCCGACGGCTACAACCGGGCGCTCATCGGGAAGTACCCGCCGGGCTCCACGTTCAAGATCGCCTCGGCCCTCGCCCTGCTCGAGAACGGGCTGACCCCCGAGACCGTGGTCGACTGCCCGGCCACCATCGTCGTGGGCAAGGAGTTCTCCAACGCCGAGGGCGAGGTGCTGGGCTCGGTGCCGTTCAGCAAGGACTTCGCCGACTCGTGCAACACCGCGTTCGTGGGCCAGTCGCGCACCATCACCGACGAGCAGCTCACCGACACGGCGGCGAAGCTCGGGTACCGAGCGCTCGACCTCGGCGTCCCGCTCGCCCAGGCGTCGGTCCCCGCCACCGACAGCGAGACCGAGCACGCCGCCAACATGATCGGCCAGGGCAAGGTCGAGGCCAGCCCGCTCAACGTCGCCCTCGCCTCTGCGTCCGTGGCCAGCGGCCGCAGCGTCGAGCCGCGGCTCGTCGTCGACCCCGACGACCCCGACCCGGACCCCGGCGCCGAGCTGCCGGCGAAGGCCATCGCCGACCTGCGGTCGCTGATGCGCGGCGTGGTCACCGACGGCACCGGCTCCGCGCTGGCCGGCGTGCCCGGCGGCGACGTGGCCGGAAAGACCGGCACCGCCGAGTTCGGCACCGAGTCCCCGCCGCAGACCCACGCCTGGTTCACCGGCTACCAGGGCGACATCGCCTTCGCGGTCCTGGTGGAGGACGGCGGCTTCGGCGGCGAGGTCGCCGCCCCGCTCGCCGCCGACTTCCTGACCAAGCTGGCGGCTGGCTGATCGGCCGCCTCCGTCGAGCGGATTAACTGGCGGGATGACGGATCTGGCCAAGGCCGACTTCGGCGACGACTTCACGTGGGGCGTGGCCCACGCCAGCTACCAGGTCGAGGGGGCCTGGGACGTCGACGGCAAGGGCCCGTCGATCTGGGACACGTTCACCCACGGCGGCGGGCGGATCCGCAACAAGGACACCGGTGACACCGCCTGCGACTTCTACCGCCGGTACGAGGCCGACACCGACCTGGTGAAGACCCTCGGGTTCGACGCCCAGCGGTTCTCGATCTCGTGGCCCCGGGTCCTCCCGAACGGCACGGGCCGGGTCAACGAGGCCGGGCTCGACTTCTACGACCGGGTCGTCGACGCGTGCCTCGAGCGCGGCGTGGACCCCTGGGTGACGCTGTACCACTGGGACCTCCCGCAGGCGCTCCAGGACCAGGGCGGCTGGGCCAACCGCAGCATCGTCGGCTGGTTCGAGGAGTTCGCCGGCGTCGTCGCCGACCGCCTCGGCGACCGGGTGAAGGACTGGATGGTCTTCAACGAGCCGTGCAGCTTCCTCGTGGTCGGCCACCTGCTCGGCGTCCACGCCCCCGGCACCCGCTCGCTGCGGAAGTACCTGGCCGGCACCCACCACGTGAACCTGGCGCAGGCCGTCGGGGCGAACGTGCTGCGGGCGAAGGTGCCCGGCGCCAACGTCGGCACGACCCACATCGTCACGCCGATGCGCTCCAAGCGCGACACGCCCCGCGACCGCGCCGCCAAGGCGAGCATCGACGTCATCGCCAACCGCATCTTCTGGGAGCCGAACTTCGGGCTCGGCTACCCGGTGGACGACTCGCCGATCATCGCCGGCGTCGAGAAGCACATCCGTCCCGGCGACGACCGGGCGATCGTCGTCGACTGGGACTTCATCGGCGTGCAGTACTACCAGCGGCAGCTGGTGAAGCCGTGGCCGGTGCCGAAGCTGCGCGGCGTCCCGTGGATCAGCCGGGACTTCCGCAACTACGAGATCACCGCGATGGGCTGGGAGGTCCAGCCCGACGGGCTCTACGAGTCGATCGAGCGGTTCCACGCCTACGGCAAGGTGCCCCGCCTCTACGTGACCGAGAACGGATCGGCGTACCCCGACGTGCTCACCGGCGGCCGGGTGCACGACGAGCGCCGCACCGCCTTCTACCAAGCGCACCTGGCCGAGGTCCGCCGGGCGGTCCAGGACGGGATGCCGGTGCACGGCTACTTCTGCTGGTCGCTGATGGACAACTTCGAGTGGGCTGAGGGCTACGACCCGCGCTTCGGCCTCGTCCACGTCGACTTCGCCACCCAGCAGCGCACCATCAAGGACACCGGCTACTGGTTCCAGCAGTTCCTCGGCGCCGAGTCCACCGTCCCGGACTGAACGGCAACCCGATGGGGCAAGGTGGGCGGGTGACCTACGTGCCCACCACCCGGTTCCCCCGCACCGAGGCCGAGCGGGCGGACCCGGAGCTGGCGTGGCAGCGCACGGACGAGGCGTTCTTCGCGTCGGGCGCGTGCCACATCCTGGCGTTCACGTTCCGGGACCAGCACCCCGACCACGACCTCGTGCTGCGGCTCATCGAGCCGGCGGCAGGCTTCACCGGCAGCCACGTCTACGTCGTCGACGGCGACTGGGCGTTCGACTTCAACGGCTGGACGCCCGAGGCCGAGCTGCTCGCCGTGACGGAGGCGGCGTGGACGGACGCGCAGCCGGGCTGGGCCTACGAGCAGCACGACCTCGACGGCGACCTGGACGCGTTCTGCGCCGACGGCCTCCGCCGGGCACCCCGGTTCTTCGCCCACGACCCACGGCCCCGGGCGTCGGCGTACCTCGCGCGCTTCCCCGACCGTCCGCCCGTAGGGTCCTGACGTGCCCCGCGATGTCGAGCAGAAGGTCGTCGCCTACATCCGGCGGGGCGGGTCGATCCTCGTGTTCCTGCACGTCGACGACGCCGACCCGCTCTGGCAGTCCGGGCTCCAGGTGCCGGCGGGCTCGCTCCGGCCCGGTGAGGTGGCAGCCGACGGCGCCCTGCGGGAGGCGGAGGAGGAGACCGGTCTGACCGACCTCCGGGTGGTGCGGGTGCTGGGCGCCGATGAGGTGGCGTGGCCGGGCCGTCCGGTGCAGCGCCGCCACTTCGTCCAGCTCGCCACCGACGACGAGCGCGACGCGTGGGACCACCTCGCCCCCGACGAAGGCGGTGTCGCCCGCCGGTACCGGTGCTCGTGGCTGCCCATCGCCCAGGCCCCGCTGCTCGCCGCGGCCCAAGGCGTCTTCGCCGCCGCCCTGGTCGACGACGGCTGACGCGGCATCGCCGCCGTCAGTGCTTGGCGGCGTGGCTGGGGAGGGTGCAGGCCGAGTCCAGGCCGAGCACGTGGTTGAGGCGGCCGAAGCTGATCCACGAGCCGAGGCACATCGACAGCTCCACGATCTCCTGCTGCGTGTAGTGGGCGTTCATCCGCTCCCAGAACGCAGCGTCGATGCTGTGGTGGTCGATGGCGAAGCGCTCGGCGTACTCGGCGGCGAGGCGGGTGCGGTCGTCGAAGGCGTCGGTGGTGCGCCACGCCTCGACGGCCGTGTCGAACGAGTCCTCGACCTTCTCGCCGTCGCGCTCGGTGCGCCAGTCCTGGCAGAACAGGCACCCGTTGATCTGGGCGATGCGCAGGCGCGCGGCCTCGAACTCGCGCAGGCCGAGGGTCGTGTGCTCGTAGACGCTCTGGGCGAACATCGACGCCGCGACGCCGATGCCGGGGACCATCTCGCCCCACACGTAGAAGATGGGGTCCTTGCCGTCGGGGACCTCGATGCCTGCGGGCTCGATCTTCATGCGGTGGCCTTCCTTCCGAGCTTGCCGGTGGCGGGGGTGAGCGGGACGTCGAGCGCGTCGTAGACGCCGGGCCCGGCGGACCGGAGCCACGGGATGGCGTTGACGAGGCGGCCGGCCGCGGTGGCGTTGCCGCCGGCCGCCCGGTTGCCGCCCTCCTCCTCGGCCTCGAGGCTGAGGGTGATGCGGGGGCGGCCCTCGATGACGACCGTGTGGGCGCCGGCGCCGCCGTCGGCGGGCGAGGGCCAGTCCGGCGCGACCGAGGGGTGGATGCGGGTGATGTGCTCGACGACGATCACCGGCTCGCCGTCGACGATGCCCTGGACCTCGAAGCGCAACCCGCCCTGGGTGCCGGCCTCGAACGTGCCCATGACGTTCTCGACGGTCTCGGCGAGCTCGCGCCGTTCGAGGGTCTCGCGGATCTCGTCGACCTCGACGCCGAGCGCCCGGGCGATCAGCCGGACCTGCCCGCCCCACACCATCGTCGGGACGGTGGGGGCCACCATCATCGGCTCGTAGTCCATGGGCTGGCCCATGCCGACGAGGTAGCGGACCGAGTCGGGCTGGTCGTAGGTCGAGTAGTCGAAGATCTCCTGGCACCGGACCTGGTCGACGGTGCTCGACACGCTGGTGAGCAGGGCCGGGAGGATGTCGTTGCCCCAGCCCGGGTCGATGCCCGACACGAAGAGGGCCCCGCCGCCCTCGGCGACCGCGGCACGGACCGGGTCGATGATCTCGGCCGGCGCGTTCGCCGGGTCGTACAGCGGGTAGATCGCCGGCGTGACGACGACCGCGCCGGTGCGCAGCGCCCGGCACACGTCGGCCACGGCCTCGTCGGGGCGGATGTCGCCGGAGGCCATGTACGCGATGGCTGCCGGACCATCGGCCAGCACCGCGTCGACGTCGGCGGTGGCGGTGACCCCGAGGGTGCGATCGAGCCCGGCGAGGTCGCCGGCGTCGCGCCCGACCTTCTCCGGGTTGGCGACGAGCACCGCCGCGAGCTCGAGGCCCGGGTGGGCGTCGATGGCCCGGATGGCGGCCCGCCCCATGTTCCCGGTGCCCCACACGACGGTCTGGATGGTCCCCTGATCAGCCATCGCGCCGACCCTACCGAGGCCTGCCGAACTTTGCTGACGACCCGTCAGATCCCCGCTCCGCGCCGATCATCGTGCCGGGACGCCGCTGGCTCCGGCGGGGAGCGGCCCGGAGTTCGGTGGGGGGAGAGGCGACCGGTAGCGTCGCCGCCCATGCGCGCCGGGGAGGTCGAAGCGGTCCTGAAGCGGATCGGCCGGGTGTTCATCCTCGGGCTGGTCCTCCAGCCGCGCATCAGCGGCCAGGCGGTGCTGCTGCCCCTGTTCGGCGCGCTGATGGTGTGGGCCCTGTTCGGGCTCGACCAGGTCGCCGCCACACCCGAAGGTCGGCGGGGCCTGCGGAACGCGTCGGCGGCCGCCGTGGTGGTCACGCTCCTCGGCATCGCCGGCTGGCTCGGCGTCGAGCCTGGCGGCTTGAGCCTGGTCGTGCTGTTCACGTTCGTCGCCGGTGTGCTCTTCTACGCCGCGTTCGTGCAGCGCTGGTGCGTGGGCGCCGGGTGGGGCGAGCCGGCCGAGCACCTGCGCCGAGCCCGCATCAACCTCGTCGGCGTGGCCGCGACGACGGCCGTCGCGGTGGGCGCGGTGGTGGCGCTCGCCGACCGCCCGCTCGCCGGCACCGACCCGGACTGGTGGAACCTCGTCGTGGGCCGCGAGGTCGGCAACGGCTGGGTGATCGGGTTCTTCCTGCTCGTCTTCATCGGCTGGGTGGGCGCGTGCGTCGAGCTCGAGCGCGGGGCGAAGGCCCTCCGCGGCATCCTCGCCGAGCACCCCGATGCCGAGGTCCCCACCGCCTGATCACGAGGCGCGGTCAGCGGGGCGGGCAGCCCTCGTTGCCGGGGAGGAGCGGGGTGACGGTGATCTGGGCGACCGCGCCGTCGATCGTCCAGAAGCCGTCCTCGTTCTCGGCGGAGGCGGCGGCGACCTCGGCGGCGTCGGGGCCCTCGATGACGAGGCACGACGTGGTGGTGTCGTCGGTGAGCTCGGGGAACGCGGATCTCGGCGGGCCGGGCCACGCCACCGGGTCCTCGTCGGGCTCGACGGTGGGGGGCGGGAAGAGGTTGGCCCGGACGCGCTCGGGCACGTAGGGCTTCGGATCGGTGGCGAGGGCACGGCCCTCGGCGAGGAGCTGCTTCAGCTCGGCCCGCCGCGCCGCCTGCTCCGCGGACACCCCGCCCACGGTGTGGTCGAGCTCGTGCTCGAGGGCGTAGACGTCGACGGTCGCGGGGACGCCGCCGGTGCGGAGCGTGACCGACGTGGACGGCAGGTCGGTGATCATCGGGTCGCCGTAGTCGGTGCCGGGCCGGAAGAGCCCGGACCCCTCGGCATCGGCCAGGAAGGCCTCGAGGTCGGCGGCGGGGATCTCGTCCTCCTGCAGGTCGACCGCGGTGTCGGCGCCGAAGTCGGCGTCGCGGGTGGCCACGATGATCCGCCCGTCGGCGTAGATGGTGACGGCGGGGACCTGGCCGAGGGCGAGCTCGGCGGGTACGAAGCCGCCGCGGGTGAACTCCTGCCAGACGATCTCGTCTCCGCCGGCCGGATCGGGCGTGGGCTCCGACGTGGTGGAGGTCGGGCGCGGGTCGCTGATGACCTCGGGGCCGGCGCTGGCGCCGCAGGAGGCCGCGCCGATCGTCACGAGGGCGAGGGCGACGGCCAGGGGGATCCGGTGGGTTCGCTTCACGGAGAGCACCTTCCTCCGACGTCGAGTCCTCCAGCCTGGTTCCCGCGGAGGTACGTTGCGGCGATGGGCACCGAAGGGTTCACGTTGGCCGGCACCGAGGTGGCGATCCCCGCGATGGGGGTCGGGACCTGGGCATGGGGCGACGCCAAGACCTGGGGCTACGGCACCTACGACGCGGCCACGTCAGGTGACACCATCCGCGAGGCGTGGGCCGCGTCCATCGATGCCGGGGCGACGTTCTTCGACACCGCGGAGGTCTACGGCGACGGGGAGAGCGAGCGCATCATCGGCGGGCTGCTCGCTGGCGACCCGGAGCGGGCGAAGCGGGTGCAGCTCGCCACCAAGTTCATGCCCGTGCCGTGGAAGGTGAACGTGCGGCCGGCGCTGCTCGCCTCGCTGCGCGCCTCGCTGGAGCGCCTCGGCCTCGAGCGGGTCGACCTCTACCAGATCCACGGACCGGTGAGCCTGCGTGGCCACGGCGCCCTCGCCGAGGCCCTGGCCGCCGCCCACCAGGCGGGCCTGGTGCGGGCCGTCGGCGTCTCGAACTACTCGGTGTCGGAGACCAAGAAGTTCGACGCCGAGCTCCGCAAGCGGGGCCTGCGCCTGGCATCGAACCAGATCGAGTTCT